>NZ_JBQEOI010000026.1:0-38702 GCF_052045125.1 Paracoccus sp. 22332
CACGCGGCGTTCGTCCAGCGTCAGGTTGGTGAAAGGGCGCCTCATCACATCCTCCTGAATAGCTTCAGGAAACTATCGAGTGATGCATTCCAGAATGGAATGTGCCTCCCCAAGTTGCTTATCGTCAATAATCCGAGTTATGGAACTTATATAGAACTGACGGGACTTGCCACCGCGTTGATTCTCAGACGACGGCTATGCCGCGACACCGATCCGAACTTGCTCTCTCCGAAAGAACTCCGCCAGCTCTGTGCCGGCCTGACCGCCAAGCGGCGCAAATGCCTCGGCTTCCGGACGCCTGCGGAGGTGTTCAAGGCCAACCTCCTCGGACGCGGCCACAGACGCGAGAAATTTTCCCGACAACCGAAGTCGAATTCGGGCTAGCACGTCCCCCCTGATCAAGGGGGCCTGAGCTGACCTACAGCACCCCCACGCGGCGGATGGCAGTGCGTGCCAGTGCGTCCAGCATGTATCCCAGGATACCGATCATCAGCACCACCGCCATCAGTTGGTCATAGGCCAGCCTGTCGCGGGTATCGAGGATGAAATAGCCAAGCCCTGCCTGCACGCCCAGCATCTCGCACGGGACCAGGACGATCCAGGTGATGCCGATGGCAAGCCGCAATCCGGTCAGCACCTGGGGCAGCACGCCCGGCAGGATGACGCGGCTGAGCGTTTCCCAGCGGGTGGCGGCAAGGCTTTTCGACAGCAGCAGCCATTGCGGGTCCAACTGCCGCACGCCCGCGGCGGTGTTCAGCAGGATCGGCCAGACGGCCGCGAAAGCCAGCAGGAAGTAGATCGGCGCGTCGCCGACACCGAAAACCATTACCGCGATCGGCATCCAGGACAGCGGAGAGATCATCCGCAGGAACTGCAAGGCGGGTGTGGCCGCAGCTTCTGCCAGGCGCGACGCGCCGATCAGCAGGCCCAGGGGCACGCCGACCGCCAGGGCGGCGGCAAGCCCGACAAGGACGCGCCGCAGGCTCTGCCCGATATGCAGCCACAGGTCGGACCCCGCCAGAAGCCGGGCCAGGGCGGGAAAGGTGCGCGTGGGCGAAAAGCGCCGCGCAAAGCTACTGTCTCCGGCGATCACGTCGGTCGCGATCCACCAGGCCAGAAGCAGCAGCCCGATCCCCGCGAGCCCCAGCACCGCGCCCTGCGCCCTGATCCTCACGCCTGGACGACCTCGGACCGGGTCCAGCCCTCGGGCAGGCCGAAAGCGGGCAGCCCGCCGACCCGTTCGAGGGCCTTGCGCACGAAGCTGTCATCGACCAGATCCGTCGCGGCGAAGGTCGGGTCGAGGTCGCTCAGAAAGCCGCGCTCGCCCGCGACCTCGGTATCCTTCAGCATCCGCACCAGTTCTTCGGTATAGGACGGGAAGGGATAGGGCTGGAAGTCGATGCGCTTGTCCTTCCAGTCGGGATGCCGGATCGCGCCCGAGGCGACATAGCCCTGGGTATCGGCATCCGAGGGCGTCAGGACGCGGGCCAGGATCTCGGGGCTGTGGGGGGTGTATTTCTGCGGGTTGGCCGACGACAGAAGCTGCGCGGTCTCGGCCCGGTTGTCGCGCGTCCACAGTTGCGCCTTGACCATCGCGTCGACGACCTTCTGCGACCATTCCGGCCTCTGGGCCAGATCCTGCTCCTGCATGAAGACCAGGCAGCAGGCGTGATCCTTCCAGACGTCGCCGGTAAAGCGCAGCACCTTGCCGATGCCGTTGATCTCGGCCGCCGCGTTGAAGGGTTCGGCCACGATATATCCGGCGATCTGGCCCGCCGCCAGTGCAGGCACCATGTCGGCGGGCGACATCAGCGACAGCGCGACCTCGTCGGCGGCAGGCGTGCCGGTGGTGACGATCTTCAACCCGTTCTCGCGCAGAAGGCGTTGGAGCACGACATTGTGGATCGAATACCAATAGGGGATCGCCACGGTCTTGCCGCCCAGATCCGCGATCGTGCCGATATCGTTCGCCGCCGTCAGCGCCGAACCTGAGGTGTGGTTCCAGGCCACCACCTTGGCCGGGATCTGGCTGCCATAGCGCGCCCAGACGGTGATCGGAGACAGCAGATGGACGACATTCACCTGGCCTGCCAGGAAGGCCTCGACGATCTGGGACCAGCCGCGGAACATCACCGGCTTTTCGACGGCCAGCCCTTCGGCCTCGAAGAAGCCCTTGCCATGGGCCACCAGCAGGGGCGTGGCATCGGTGATCGGCAGATAGCCGATCCTGACCGGCTCGTCGGGATCCTGGGCGCGGGCGGCGCGCGCGTTCAGGAAGGGCAGCGCCCCCGAGGCGGTCAGCAGCGCCGAAAGGCGCATGATGTCGCGGCGGGAAAACAGGCTATCCTCGGTGGGCATGACGGGCTCCTTCAATGGCGTTTTGTTGCGCGGCGCAGCGTGGCGACGATGTCGATGCGGATGCGGCCAAGCGCGGTCAGGTCGTCTTCGCGCGGACGCGGCAGATCCAGATGCCATTCGCCGATCCGGCCCGCCGGGCTGCCGCCCAGCAGGATGACGCGATCCGACACCAGCAGCGCCTCGTCGATGTCATGGGTCACCAGCACGGCGGCGGTTCGGTAGTCCGCCACGATCTTGACCAGCAGATCCTGCATCATGGCCCGCGTCACCTCGTCCAGGGCGCCGAAGGGTTCGTCCAGCAGCAGCACCTGCGGCTGGCGGGCCAGGCAACGGGCAAGGGCCGCGCGCTGCGCCATGCCGCCGGACAGCGCCGCAGGGCGCAGGTGGCGCGCATGATCCAGCCCGACCTCGGCAATGGCGCGGTCGATCCGGGTCCGGCGTTCGTCGGGCGGCAGGTGCGGCTGGCGCCTGAAATCCAGCCCGAAGGCGACATTGCGTTCCAGATCCAGCCAGGGCAGCAGGCCGGGCTGCTGGAAGGCCATGGCCAGGCGGGGATGGACGCCCGCCAGGGGGGCGCCCTCCATCTCGATCCGGCCGGCGTCGGGCGGTTGCAGCCCGGCCAGCACGCGCAACAGGCTGGACTTGCCGACTCCGCTGGGCCCCAGGACCGAGACGATCTCTCCGGGCGCAAGCTCCAGGTCGAAGCCTTCCAGAACCGGCGCGACGGCACCGGGATAGCGCAATGTCACGCCTGCGGCGCGCAGCACGGGACGAGCCTTGGAAAGGGTCATGCGGCCTTGCCCGCGGCGTCCAGGATCGTGCGCAGTTGCACCGTGCTGGGGGTGATGATCGGCACGAAGGCCGCCTCGCGCCAGCGCCGGGCAAAGCCCGTGCCGGGACCGTCCAGATAGCAGCGTCCGCCGCCCGCCTGCAATTCCAGGGCCACCGCCTCGAACACGATTTCGGACAGGGCGATGCGCAGTTCGAACAGGGCGGCGGGCCGTGCGACGAAGCCGCCCGAATCCAGGCCCGCCTTCAGCGACGCGACGATCTTGTCCAGCCGCGCGCCAAGCGCCGCGATGGGGGCTGCCAGAACGCCCCGTCCCGCTCCTCCGGCGCCGCCGGCCTCGGCCAGGGACCGGCGGGCAAGGCCGATGGCCATCCCGCATTGCACGGCGATGAAGGTGGGGCGCACGCCCGGCAGCCATTCGGGGGCATTGGCGGCGATGATCCGGTCGCGGCCGATCCGAACGCCCTCGATCCGCAGCGACGCGGTATCCGAGGACCGCATCCCCATCAGCGCCAGATCCGCGCTTCTGTGAACGCCGGGATCGTCATGGGCAAGCGCCACGATCATCGCGGGCCCGCCATCGGCCGGGTCGGCGGCGGCGGCGACGACAAAGCCCTGCCCGCGCAGGTTGGTGACCCAGGGAAGCGCGCCGTCGACGACCAGAGCTTCGCCTTCGGGGTGAACGGTCATCTGCAACGGCTCCAGGCCCGCCAGGAATTTCATGACGTTCGACAGGCCCGAAGCGCCAGCGACCCGCCCGGCCAGAAGGTCGGGCAACAGGCGGTCCCGCAGGACATGGTTCGGGGTCCGGGCCAGGAATTCGACAAAGCAGCGATGGCCCCACAGGACGAAGGCCGCAGCCAGCGATTCCTGCGCCACCGCCGCGACCGCCCGAACGGCATCCATGACGGTGCCGCCGCTGCCGCCCAGGGCTGGGGGCACGCCGATCCGGGCCAACCCCGCCTGCGCCAGACGCGGCAGCAGATCGGTTGCCGGAATCCGACCCAGGTCGATCCCGTCGGCCGAGCCTGCAAGCCATTCAGCCAGATCGTCAGGCAGCGCAAAGGTCATTGCGCCGAAACCTGGGGCCGCCATTCATAGGCGGACAGTTCCGGGTTCAACTCGGGCCGGCCGAGATTGTTGGCAAAGTTGCACAGCGTCGCCAGGCTGACGCCCAGAACCACCTCCAGCGCGGCCTGGTCATCAAACCCGGCCTTTTTGAAGGCGGTCAGTTCGGCATCCGTGACGTTCCCGCGCGAGGCGATGACGGCCTTGGTGAACGCTGCCACCGCGCCCAGCCGGGCGTCCGCCACCGCCTCCAGGGCGCGCAAAGCACTGATCGTCGCCTGGTCGAGATGCGCCTTTTTGTCGGCGATCGCGCTGTGGCCCGCCACGCAAAAGCCGCAGCCATGGGTCGCCGCAGCGGTGATCTGCACGGCTTCGCGTTCGGCCAGCGTCAGCGAGGCACGTCCGTTGATGGCCGATACGGTCTGATAGGTTTCCAGGGCCACCGGCGCATTGGCCAGAAGGCGCACGAGGTTCGGAAGAAAACCGTTGTTCTTCTGCGCCGCCTCCAGCCGAGGCCGTGCTTCGGCGGGGGCATCTTCAAGTGTGCGCAACGGGAGACGAGACATGGCGAGCCTTTCCTGTTCCTGCATCCACAGGCGTTTGCGCCGGACCATAAGAGAGCCGGCCGCAGCATACAATGAACCATGCCTTCTTCTTTCTTTTGCGACAGTGGGGTTTGTTTCTCCTGCATCAGCGCCAGGTAGAAGAATTTTCCAGCAGGCTGCCTTTTCCTGCCTCTCTGACCCGAAAGCGACTAAGCAGATGATCAAGCGCCGCCATCATTGTTCGATTGCAGCACCCGCGTGTCCAGCAAGAAGAAGATCGCCCAGACCCAGTCGTGCCGATCCGCTCCTCGACGCGCCTTCCCTTTTGCAAATTGTTCTGCACGGATCCTCTGGACGTTCGGCGCAGAGACGGCTAGCGTGTCGCAACACTATCCGTTGGGGCGTCCCGTCGCGGGGCTGAGAGGTGCAATGCGCGCCGACCCATCGAACCTGATCCGGGTCATGCCGGCGGAGGGAACGGATAGGCGGACGCCCGGCGCCTTGCCGTATCCCGTCTGCCGCCGCCCTCCCCTTACGGCCCGACATGCCGAAGGAGGGGCCGATGACACCGACCGTCTTGACCATCGCGGGATCCGACAGCGGCGGAGGCGCGGGGATCCAGGCCGATCTGAAAACCGTCTCGGCGCTTGGCTGCTATGGCGCCAGTGCGATCACGGCGGTGACCGCGCAGAACACGCGCGGCGTCGCGGCCGTCCATCCGGTCCCGCCGGATCTGATCCGCGCGCAGATCGACGCGGTGCTGGACGACATCCAGGTCCATGCCATCAAGATCGGCATGGTCGGATCGGCGGCCGGGATCGCGGCGGTCGCCGCGTCGTTGCGTGACTGCCCGATTCCCATCGTTCTGGATCCGGTGATGGTGGCCAAGTCGGGCGACGTGCTGATGCCGGACAACGCCGTCGGCGCCCTGATCCGCGACCTGCTGCCCTTGGCGCGGGTGCTGACGCCGAACCTGCCCGAGGCCGCGCGGCTTCTGGGCGCCGATCCGGCCCGCGACGATGCCGGGGCCGTGGCCCAGGCCGCCGGCCTGCGCGCGCTTGGTCCGCGCCATGTGCTGATGAAGGGCGGCCATGCGGCGGGCGCGGATTGCACCGACCTTCTGGCCGGGCCCGAGGGCGTGGCGCGCTTTTCCTCGCCCCGGATCGGCACCCGGAACACGCATGGCACGGGATGCACCTTGTCTTCGGCTATCGCGGCGGGGCTGGCGCAGGGGCTGGCGGTCGCCGAAGCGGTGGGCCGCGCGCATGACTGGCTGCACCGCGCGATCCTGGCCGCCGACGGCCTGGCGGTGGGCGGCGGCAACGGGCCGGTGCATCATTTCCACGCGCTCTGGCCGTGCCGGGCCGAGGCGGCGGCATGAGCGTCACGGTCATCGGTGGGGGCGTGATGGGCCTTTGCATCGCCACCGAGTTGAACGCGCGCGGCATCCCGGCCGCGATCCTGGACAAGGCGCCCGGCCCGCAGGCCTGTTCCTGGTGGGCGGGCGGGATGCTGGCCCCCTGGTGCGAGGGCGAAAGCGCCGAACCGGCGGTGGTGCGCCACGGGCTGGGTGCCGCCGACTGGTGGCGGGACCAGGGCGTGCCCGTCACGCGGAACGGTACCCTGGTCGTCAGCCCGGCGCGCGATACGGGCGCGCTGGCGCGCTTTGCCCGGCGCAGCCAGGGCCACCGGATGTTGGACGCCCAAGGCATCGCCGCATTGGAACCCGACCTCGGCGCCCGCTTCGACCGCGCGCTGTTCTTCGATTCAGAAGCGCATCTGGCCCCCCGCGAAGCCTTGGCGATCCTGTCGGAACGCCTGGCCCGGACCCAGGCGGCGACCGGCCAGGTCATCGACTGCCGGGGCCTGTCGGCCCGCGACGCGCTATGCGATTTGCGCGGTGTGCGGGGCGAGATGGTGGTGATCCGCTGCCCCGAGATCGCGCTGTCCCGCCCCGTCCGGCTGCTGCATCCCCGGATGCCGCTCTATGTCGTGCCGCGCGGCGACGGGGTGTTCATGCTGGGTGCGACGATGCTGGAAAGCGACCGGCGCGGCCCGCCCACCACGCGGGCGGTGCTGGAACTGCTGTCGGCGGCCTTCGCCCTGCACCCCGCCTTTGCCGAGGCCGAGGTGCTGGAACTGGGCGCGGACGCGCGCCCGGCCTTTCCCGACAACCTGCCCCGCATCCGCCGCGTAGGGGGCGTCATCCACGCCAACGGCCTTTACCGCCACGGCTTCCTGCTGGCCCCGGCGGTCGCCCGCATGGTGGCCGACCACCTTCAACACCAGACCAGACCGGAGTTCATGGATGCGGATCACGATTAACGGCACCCCGCGCGATGTCGCGGCAACCACCCTGGCGGGCGCCCTGGCCGAGGCGGACCTGACCGGCCGCATCGCCACCGCGCTGAACGGCAGTTTCGTGCCTGCCGCCCTGCGCGAGACGACGCCCCTGCGCGACGGCGATGCCATCGAGGCCCTGGCGCCGATGCAGGGGGGCTGAGCGATGCCGGTCTTCTATGGCACCGAAATCGACAGCCCGCTGATGCTGGGCACGGCAGGCTATCCCTCGCCCCGGATCCTGGCCGATGCCTTCGCGCGGTCGGGCGCGGGCATCGCCACCGTGTCCCTGCGGCGCGAGGCCGGGGGCGGGCAGGATTTCTGGGCGCTGATCCGATCGTTGGGCGTGCGTTTGCTGCCCAATACCGCCGGCTGCCACAGCACACGCGAGGCCGTCACCACCGCGCAGATGGCCCGAGAGGTGTTTGCCACCGACTGGATCAAGCTGGAGGTGATCGGCCATGCCGACACGCTGCAACCCGATGTCTTCGAACTGGTCGAGGCCGCGCGGATCCTGGCCTCGGACGGTTTCAAGGTATTCCCCTATTGCACCGAGGATCTGACGGTCTGCGACCGGCTGCTGGCGGCGGGCTGTCAGGTGCTGATGCCCTGGGGCGCGCCCATCGGATCTGGGCTGGGGCTGAACAATCCGCACGGGCTGCGGGCATTGCGCGCGGCCTTTCCCGATGTGCCGCTGGTCGTCGATGCCGGGATCGGCCTGCCCAGCCACGCCGCGGCGGCGATGGAGATGGGCTATGACGCGATCCTGCTGAACAGCGCGGTGGCCCGCGCGGGCGATCCCGCGGCGATGGCTGCCGCCATGGCGGACGCCATCCGCGCCGGGCGCGCTGCCTGGTTGGCCGATCCGATGGAGCGGACGGACATGGCCATCCCCTCGACCCCGGTGATCGGGCGGGCCTTCCTGTGAGCCTGCCGCGTTTCTATCCGATCTTCGACAGCGCGGACTGGATCGCCCGCGCCCTGCCCTTGGGCGTGCGGCTGGTGCAGTTGCGCATCAAGGACCGCCCTGACGACGCCCTGCGGATCGAGATCGCCCGCGCCCGCGATCTGTGCCGCCGGCGGGGCGCGATCCTGGTCGTCAACGATCACTGGCGCCTGGCGATCGAACTGGGCTGCGATTTCCTGCATCTGGGGCAAGATGATCTGGACGGGGCCGACCTGCCCGCCATCCGCGCGGCGGGGCTGCGGCTGGGCGTCTCGACCCATGACAAGGCGGAACTGGATCGCGCCCTGGCCTGCAAGCCCGATTACGTGGCGCTCGGCCCGGTCTGGCCGACGATCCTGAAACAGATGAAATGGCACCAGCAGGGCGTCGAAAAGCTGACCGAATGGAAGGCGCGGATCGGCGGCATCCCCCTTTGCGCCATCGGCGGGCTGACGCCGGACCGGGCGAGGCTGGCCTTCGCGGCGGGTGCGGATCTGGTGGCCGCCGTGACCGACATCACCCTGAACCCCGATCCTTCGGCGCGGATCCGCAAATGGCTGGAGACCGCCCCATGAGGTATGCCCGACAGGCCGTCCTGCCCCAGATCGGCGACGCGGGCCAAGCCCGGCTGTCCGCCGCGCATGTGCTGGTGGTCGGCGCCGGCGCCCTGGGGATCCCGGTGCTGCATTATCTGACCGGCGCGGGTGTGGGCCGCATCACCCTGGTCGACCCCGACCGGGTCGAAACCTCGAACCTGCACCGCCAGCCGATCTATGGCCGCCATGTCGGCGAACCCAAGGCGCAGGCCGCGGCCCTGGAAATGGCCGTGCTGAACCCGGACACCACCGTCGTTCCGGTGGTCGCGCGGCTGGATCCGGCCAACGCGCCCGATCTGGCGGCGCAGGCCGACCTGGTTCTGGACTGCGCCGACAGCTTTGCCGCAACCTATGCGCTGTCGGACGCCTGCCTTGCGGCCGGACGCCCGCTGATCGCCGCATCCGTGTTGCGGATCGAGGGTTTCGCCGGCGGCTTCTGCGGCGGCGCGCCCTCGGTCCGGGCGGTGTTTCCCGACCTGCCCTTGCAGGCGGGCAGTTGCGCGACGGCGGGCGTGATGGGGCCGATGGCGGGCCTGATCGGCGCGCTTCAGGCGCAGATGGCGATGGCGGTTCTGCTGGGGCTTGATCCCTCGCCCCTGGGCCAAGTGATCTGCTTCGACGGTCTGCGCCCGGCCAGTTTCCGCTTCGACGATGCGCCCGAACCCAAGACCGGCCACCGCTTCATCGCCGCCAGCCAGATCCGCCCCGACGATCTGGCGATCGACCTGCGCGGCCCGGATGAGGCCCTGCTGCCCTTCGTGCCCCAGGCCCTGCGCCAGCCGGACACGCTGCGCCCGGCCCAGGGCCAGCGCGTCGTCTTCGCCTGCCGGTCCGGCCTGCGCGCCTGGGCCGCTGCCGACCGCCTGCGCCAGCATTGGCCGGGCGACATTGCCCTGATCGCCCTTGGAGACCCCGCATGAGATCCCTCGCCCTGCCCCTCGCCCTGCTGGCCGCCAGCCCGGCCGCCGCCCAGGATCTGTCGCTGATGCTCGACTGGTTCGTGAATCCCGACCACGCGCCGATCATCGTCGCGAAGGAACTGGGCTTCTTCGCCGAAGCCGGGCTGACCGTGGACATCACCGCGCCCGCCGATCCCTCGGATCCGCCGCGGATGCTGGCCTCGGGCCAGGTGGACCTGGCGGTCGGATACCAGCCGCAACTGCATCTTCAGGTCCACGAGGGGCTGCCCCTGACCCGTATCGCCACCCTTGTCGCCACGCCGCTGAACTGCCTGACGGTGATTGCCGACGGGCCGGTGCAGTCGGTCGCGGATCTGAAGGACCGCAAGGTCGGCTATTCCGTGCCGGGGATGGAAACGGCGCTGATGGGTGCGATGCTGGACCGTGCCGGCCTGACGCTGGACGACGTGGAACTGGTCAATGTCGGCTGGTCGCTGTCGCCCGCGCTGATGACCGGCCAGGTGGACGCCACCCTGGGCGGCTTCCGCAATTTCGAGATGACCCAGATGCGGCTGGAAGGCGCCGAGGGCCGCTGCCTGTTCGTCGAGGAACAGGGCATCCCCGCCTATGACGAGCTGATCTTGCTGGCCAATCCCGAAACCATGGACCCGGACGCGACCGCCCGCTTCGTGGCCGCGATGGAACGGGGCGCGCATTACATCCTGAACCATCCCGACCAGGCCTGGCGGGTTTTCCGCGACGCCCATCCCGATCTGGACGACGAATTGAACCGCCAGGCCTGGGCCGCCACCCTGCCGCGTTTTTCCCAAAGCCCCGGCGCGGTCGATCACGGCCGCTATGCCCGGTTCGAGGCCTTCCTGCGCGACGCAGGCCTGATCGACGGGGTGCTGCCCGTCAGTGCGCTGGCGAGGGATCCGGGCGCATGAGCTATGGCCTGTGCTTTTCCCGCTGGCGGGCGGGCGCGCCGGATTGGGACGCCTATGTCCGCGCGCCCTTCGTCGCGGCCCTGGCCGATGGCAGCCTGCCGCGCGGGGCCTTCCTGACCTATCTGGCGCAGGATTACCTGTTCCTGATCCATTTCGCCCGCGCCTGGTCGCTGGCGGTCACCAAGGCCGGCTCCCTGGCCGAGATGCGCGCCTGTTCCGCCACCGTTCACGCCCTGCTGGAAACCGAGACGCGGCTGCATGTCGCGCTGTGCGGCCGGGCCGGGATCACCGAGGATGCCCTGGCTTCCGCCGTCGAGGCGCCGCAGAACCTGGCCTATACGCGCTATGTGCTCGAGGCGGGCTATAGCGGCGATTTTCTGGACCTTCTCGCCGCCCTGGCCCCCTGCGTCCTGGGCTATGGAGAGATCGGCGCGCGGCTTCTGGCCGAACCCCATGCACCCGACTACGCGGACTGGATTGCCACCTATGGCGGCGCCGGCTATCAGGCGCTGTGCCATGACACCGCCGCCCTGATCGACGGCGCGGTGCAGTGCCGCCTGGGGCTGGACGCCCCCTCGCTGCCCCGCTGGGTCCAGTTGCAAGGCCACTTCTCCACCGCGACCCGGCTGGAGGCGCAGTTCTGGACGGTGGCGGGGTGATCCGCTGCGTCATGGGCGTCCTGCTGGCCTGGCAGCTGGCTGTCTGGGCCTTCCAGATCCCGCGCTTCCTGCTGCCCGGACCCCTGGCCGTGGGCCGCGCTATGCTGGACGCCCCCGGTCTGCTGGCCCGCGCCGCCCTGACCACCCTGTCCGAGATCGCGGCGGGCTTTGTCATCGGCGCGGGGCTGGGGATCCTGCTGGCGCTGCTGACGGGGCTGCTGCCCGGCCTTCGCCGGACGCTGACGCCCGTGATGACCTTCAGCCAGACGGTCCCGATCTTCGCCTTCGCGCCCCTGCTGACGCTGTGGCTGGGCTATGGCATCGCGCCCAAGATCGCGATTGTCGCGCTGATGGTGTTCTTTCCCGTCGCCTCGGCCTTTGGCGACGGGCTGGCACGCACCCCCAAGGTCTTTCGCGAACTGGCCGAGAGCATGGGCGCGACGCCGCTGGAATCTCTGCGGATCGTGCGCATTCCCGCCGCCTTGCCGGACCTGGCAAGCGGGCTGCGGATCGCCGCCGTCTATGCCCCGGCGGCGGCCATCGTCGGCGAATGGGTCGGCGGGTCGCGAGGCCTTGGCGCGGTGATGATCCAGGCCAGCGGCCGCATGAAGATCGATCAGATGTTCGCGGCCCTTGCCACCACGATCCTGATTGCCGTCCTGTTCAAGGCCGCCGTGTCACACCTGGCCCTGCGGCTGGAACGGCATACGGCCGGATCGGAAGACGCCCGATGACCAAGACAACCTGACATCATCGAAGCGTTTCCAGCCAGGATGTTCCGGCCGCTCTGATCAGCCGGACGCGGACAGGGCCGGAATGCCCAGGTCGGGATAGCGTGCAAGGATGGCCCGATAATCGTCCTGCATCTGCGCAATAAGCCATTCGCGCACCGCATCGACCACGGCCCGCTCGGTATGGCGATTGCGCTGAATGATGCAGCATTCACGATCGGTAACGTGGCAGGGCGACTGCCTTTCGGCGACCAGCTGTCCTTCGCGCAGCCAATGGCTGATGACGTTCAGCCAGCCCCAGCAGACCCCCTGCCCCAGAAGCGCCGCCTGGACCACGATCGCATAGTCGCTGAACATCAGCGTCGTCGCCCTTTCCGCATCCAGGGGATCACCCACACCGGGCGGCTGGCCCGCCGAGAGGCGGATGATCGTGCCCTCGTGCGGCGCATCGGCGACGGGATAGCTGCGCGCCCGGACCGGCAGCAGAACCTCGGGCATGATGGGAAAGACGCGATGGCCCGCGACAGGCCCGGAAACGAATCGCATTCCCAGATCGACATCGTTCACCGGCCCGGTAAGCGGTCCGGTGATCAACTGGAATCGCAGGTCGACCGAGGGGAAGGCCGCCTTGAACTGCGGCATGTGCGGCATCAGCCAATGGGTCGTGAAGGCCGTCGAAACCGATATCGTCACCACGTCCGCGTCGCGGCTGCGCGCCTCGATTTCGGTCAAGGTGTCGTCGATCAGATTCATGGCCCGGCTGGTCGATTCGAACAGCCTCTGGCCGTCTTCGGTCAGCGTGACGCCATTGCCGCTGCGCCGGAACAGCGTCGATCCGATATGCACCTCCAGCCGCTGCATCATGCGGCTGACGGCGGCAGGCGTCACATTCAACTCCTCGGCCGCACGAGAGAAATTCCTCAGCCTGCCCGCCGCTTCGAAAGCAAACAGCGCGTTCATGGACGGCAGGTGGCGTCGTGGACTGTTCATTACATGATGTAATACCAGTGACGATTTTTTTTCAATTGCCGCCAAGCGGGTTTTTTTGCAGGCTGTCTGAAACGGGGCGAATACAGCCCCGACAACCCAGACAGGAAGAACGCGGTCAACGATCATCGTCGCTTTACGATGGGATGCTTTTACATTCCAACAGAGGGTGGCCGGTCGTGCGCGTGGAACAAGGAGCCTCATGGACGCCTCTTCGCATCCGCACCAGGTCGGCGTGACGATCCGCAATGCCGTCAAGCGATACGGCACCTTCAACGCGCTGAACGATGTCAGCCTCGACGTGGCGCCCGGCGAGTTCCTGTCGATCCTGGGTCCGTCCGGGTCGGGCAAGACCACGCTTCTGGGGCTGCTGGGCGGGTTCGTGCAACCCACCTCGGGCAGCATCCACCTTGGCGCGACCGACATCACCCACATGCCGCCGCACAAGCGCGACATCGGCATCGTGTTCCAGAACTATGCGCTGTTTCCGCACATGACCGTCGGGCAGAACATCACCTTCCCGCTGCGTGCCCGGCACATGCCAAAGGCCGACTGGCCCGCCAGGCTGGAAGCCGCGCTCGCCATGGTCGAACTTTCGGGCTATGCGGACCGATCCATCGCGGCCTTGTCGGGCGGTCAGCGCCAGCGGGTCGCGCTGGCGCGCGCCATGATCTTCGAGCCGCGCCTGATCCTGATGGACGAACCGCTTTCGGCGCTGGACAAGCAGCTTCGCGAAACGATGCAGCTTGAACTGAAGGATCTGCACGCCAAGCTGGGCGCGACCATCATCTATGTCACCCATGACCAACGCGAGGCGCTGACCATGTCGGACAGGATCGCGGTGATGAAGGACGGCAAGCTGGTCCAGGTCGACAGCCCCCGCACGTTGCACGATCGCCCTGCAAACGCATTTGTCGCCAGCTTTATCGGCGAGGCGATGCTGCTGCCGGTCGCACGGCAGGATGCAGGGATACTGACCCTGTCCGGCAAGGCGCTGCGATCCGCCCATGCCATCCCGGCGGGCAAGGATCTGTTCCTGACTGTGCATTCCGAAAAGCTGACGCTGGCCGGACCCTCTACCGCGCCCGAGGCGAACCTGCTACCCGGCACGGTCAGTTCCACCGTCTATCAAGGCGAAAGCGTGCGCATCTTCGTCACGCTGGATGGCGGCCACGCGGTCAGCCTGCGCCTGCCCTCGAACCATTCGGGCTGGCAGATCATGCCGGAACGCGGCCAGGCGGTGACGCTGGCGCTGCATCCCGACGACACCATCGTCGTGCCGCAAGCGGCCTGACAAATAGTTTCACTGCAACTGACAGGACCAATGATATGAAACTCACCGATTTCAAGGTGCTGACCTTTGACGTCGTCGGCACGTTGATCGACTTCGAAACCGGCGTGCTCAACGCGATCCGCGAACTGGGCGGACCCAAGGCCGCCGCCGCCAGCGATTACGAGATCTTCGAGCCCTATCTGCGCGGTCGCGACAAGTTCTATGGCCGGTCGTCCTTTGCCTTCCGCGATGTGTATCTCTCCATCGCCCAGGAAACCGGCTACGACAGTTCCGAGGCGACAGCCAACGCCTTCCAGCTTTCGGTCCTGCGCTGGCCCGCCTTCGCGGATTCGGTCGAGGCGCTGGCCCGTCTGCGCAAGAACTTTCGTCTTGTCGCCATGACGAATGCCGACCGCACGGCCTTCACGGCCTATGAACATACGCTGGGCCGCCCCTTCCACGACGCCGTGACCTGCGACGAAACCGGCTATGCCAAGCCCGCGCCGGAATTCTTCGCCTACAACAAGGGGCGCCAGTCGGCCTTCGGCTTCAAGCAGTCGGAAATCCTGCATGTCGCGCAAAGCCAGCACCATGACATCGGCATCGCGCGTGAACTTGGCTACACGACCTGCTGGATCCAGCGTCGCGCGGGACAGGAAGGCTTCGGTGCCTCGCCCGTCCCCAAGGTCGTGACCACGCCGGATTACCACTTCACGACGTTGAAGGAACTGGCCGACGCCGTGGACGCGGAACTGGCAGCACAGCACGTCGGAAAGGCCGCCGCCTGATGAACGCGCTTCCCCCGCTGCCGCAGACGCAATCGTTGTGGCGAGACACGGCCGGGCCCGCGCCCGACGCGCAACCCCTGCGGGGCGATACGCAAGCCGATATCGCCATTGTCGGCGGGGGATATACAGGGCTGTCCACGGCCCGCGCGCTTGCCGCCCAAGGCGTGGACGTCATCGTGCTGGAGGCCAACCGCATCGGCTGGGGGGCATCCGGGCGCAACGGCGGGGTCGTTTCGGGAAAGTTTCGGCTGGGCTTTGCCGAGATGGCCCGCCGGTGGGACATCGGCACCGCCCGGCGGATGCACGACATCGGCAACGAGGCCATCGCCAATATCGCCGCGCTGCTGTCCCATTACGGCATTGAGGCTGACTGGCGCGAAAGCGGGTCGCTGCGTTGCGCCCACAGCCTGGCGACGCTGGACACCTTGCGGGCGGAATGCGCCTGGCTGCGGGACAGCCTGGGCGATCATGCGGTGTCCATGCTGGACGCCGACGGAATGCGGGCCGAAACCGGGTCGGGCGATTTCCTGGGCGGGCTTCTGAACGAACATGGCGGCGTCATCCATCCGCTGAAATTCGTTCGAGGTCTGACGGCGGGCCTGCGCCGTGACGGGGTGCGGATCCATGACGAAAGCCCTGTCACCGCGATCGAGCGCACCAGGGACGGCCTGCGCCTGCTGACGCCGCAGGGGCAGGTCAGCGCAGGTCAGGCGGTGCTGGCGACAAACGGGTATTCCGACCTGACGCCCGCGACCGATCCGGTCCGCCGCCGGGTGGTGCCGTTCCGGTCCGCCATGATCGCCACCCAGCCGCTGACCGGCACACCGGGCGAGGGATTGCTGTCCCAGGGGCGCAGCTATACCGAGACCCGGCGCATGATGCGCTGGTTCCGCAAGTCCGGCGACCGGCTGCTGTATGGCGGGCGGGGCGCCTTCGGCAAGACCGACAGCGCGTCGGCCTTCGCGGCGCTGGAGCAGGCCATGCGAAAGCAGTTCCCGCAACTGGACGGGATTCAGGTCACGCACCGCTGGTCGGGTCTTGTCGCGATGACGATGGACAGCCTGCCCCATATGGGTCGCCTGGACGACCGGATGGTCTATGCGATGGGCTACAACGGCACCGGGGTCGCACTGGCCAGCTATATGGGCCGCCATGTCGCGGCCCTGGCCACGGGCCAACCCACGGATGCCGGGCTGATCGGGGCGCTGCCGCTGAACCCGGTCCCCTTCTACCCCGCGCGAGAGGTGGGCGTCCGGCTGGTCGCCGGCTGGTACCAGTTCCTCGACGCGATCGGCAAGTGAACGACAACAACAACGAACAGACAGGAAGGTATGACGATGAAGACCATGTTCTCGACAACCGCGCTTTGCACCATGACCCTGTTCCTTGGGACGGCGGCCATGGCGCAGGAAATCACCTTCGTTTCGCAAGGGGGCGCCTATCAGGAGGCCCAGACCAAGGCGATCCTGGAACCGGCCAGCGAACTGACCGGCATCGCCGTCCGGCAGGACAGCTCGCCGGACGCATGGCCGCAACTCCGCACCCAGATCGAGACCGGAAAATCCATCTGGGACGTGATCGACACGCCCACCAAAGACTGCATCCGCGGCGGCGAGCAGGGCATGATCGAGCCGCTGGACCTGTCCGTGATGCCGTCCGTGGCCGCCATGCCTGCGGAGCTGCGCGACGAATTCTCGGTCGCCTATGAGTTCTATTCCAGCGTCCTGGCCTACAGCACCGAAGCCTTCGGCGACGGCGAGGCGCCGCAGTCCTGGGCCGATTTCTGGGATGTCGAGAAATTCCCCGGCACCCGTGCGTTGCGCAACCATCCGCTTGCCACGCTGGAAGCCGCGCTGATGGCCGATGGGGTCGCGCCCGCCGACATGTATCCGCTGGACGTGGACCGCGCCTTCGCCAAGCTTGAGGAGATCAAGCCCCACATCACCGTCTGGTGGACATCGGGCGCGCAGTCGGCCCAGCTTCTGGCGGATGGCGAGGTGGATATGACCATGGCCTGGAACGGACGCGTCAGCGCCGTGATGGACGAAGGCGCCCCGGTCGATTTCACCTACAACCAGGGGATCCTTCAATATACCTCGCTTTGCGTTCTGAAGGGCGCGCCGAACCTTGCCGACGCGATGAAGTTCATCGAAGCCGCCATGTCGCCCGAGATCCAGGCGAATTTCCCCGAATACATCGACTATGGGCCGGGCAACCCGGCCGCCTATGACACCGGCAAGATCAGCCCCGAGCGCGCGGCAGAGTTGCCGAACTCGCCCCAGAACGCGCCGCTTCAGGTTCTGAACTCGGCCGCGTGGTGGAGCTCGCCCGAGGGCGAGGCCGCGCAGGAACGCTGGGCTTCCTTTGTCCAGCAGTGATGCCGCAGGGGGCCGTGCGATGGTGCGGCCCCGACGCCCCGTTCCAGCCGCCGACGGACCCATGACCCACACACTGACCCCCGAGGAGCGCCGCGAACGCCGCCTGATCCTTGCGCTGCTGACGCCGGCGCTGGCCGTCGTCGGCATGCTGCTGATCGCGCCGCTGATCTGGATGGGCTGGCAGTCCTTCCAGGGACCGGACGGCTTCTCGCTGATGCATTATCAGCGCTTCCTGACGGACAGCGTCTATCTGTCGTCGTTCATCCAGACCTTCCGCATCGCCTTCGTGGTCACTCTGGCCGCGCTGTTGATCGGCTATCCAATCGCCTATGTCGCGGCAAAATCCGAAGGCATCTGGCCCCCGATCATCCTGGGGATGGTCCTGGTGCCCTTCTGGACCAGCGTGCTGGTGCGGGCCTATGCCTGGCTGATCCTGCTGCAACGGCGCGGCATCGTGAACAGCGCGCTGCAAGACCTGGGGCTGATCGACCGGCCGCTGCTGCTGGTCAACAACGAATTCGGCACCACGATGGCGACATTGCACATCCTGCTGCCGTTCATGGTCCTGCCCCTTTACGCCGCCATGAAGAAGATCCCCGCCGAGTTGGAGACCGCCGGCGCCAGCCTGGGCGGCAACGGCTGGCTGGTGTTCCGCAGCATCTACCTGCCCCTGTCGTTGCCCGGCGTGATTGCCGGATCGGTGCTGGTCTTCGTGCTGACCCTGGGCTTCTATATCACGCCCGAACTGCTGGGGGGCGGGCGAACCTTCCTGGTCTCGATGCTCGTGTCCCGCAACATCGAGCTTTACAACGAATGGGGCGCGGCCTCGTCCATCTCGGTCGTGCTGCTGCTGGTCGTCTTCGCGATCTTCCGGCTGGCCAGCATGCTGATCCCGTTCGAGCGCATCATGGGGACGAAGTAAGCCATGCAGAACCAGACCGGATCGCCCCTTCTCGTTCGCGCCTTCGTGCTGATCGCCCTTCTGTGGCTGATCATCCCGGTGCTGATCGTCATTCCGATGTCGTTTTCCAGCGCCCGGTTCCTGGCATTTCCGCCGCCGGGCTGGTCGCTGCGCTGGTATCAGGCCTACCTGGGCAGCCCGGAATGGATGGCCGCCGCGCGCACCAGCCTGATCGTGGCCGTGGCCGCGTCGTTGATCGCGACGGTGATCGGCACCGCTGCCGCCTATGCCCTGAACATGTCCCAGTCAAAGCTTGTCCGCAGCCTGCAGGTCGTGCTGCTGCTGCCCTTGGTCGTGCCGGTGGTGATAACGGCCGTCGGCGTCTTTCTGGTCTATGCCAAGGTCGGACTGATCGCCACGATGACCGGACTTGTGCTGGCGAACGTGATGCTGGGCATGCCCTATGTCATCACTTCGGTCCTTGTCGGCCTGCGAAAGTTCGACCCCACACAAGAGATGGTTGCCCGCAGCCTTGGCATGAACCGCTGGCGCGCGTTCTTTACGGTCGTTCTGCCGCAGATCCGGCCGTCGGTGATCACCGGCACGTTGTTCGCCTTCATCTCGGCGCTGGATGAGACGATCGTGGCGCTGTTCATCTCGGGCGGCGAGAACCAGACCCTGACCAAGCGCATGTTCACCGCCCTGCGGGACGAGATCGACCCGACCATCGCCGCCATCTCGACCTTGCTTACCGGCGTGTCTTTCATCCTGGTCCTGCTGGTCGCCGCCAACGCACGGACGCGCAAATGAAGACCGACATCCTGATCCTTGGCGGAGGATCCGCAGGCTGCGTCATGGCCGCGCGGCTTTCCGAGCAGCCCGGCCTGACCGTTACCCTGGTCGAGGCAGGTCGCGACCTGTTGCCCGATGTCCCGCCCGAGATCACCTCGCGCTATCCGGGCCGCGCCTATCTGGACGGGCGCAACATCTGGCAGGGATTGCAGGCGCGATACGGCGAAGGCCCCCCGCGCCGTTATGAACAGGCGCGCATCCTGGGCGGCGGCTCTGCGATCAACGCGCTGCTGTCGAACCGGGGGTCGCCTGCGGATTACGACGAATGGGCGGCGCTTGGGGCGGCGGGCTGGGCTTGGGACGATGTGCTGCCCTGGTTCCGCCGGATCGAGACAGACCGCGATTTCGACGGTCCCCTGCATGGCAAGGACGGTCCGCTGAAGATCCGGCGGCCGGACGCCGCCGCCCTGTCGCCCTTCGTCGCACGGGTAAGAGAGGTGCTGGCCGGGCAAGGCCATCCGGTCCGCGCCGACCAGAACGGCGAATGGCTGGACGGCACCTTTCCCAGTGCGGTCGGTCAATCGGATGCGGGGACAAGGCAGCCCACTTCGCTGACCTGGCTGACGGCTGCCGTCCGCGCACGGCCGAACCTTCGCATCCTGACAGGCCATCAGGCGATGCGCCTGATCCTTGACGGGCGGCGCGTGACCGGGGCGGACATCGCGGGCCCGTCCGGTGCGGTCCAGCGCATCGCGGCGGCGCGCACGGTCCTGTCGATGGGCGCGATCCACAGCCCCGCCATGCTGCTTCGGTCGGGCATCGGGCCGGCCGACGCCCTGCGCGCCGCCGGAATCGCACCGATCCATGATCTTCCAGGCGTCGGCGCGAACCTGATGGAACATCCCTCGATCGCCATCGGTGCCTATTTGCCCCCCGCCCTGCGGGTGCGCGACGAAGACGAGCATCATGAACAGGGGGTGTGGCGGTGGTCCTCGGGTCTGCCGGGAACCCCTGCGGGGGACATGCACGGATCGATCCTGTCGCGGTCGGGCTGGCATTCGGTCGGCCGACGGATCGGTTCGATCTTCTTCTGGGTCAACAAGTCCTATTCGCGCGGGCGTGTCACACTGACCCACCCGAACGACGCGCCCCGGATCGATTTCGCCATGCTGTCAGATCGCCGCGATCTGGACCGACTCAAGCAGGCGCTGCGCATGGGCGCGGCGGCGCTGACCGACCCGCGCCTTTCGGATTGCGGGCCTGTCTTTCCGACCAGCTATACGCCCCGCGTGGCGCGCGTGGCGGCGCCCGGACGCTGGAACGCGATCCAGCGCGGCACCTTGTCGGCGGCTCTGGATGCGGCGGGTCCGCTGCGCGCGGCGCTGATCCACGGGCTGGTCACGCAAGGCGTGACGCTGCGCGCGCTGCTGGCGGACGATGCCGCGCTGGAAGCCTTCGTCCGGGCCAATGTCGGCGGGACGTGGCACGCCTCGGGCACCTGCCGAATGGGCGCGGGCGGCGATCCCTGGGCGGTCACGGGACCGGATGGTGCGGTTCGCGGCGTGACCGGGTTAAGTATCGCCGATGCTTCGGTCATGCCGTCCATCCCTTGCGCCAATACCAACCTGCCGACAATCATGGTCGCTGAACGCATTGCGGCGATGATCCCATCCGCCCTGCGGCAGGCCGAAGGATCAGGGGACATGCCGTCTGAACGATGCTGAATCACCAGGGGAGAGCGCGGCCGTCATGGACAGGCCATCGCCCCCCACAAGACTGCCCTTGCCCAATGGCGCATGGGCCTGCGAAGGAAACATGATGACCTGTCTGAAAAAGATCGACCACGATCCTGCATCGCCGCCCGAAAGCAGCAAGGCGTTGCCCGGCCGCCTGATCGCGGGCGATCCGTCCTATCTGACCTGGGCCTTGGATCGATCGCGCGAAGGGGCAACCGACGGTCCTGTCCGAACCGGCATATGGGAAGCCACCCCGGGCGAGACGGTATCGATCAAGGGCGACAGCTTCGAGTTCTGCCATATCCTGTCGGGCAGGATCGAACTGACCGAGGATGGCCAGGCCCCCGTGACCTTCCGGGGCGGCGACAGCTTCATCATGAAGCCAGGCTTCAGGGGCGTGTGGAATACCCTCGAAACCGTGCGCAAGATCTATGTCATCGTCGGATAGCGCCGCGCCCGTCTTCCTGCTGCTGTCCACCCCGGATCGGGCCAGGGCCTTCGCCCGTGCCTTTGCCGAACACCTGCCAGGCATCCGGCTGGCGACCGATCCCGGCGCCGTGGATCCCGCGCAGGTCCGTTATCTGATGGCGTGGGAATTCCCGGACAATATCGCAGCGCGCTGGCCTCATCTTGATCTGATCTTCTCGACAGGGGCAGGCATCGACCAGCTTCTGAGCCGCAGGCTGCCAGCCGGGGCGCGCCTTGTCCGCATGATCGAGCCTGGCAACACCGCGATGGTTCGCGACTATGTGGTGATGGCGGTGCTTGCCTTGCATCGCGATCTGCACGGCTACCGCCGACAGCAAGCGCAAGAGGTCTGGCAGGCGCGGCAGATCCTCTGGCCCGACCAGCGGCGCGTCGGCATCATGGGCCTGGGCGAGCTGGGCCGGGCCTCGCTGGCCGCCCTGCATCCCTTCGGCTTCCAGCTTGCGGGCTGGAGCCGCTCGGCCAAGGACATCGAGGGGGTGGAGTGCCATCACGGGCCGGATGGGCTGCACCCCTTCCTGTCGCGGACCGACATTCTTGTCTGCTTGCTGCCCCTTACCCCAGACACGTGCGGCATCCTGAACGACGACCTGTTCGCCGCCCTTCCGCCTGCGGCCTGTCTGGTGCAGGTCGGACGGGGCGGCCATCTGGATCAGGCGGCTCTGCTGCGGGCCTTGGATGCAGGGCAGCTTTCGGCGGCGTTCCTGGATGTGACCGATCCAGAGCCGCTGCCACCCGGCGATCCGCTCTGGCATCATCCCGGCATCACCATCACCCCCCATGTCGCAGGCCATACCCGAGCCGAAACCTCGGCCATGGCGACGGTTGCGAACTTGCGGCGCTTTCTGACCGGAAAGCCCCTGGACGGCATGGTCGATCCCCGTCGCGGTTACTGAGGCCCTACCCCGTCACCTTTGCCAGAGCCTTGTCGATGGCGTCGGTGATGCGGTCGATGTCATCCTGGGTGGCGATCAGGGCGGGGGACAGGCACAGCGTGTTGTTCAGCCCCGGCAAGCTGCGGTTGGTGGCGCCGATGATCACGCCCTGGGCCAGGCACTCGGCCACCACCGCCTGGACGCGCTTCTCGTCCAGAGGCTCCTTCGTGGCCCGGTCGGCCACCAGTTCCGCGCCGCAGAACAGCCCCTTGCCACGCACATCGCCGATCGCCGGATGCTTCTCTTGCAGCGCGCGCAGGTTTTCCAGCACGCGGTCGCCCATGGCCGCGGTGTTTTCCAGCAGGCCCTCGTCCTCGATGATGCGCATGTTCTCCAGCGCCGCCACCGGACCCGCCGTGCAGCCGCCGAAGGTCGAGATGTCGCGGAAATAGCCCAGCGGATCGGACGCGTCGTCCTTGAACATCTCGAACACGGCCTCGGTCGTGACCGTGCAGCTGATCGCCGCATAGCCCGAGGCCACCCCCTTGGCCATGGTCACGATGTCGGGCTGGACCCCGTAATGCTGGTATCCGAACCAGGTGCCGGTGCGGCCCAGGCCGCAGACCACCTCGTCGATGATAAGAAGAACGCCGTACTTGCGGCAGATCTCCTGAACGCGGGGCCAATAGCCCTCGGGCGGCACGATCACGCCGCCGCCCGCGGTGATCGGCTCCAGCACGATGGCGCCCACGGTGTCGGGGCCTTCGCGCAGGATCGCCTCCTCGATGGCATCCGCCGCGCGTTCGCCATAGTTCGAAACGTCCCATTGCGCGCGGTATTCCAGGCAATGCGGCACCCGCACGAAGCCGTCGGGATAGGGTCCGTATTGCGCCGCCCGCTGGTCCTGGCCGGATGTCGCCAGCGTGCCGATGGTGGTGCCGTGGTAATCGCGGTCGCGATAGAGGATCTTCCACTTGCGCCCGCCATGCTGGCGCGCGGCGATCTGGCGGACCATCTTGTAGGCCTTCTCATTGGCCTCGGACCCCGAGTTCGAGTAATAGACGCGGGCCATCCCCGGCATCTTCTGGATGAGCTTCTCGGCGAACAGCGCCGCCGGGACATTGCCCGCCGCGCCCGCGTAGTAGTTCAGCTTCACCAACTGGTCGCGGATCGCATCGGCGATGGAGGTGCGACCGTAGCCGACGTTGACGGTCCACACGCCGCCCGACACCCCGTCCAGGTATTCCCGCCCGGTCGTGTCCCACAGCCGCATCCCCTTGCCCTCGACGAACACCCGAGGATCGGCCGTCTCATAGGGCTTGTGCTGGCTCAGGTGGTGCCAGACATGCGCACGGTCGGCGGCAACAACGTGGGAAAGGTCGTTCTGGTTCAGGTCAAGGGACATCGGGAAGGCTCCTGAAGGGTCGCGCAGGCAGACCTGAACGACGGAACTGTGGCGGCATGTGCCGGATTGTCGCCAGGCTGTAGCGCCCATGCAACGGTGATTTCATGGATAAACCAGGTTGTTGATTTTGCTGTAATCGCCCAAGATCCGCTTCGGATAGGAAGCACAAGAGCAATGGCCAGAGATCACGACGACAAGGAAGACCGGCTGGTCGCGATGCGGCTGCGAATCGTGCGAAAGTCGAAAGGGCTGTCGCAACGCGAACTTGCCCGACGCGCGGGTGTGGGCAGCGGCACCATCTCGCAGATCGAGTCGATGTCGCTGAAGCCTTCCGTGTCCGTTCTCAAGCGGATCCTGGATGGGGTGCCCATGGACCTTGCCACGTTCTTCAGCTTCGAACTGGCCATGGATCAGGACCGGGTGTTTCGCCGCGGCGAGCATGTGAACATCGGTGCGCCGGGCATCAAATATCTTCTGCTTGCGGCACAGCGCCCCGGACGAAACATTCAGATGCTGCACGAATATTACGAGCCGTCCACCAGTTCTGGCCGGCATGTCCTGTCCCACGCCGGAGAGGAATGCGGCATCGTCATCAGCGGCACGCTGGAGGTGACGATCGGCGACGAGGTTCATGTCCTGAACGCAGGGGATGGTTACTATTTCAGCAGTTCGCTTCCCCACCGGTTCCGAAACACCGGAACCTCTGTCTGCGAGGTCGTCAGCGCCTGCACACCGCCCAGTTTTTAGATCGCGCTCGCAACAGCGGCGGCAAACTGCAAAACATGCTGCGGTCAGTCGATCACCGCTCCTGGGTTCATCAGCCCTTGTGGATCCAACGCCCGTTTGATCGCCCGCATGACCGCCAGTTCCGCAGGATCGCGGCAGGCCGCCAGCCAGTCGCGCTTGATCCGGCCGACCCCGTGCTCGGCCGTGACGCTGCCACGGTAGGCACGGACCACATCATAGACCGCTTCGGAAATCAGCGTTGCCGCCTTGTCGGATCCGTCATGGGCGACCAGCAAGTGCACGTTTCCGTCCCCCAGGTGGCCGACCTTGATCACCCGCCCGGCGTGGGGCAAGAGGATCAGCGCCGCATCGCAGGCGGCGCAGAAGCGGCCAAGATGGCAGGGCGAAACCGACAGATCAAAGCTGATATGCGGACCCATGGGGGCATCGACATCGCCCACGGCTTCGCGCAAGGCCCAGAGCCTTCGCTCATCCTCTCGTGAGCGTGCAAGAATGCCGTCCTGGACCAGGCCGTGTTCCAACAATTCGCCCAGCCAATCGTCGAAGCCGTCCAGCTGCGCCGCATCGCGTCCGCGCAGTTCCACAAGCACGCAAAAACCCCGGTGGCCGGGAAACGGATCGCTTGCCAAACGCCAGGTCCGGCATATGGCATCCATGTAGTCCGGCCACATGCCCTCACAGGCGCTGAGCCGTTCGCCGAAGCGGATACGGGCCTGTGCAAGGCATTCCAGCGCAGCCGCATGATCCTCCACCATAAGCAGCGCCACTGCCGAAAGAGGCTCATGCGGGCAGAGCCGAAGCATGACCCTGGTTATGATGCCAAGCGTGCCCTCTGAGCCGATGAAGGGCTGGCAGAGATCGTAGCCTGCGTTGTCCTTGGCCAGACCACCCATGCGCGACAGGACCGTGCCATCTGCCAGCACGACTTCCAGGCCGATCACGTGGCGGCGTGTCATGCCATGGCGCAGGACGCGGATGCCCCCTGCATTGGTCGCCACAGTGCCGCCGATGCTGGCGGTGCCGCGGGCGCCAATATCAACAGGGTAATCCAGCCCCTGCCTCTGGGCCTCTTCCTGGATCTGTTGCAGGGGCGTCCCGGCCCAGGCAGTCAGCGTCATGGCATCGCGGTCCAGAGCAACGACCCCCCGCATCCGCTCGACCGAGATCACGACCGAACCCGCCGGGGGAACTGCGCCCGCCGACAATCCGGTTCGGCCGCCCTGAGGCACCATGGCAAGACCCGCCGCCGCGCAGATGGCAACGGCTTCTGCGGTCTGTTCGGTCGAAACGGGGCGCAGCACCGCCAAGGGACGGTCTGCGCCAGGGCCCGCTGCATCCGCCGCATAGCGGACCAAGTCCGCCGCATCGCGCAGCACCCCTGCCTTTCCCAGCAACGTTTCCAGTAACGAGATGGCTTGGCCAGTCATCGTGTTCCTGTCAGCTTGCACCGCACCCTGCCCCGCTTATGATGACCACGTTATTGGAACGAGACGTGAAAGGCTTTCCATGGTCGCAAGCTCGGTTCTTGCCCGCATGTCCGGCCTGCGTCATTTCGTCGAGGTCGCCCAACAGAAGTCCTTTCGTGCCGCCGCCGATCGCCTGAACATCGCCCCCTCTGCCGTCAGCAAGCAGATCCGCAACCTCGAAGAGCATCTGGGGGTCGAACTGTTCCTGCGCGACCGGGGTCGTGCGGGGCTGGAACTGACCGAGGCAGGCCAGATCCTTCTTTATCGCTGTGCGTCCGTGATGAACGAACTGGCGATCGCACGGGACGAGATGAACGAACTGAAAGGCTTGCAGCGCGGGCACCTGCGGCTTGGCGTGAACGAGGTCATCGCCTCGGACCTTTTGCCGGGAATTCTGCGCGACCTGCATCGGAACTTTCCGCATCTGCAATATACGATCATCGTCGAAAACACCCCCGCGATCGTGAAGCGCCTGCATGAGGGCGACGTCGATATCGGCTTGGGCTACAACTTCCCGTCCTCTCCCGATCTGGAGGTTCTGGCCGTCCTGCATCGCAATACCTATCTGATTACCGGGCTCGACCACCCGCTTGCCCAGCGGCGGAAGGTTCGTCTGGAAGAGATTGCGGGCGAGAAGTTCATCCTTCCCGACAGTTCGGTGTCGCTGCACCACCTGATCCAGGATGCCCTCGTCCGCGCCAGAGTGGACGTGCGCGTGATCATGCACACGAACTCTTTCACGCTTCTGCGGCAGATGGTGCAGGAGGGCCTGGGTGTCAGCATGGTCATCGGACGTTTTCTGCAAACCAAACGCGAGCAACTGGCCTTCATCGGCGTGGACAGCCCTGGCTTTACCCACAAGCCGCTGTCCTGCTGCCGGGCGGCGGGGCGCACGCCCACCAGTTCCTCGATCGCCTTTGCGGCCTCGATCAAGGCGCTGTTTGCGCAGTACGGGGGCGAAACGCTTCAACGCGGCGACAGGGGTGAGCGGTTGTAGTTCTTGCAGATCAGATAGCGCGCCGGACTGCGCCCCAGGGCACCGAACCATTGCGGCACATGCGGCCCCATCCAGATCGCGTCGCCCGCAGTGACGGGATACCAGTCCCGATCCAACCTGTAGACCCCGCCGCCGTCGAGCATCAGCAGGCCATGTTCCATGAAATGCGTCTCGACATAGGCCAGCGAGGCGCCTGGCTGAAAGTTCATGATGTTGAACTCGAAGTCGAAGCTGGAATCCTCGGGCAGCATCTTCTGCACGACCAAACGATCATCACCGCGCAGCGGTCGGCCCGCGATCTTCTTCAGGCTGCCATGAACAGGGTTCGGCAAGGGTCCGCGCGGCAGGAACCGCCATTCGAAGACAACCGCTTTCGCTCCTGCCGTAAAGTGCAGACCGCCACCCAGGCCAGGCGGCTGGAAGCAAAAGTCCTCGGGCGACAGGACCGTGCCGTCGGTCAGGCGGGCATGGCCCTCGAGACAGAACAGGAAGCGCGCGATGCCCTTGGCCGGGGGTTGGGCCTCGTAAGCCTCCGCGCAACGCACGATCCCCATGGCCAGCTGCGCCCCCAGATCGGGCGAGATCAGCCAGGCCAACTCCGCGCCAGGCCAATCCGGCTGTGTGATCCATTCATGGCTTTCCGGTGTCAGCAATGCGTGGCGCGGCTTGATGTCGGATCGGGTCGCACCGAATGCAGCCAGGTGGTTCATGGTCATGTCCCTGCATCGGGCGCATGGCCCGCAAAATGTAAGATCAGCCCGCGCAACAGCGCGGCGCGGCGCCCCAGCGGTCCGACAAGCACATGTTCGCTGGGCGAATGCCAGTCACCCCCAATGGCGCCCAAGCCGTCAAGCGTCGGAATCCCCGCCGCAGACGTGAAGTTGCCGTCGCTTCCCCCGCCCGAGCGTGTCTCCAGCAGCGGCAGGCCAAGGCCCGCATTGATCTGTTGCGCGGTCCGGAACATCGCAATCGTGCCGCTGCTTCGGGCCAGGCAGGGCTTCTCGATTTCCCCGGATACCGTGACCCTGACATCGCCGTCATGCGGCTGATACGCCATGATCGCTGCCTCGACCCGCTGGCCTTCAGCATCGTCGGCAAAGCGCACGTCGATGTCGCAACTGGCGCGACCGGCAACGACATTGGGTTCGGTCCCACCGGAAATTCGGCCTATGTTGACGGTCGTGCCCCGGTCCAGATCGGTCATGGCGTCAAGGACCAGAACGGCCCGTGCCAGTTCGGAAACGGCGCTTCGCCCATCCTGGAAGGCCGAGCCGGCATGCGCCTCGCGTCCCGTAAAATCCAGGCGGTACTTTGCGCGCCCCTTGCGGAAGGTGATCGCCTCGTCGCCGCGAGCGGGTTCGGGGATCAGGGCCGCGCCGTGGCGCCGCGCCTCTTCCGCGATCAGCATCGAGGATGTGGGCGATCCGATTTCTTCGTCGCTGTTCCAGATCATCGTGACCGGCCCCGGCAGCGGCAGGCCTTCACGGACAAGACTGGCAATGGCCGCCAAGGCCAGAAAGCCGCCCCCCTTCATGTCGGCGATCCCTGGGCCATACTGACGATCCCCCTCGCGCCGGATTGCCACCGCGCCGGGCGGGCAGACGGTGTCGATATGGCTGGTCACAAGCACCCCCGGTCCCGGTCCACCCGCAAAGCGCGCAATCAGGTGCTCGCCCATACCCTCGCGGCCCGGAATGCGTTCGAGCCGAGGTCCAAGGGGGCGCATATCGGTCTCGATCAGGTCGATCAGGCGGGCGATGCCCTCGATGTCTCCGGTGGGGGTGTCGATCTCGACCCAACGCATCAGGCCGTTCAGAAGTGTTTCGCTGTCAAATCCTGTCATTTCTCAACTCAGACTGTCGGCATAGTCGCGCCAGATCGAGGGTTCCAGGTTCAACTGGCTTTCCGACGGATAGTGCTGCTGCCAGTGCGCCGCGATCTCGGTTCCTGTGGCTGCCCAGACACCGGGGTATTCCATGGCCTCGGTCAGGAAGCTGGCCAGATTGTCCAGCCGATGCGCCCAGCCGGACCGCGCGGGCGAGACGCACAGGTTGAAGTATCGTCCGCGCCGATACTGGGCACCGAACTCGGCGTGCCAGTTGCGCAGCAGCGCGACCGGTCGTTCCAGTCCCGTGCCTTCTCGCGGAAACATCAGGAAGAACGTGTCATCGAAGTGGTAATAATAGGGCAAGGCCAGAAGACTCTGGGCACGGCTGGCATCGGTCACCCACCAATAGGGCGCATCGTCGGCCATACCGTTGCCATAATAGGTATAGCCCGCATGGCGCAGCAGCCGGACTGTGTCATCCGTCACTGTTCCGGTGGCGAAGGCATCGTCGGGACGTGGCAGGGCAAACCAGCCTTTCGGTGCGGCACCGGTGATACGCGTCAGGATTTCCGTCGCCTTGCCGATAAGCGCGGCTTCCTGACCGGGCTGCATCAAGGACGGATCCTCGCCGATCAGGCCCTGTGCGGCGATCTCGTGGCCAGCCTCGGCGATCTGCCGGATGCGCGGCGCGAAAGCCTCGGCGACCAGGGCGGGGACGGCGAAGGTGGCGCGAATGCTCAGACGGGCAAACAGGCTCAGGAACGCATCCAGCCCCTCGTGCATCCCGAAATGCCATGTCGGATAGGCCAGATCCTTTTTCGTGATCCCCTTGCCCGCTGCGGCCGGGTTCAGGTTGACGGTCAGACCCAAGGCCATCTGCTGACCAAGGGGCCAGCTGATTTCGTGGTCGCGAATCCCCACCTCATCGCTGGTGGTATAGTTGTCCTTCCAAGGCATCGCGTCATCCCTCGATCTTGTGCAGGGGGTAATGGGTCAGGATATGGTGCGCGACCTCGGCGCAGGTCGGAAACCACACGCCCGGCAGGGTCTTCATCCGCTGGATCAGCCGCTCCAGCATGTCGACCCGCAGGGCATGACCCGAGACGAAGGGATGCAGCAGGAAATTCACATAGCCGCCGCGCCGGTATTCCTGCTCGAAGGCCTGCCACCAGATGTCGAAGACCTCGTCCACATCCATGATCCGCTGCGCCTGGTTGGGCGTGGCAAGCCAGCCGAAGCTGAAGAACATCGCGTCATCCAGGGCGTAATGGAACGGCAGTTGCAGGATGGGGTTCGCGCCTTCCTCGTCGTATTCGTAAAGCGGCATTCGGCTGGCGGAGGTGAACGAGTTGTAGAGCACGCCCTTGTTCCGCAGCAGCGCCTGCGTGTGGCTGGACCGCGTGCCGATCACCGGCTGTCCAGAAATCCCGGACAAGGCCGCCAGGGTGCGCGACAGATGCGCCTCCTCGATCACCGGATCGGTTGCCACATCATGTTCCCACATGTGGTCGGCCAATTCATGTCCGGCCGCCACGGCGCAATGCAGCGCCTTCGGATAAAGCTCGCAGATCCGGCCCGGCGTAAAGACCGTAACCTTGACATCCTGTCCGTCGAACATGTCGAGGATGCGCCATATCCCCACCCGGCCGCCGAATTCGCCCTTGGCGCGCTGGCCCCAGGGTTCGTTGAGCAGCCGCCGCAACAGCATCGCGTCGAAATCCAGGGTGAAGTTCACCGCGCATCTGACGCCTTCGGGCCAGGCCAGATCCGGAATGGGAACGCGCCGTCCGGGTTGGCAGCGCGCGGTTTGCAGCAGGTCGGCATAATCGGGGTCGATGGAGTTCAAGATGTCAGCCTTCGATAATGGTCTGCGGGCGCAGGCCGGCGCCGAACAAAAGAGCGGTCTCGGCGGCGCGCAGCCCGGCAATGACGGGATTGACAACCGGCACGCCCACGGCCCGCGACAAATTTTGCGCAAGTCCCGGCGCGAACGACATGGCAAGGCAACCCAGCACCAGCACTTCGGCACCGGCGGCCACGCAGCCGCGTGCCTGATCGACGATGGCAGGCAGGTGGCGGTCGGGATCGGCAATCAGCGCGGCGACTGATCCTCCGACACGGACCTCGGATAGAAACATCGGCTCGGCGCCAATGCCCCTGATGCGCCGCCGCAGTCCGGGCGGTGTCGGATCCGACGACAGGACCGAGAACCGCTCACCCAGTTGCAGGGCTGCCAGAATGCCCGCCTCGCCCGGTCCGATGACCGGCAGGCCCGAGATCTCGGACAAAGCCTCGACGCCCGGGTCGCTGAAACAGCCGATGACAACGGCCTGATGCCCCGAGGCGGTCCAGGTTCTTGCAGCATCGGCAAGATGGGGCACGACCATGGCGATGTCGCTGGCCTTTTCGATGGCAGGCGGCCCGTTCTGGGGCGAGGCGATCCCGACATCGCAGCCCGGAGCCCAGGCTTGCAGCATCGCCAGGCGCCGCGCCACTTCGGCCTGCCCTGCGGTGCGGTGCAGGGGACTGACAAGCTGGTAAAGCAGCCGGGGCCGACCGGCCAAATCGTCCGTCATTGGTCTTCCTTTCGGGTCGGTTGGGGCAAGCGCGTCAGAAGGCCCGCTGCAGGCCGACAAGGCGTTGCACCAGCACCACACCCACAAGAGACAGCAGGATCGACAGTGTCGCCGCCGCGGCCGCCGTGGGCTTGAATTCGTAGGTCAGAAAGTCGAACAGCGCGAGCGGCAGGGTATTCCCGCCAATCGGCTTCAACAGCAGCGAGATCGTGTAAAGATCAAAGCTGCTGATGAAGGCGAAGATCGCGCCCATCGCCACCCCCGGCATGACCAGCGGCAGGATCACCAGCCTGAAAGTCTGCCAGCCGGTCGCACCCATGCTGGAAGAGGCTTCCTCAAGGGACGGTGGCACCTGCCGCAGGGCGGCCGTGATCGAGACATAGGCATAGGGAAAGGCCATCAGGATGTGGCCGAACTGCAGCCCCAGAACGGTCTTGCCCAATCCGATCTTGTAAAGGAAGAACAGCAGGCCGACGGCCGTCAGCAGTTCCGGCACCAGCAGCGGCAAGGTCATGCCCAGATGGAACCAGCCGGCCATGCGGCCCGCCATCGCCTGCCCCGCCAAGGCCGCCATCACCGCTATGACCGTCGTGACGACCGCGGTGATCGCAGCAACGCGCAACGACATCAGCAGCCCATCGACCAGATCCTTGCGCGACAGGAACTCTTGATACCACTGCAACGAAAAGCCCTGCGGCGGAAACTCGATCATCAGGCCCGAGGTGAAGGACGCCCCGACGATCGTGACCAGCGGCATCAGCAGGAACACGTAAAGCGCCACGATCAGCAGGGAAAAGCCCAGCCCGACACTGCGGCCGCTTCCAAAGGTTGCACCGGCCGCGCTCATGCCTTGGCCCTTTCCATCAGCTTCGAGGTCAGCATCGTGAATGTCACCACCACGATCACCGTCGAGACCGACAGGGTGATTGCCAGCGCCGAACCGAAGGGCCACTGGAACGTCCCGGTCAATTCGCCCACGATCAGCGTCGGCATCACGCTGACCATCTGCCCGCCAAGCAGCGCCGGCGTCACATAGGCCGCGACGGCCAGGACATAGACCAGGATCATGCCCGGCTGGATGCCCGGAAAGCTGAGCGGCAGGATGATGTCGCGGAAGACCTGCATCCGGCTGGCTCCCATCGAGGCCGAGGCTTCGGTCAGGCTTTCGGGGATATTGCGCAGGGCATTGTTGATCGGCAGCACCATGAAAGGCACAAAGACATGCACCAGCGCCAGAACCACCAGCCCCTGCGTGAACAAAAGCCGCAGCGGACGTTCGATGATGCCCAGGGCCATCAGCGTCTCGTTCAGCGGGCCGTTCAGGGCGGTGACGATCATCCAGCCGAAATTGCGCACCAGGACGCCGGTCATCAGGGGCGAGACGATGCAGGCGTAAAGCAGGACGGCCTTCAGCCCGCGCGCCCGAGACAGATGCCAGGCGATCGGACAGCTGACGATCAGGCACAGCACCGTCACCAGCCCTGCGGTCAGCAACGAACGGGCCAGCACGCCCCAATAATAGCCGTCCCCCAGAATGCGGGTGTAATGCATTCCGGTATAATCGGGGCCGAACGGCTCGCTTGTGCCGGGCGTGCGAAAGCTCATCTCGATCATGTTCGTGATCGGCAGGATCATGAATACGAAGATCAGAACGATGGCCGGCACCGACAGCAGCAGTCGCAAGCGGGTCTTGGCGGTCATGGCGCCACCTCGGGCATCAGCCAGGCTTGTGCGCGATCCATCACGACCGCCGCCGCGTCGCCGACATGGACCGGCGTATTGGGCGCTGCCGTCAGCTTCAGCGTTCCGCCATCGGGCAGTGCGATCTCGCACAGCTGCGAGGCACCCACGAAGGCGCACTTGACGATACGTCCGGTGAAATCCGCCGCCTCGTCCGGGGCGGCCAAACGCAATGTCTCGGGGCGGACAAGCAGTTCCGCGCGACCGTTCAGGCCTGGGACGCCAGCCACTGTCAGCACAGTGCCGCCTGCCTCGATCCGGTATTGTCCCGAACCCTGTTCCGCGACCGACTGACAGGCCAGGAAATTGGCCTCGCCGGTGAAATCCGCCACATAGCGTTCGACCGGCTTCTGATAGATTTCGCGCGGCGTGGCGAACTGGGCAACGCGACCTGCTTTCATGACGGCCACCATGTCGGACATGGCCATCGCCTCGGACTGGTCATGGGTCACATAGAAGGCCGTGATCCCCGACTGCTGCTGCAGGTCGCGGATCAGCCACCGCACCTCGTCTCGCAACCGCGCATCCAGGTTCGCCAGGGGCTCGTCCAGAAGCAGAAGACGCGGCTTCATCACCAGTGCCCGCGCCAAGGCGACCCGCTGCTGTTGCCCGCCCGAGATTTGGCGTGGCAGACGGTCTTCCAGTCCATTGAGTCGAACCAGATCGACCGCTTCCCCGACGCGCCGCGCCATGTCGGGCTTGGGGCATTTCTGCAACCGCAGCCCGTAGCCGATGTTCTCGGCCACCGTCATGTGCGGAAACAGAGCATAGTTCTGAAAGACCACACCGAAGCCGCGACGGTTCGAAGGCAGCTTCAGGATGCTTTCACCATCCAGCGTGATGTCCCCGCCTTCAGGGTCCAGAAATCCCGCCAGACAGCGAAGGGTGGTGCTCTTGCCGCAGCCCGAAGGCCCCAAGAGCGTCACCAGCTGCCCTGATTCTGCACGAAGCGTCACATCGTCCAGGGCGACGAAGTCATGATAGCGCTTGTGCAGCTTTATTGCCTCGACCGTCGCCATGGTTCAGATCGTCCGTTCCCAAAGGTCGTTCAGCTTGCCGGAAACGGCGTTTGCATCGTCCCAGTCAAAGCGGATCGCCTGGGTCACCTGGTCGGCACTCAGCGGCCATTTCGCCACCGATTCGGGCAGTTTTACGATCTTGTTCGTCGGCGCGATCAGCCAGTTCTCGGCCATCCACAGCTGGATTTCGGGGCTGAGGACGAAATTCACATATTCCAGCCCCAGTGCCTTGTCGGGATGGTGCGCGAACACGCTGAACGAGTGATCAAATACCAGCATTCCCTCCTCGGGGATGACATAGTCAACCGGAACGCCCTGATCCTGCATGGCCTTCACCTCGCCCACATCCAGCGGCGCAACGGCAACCTGGCCCTGCATCATCAAGGGCGTGAGCTGCGAGGAATAGCCGATCTGCGGGAAGGGCGAGAGTTCCTTGAACTTGGCGACGGCGGTTTCCACATCGTCGCGGCCCGAGCCGAAATGTTCGCCCGCCCACAGGGCCATCATGACGCCAGCCGAATTGGTGATCTTGTAAAGCCCGAGCTGGCCCCGGAAGCGTTCGTGCCACAGGTCCGCCCAACCGCGCGGCGGCTCGCTGACCAGATCGGTGCGATAGGCCAGGATCAGCGGCGCCAGCATCCCGGTCAGTCCGGTATGTCCCTTGAGCTTCGCGGGTTCGATCAGGTCGGCCATGTTCGGAACCTTCTCGGGGGTCAGCTCCTCGAAATAGCCTTCGTTGCGAATCATCGCGGTGTAGCGTTCGTTCAACATCACCGACGCGAAAGGCGGAGTCTGCGGGCCCGCCGCGCGGAAATTCGCGATCCACGAGGTACCAAGCCCGATGTCCAGTTCGACGGGACGGCCAATCTGTTCTGCAAACTTCGGGATGACATGCTGGCGCCAGTCGTTTTCCCAACGTCCGCCAAACATGTTGACGATGAAGGGATTGTTCTGCGCAAAAGCTGGCACCCCCAGTGCGGCAAGCGCCGATGCGCCCGCACTTGCCTGCAGGAAATTGCGTCGCGACAGTTTCATCTTTTTCTCCTGTTGGTCGTGTTTTCGTTTGATTGGCGTTCCACACCCCCCGGGGGTGAGAGCGTGATCGGAATCACATCTCGATCTTGTCGGCGTCCAGGCGCAGGTCGATCAGGACGGGATCCCTCGATTCCTTGACCAGCGCGGCGGCCGTTGCCAGGCTGTCCGCATCGGACACCCTCTGCGCGCGAAGTCCCATCGCGGCCGCAACGGCGGCGAAATCGGGCGGGTCGATCATCGAAACGGCGACATCCATGCCACGGCTGGCGAGTTGGACATGTTCCGCGCCATAGCTGCCGTCGTTGCAGACGATGATGACCGTATTGGCATTCTGCCGCTTCAGGGTGGCCAATTCACCCAAACCGGACAGCAGGAAACCACCGTCGCCCGCGACAAGCACCGTCTTGCGGCCGCCGGCCGCTGTCGCGGCGCCGACCAGTTGACCCAAGCCGCAGCCGATCCCGCCAAAATGGCAGGTATAGACCAGGTTGAGCGGGTTGTTCACAGGCAGATTCCGCCAGGCCCTGGTCACGAAGCGGCCCAGATCCGCCACAAGCACACGATCTTCGGGCAATGCCTGGTGCAACCTGCGCAAGGCCCAAGCCATGTCGACCGTGCCGGGGGCTGTCACCCCTGCCGCAGGAAGGACCGCGAAGTTGCGGGCCTCTGCTTCAAGCGCGGCGCGCAGATCCTCGTCCGTCGCCCCCGATCCGGGAATTTCGGCCATGTCCAGCAATTTGATGATTGCATTGGCAGTCAGCGCCGGGTCGCCGATCAATTGCAGATCGGGGCGGTCCATCCTGAAATTCTCCTGAATGTCGGGCAGGATCTGGATGACGCGCTTGCCCTGCAGATAGGCGCCATTTTCCGTCGTGTGCTTGCTGAGACTGGCACCGAATGCCAGAATGCAATCGGATTTCATGATCGCGTCGGTGGCGACAGGATGGCTGAGACCGCCGCAGATGCCGAGATTGAAGGGCTCGCCGTCGAACAATCCCTGCGCCTTGAGCGTGGTCGCAACCGGGGCCTCGATCCGCCGTGCCAATGCCAGGATGGCATCCCGCGCCTCCGCCGAGATCGCGCCGCGTCCGGCCAGGATCAACGGGCGGCGCGCCGACGCAAGCATTCCAGCCGCTTCCTCCAGCGGCTCGAACGCTGCCGAGGCGCGGGGCAGTTCAGGAGGTAGAACAGGCGACGGCTGGCCTGCGTCGGCGACTTGCCATTGCAGATCAACCCGCATGTTGAAGACCACCGGGCGGCGCTGATGCGCGGCCAGCCGGAAGGCCCGTTCTAAATCCACCACGGCGGTATGGGCGCGCGCATTTCGACAAAACCGGCTCCGGTGGAAGCAACCACCTCTCGCTGGTCGATGTTCTGGAGATGTTGCAGATCGCCGGGCGGGGTATCGCCACAGAGCACCACCAGCGGAACGCCCGCGCGGACACCTTCCACCAGGGCGGTGACCACATTCGTCAGCGCGGGTCCATGCGTGATGGTCGCGACACCGATACGGCCTGACACCTGCGCATAGCCGACCGCCGCCAGGACGGCGTTCGCTTCATGGGTCAGTGGGATATAGCGGCCATGCCCCGTCTCGATATAGGACTTCACCATGAAAAGATTCGCGTCGCCGACCAGTCCGAACAGGTCGCTCACGCCCAGTTTGATCAACGAACCCGCGAGGAGTTGGTGAACTGTCGCGTTGGGACTGGCGTGCTGCATGGCTGTTCTTTGCGTCTGAAGTTGCCGCGATACGCACAGCATAGGGCCGAGAAGATCGTCAACAAAAGCGCAATATTTTCTTCTGAATGTTTCCGAAAAGAGTACAAACTGGGCAGAAGCGATCTGCTTGGATCATTTGCAGCGTCAATCCATCGCGAGGTCGCATTATATTATTCTGGCCGCATGATTACCTTTTTGTCGCTGGCACCTTCTTAGGCTCCAGACCCATTGATTTCAGGCTTGTGGCGTGCTTCATGTGTGGATGCCCCCGTTGGTGCAAGGTGTTTTCGGACGGCTTGAGCATGTGATCGGATGCTTTCATGTGTCAGGCCTGAAGGTGCGGCGCTGATCATGGCCGCTGGCCGGTATGGCGATACGCGGAGCAGAGGCACATCAAGCTCTCGGGCTTCCTAGCCCTTTGAATCATCCTGCTTTATCTGCTCCCGACCTTGCCGATCGATTGCCCTTACTGTTCGTCGACCTCCTCACACCCCACGTGTCCGACGCGGCCTGCACTCAGGCTGATGCCGTCGCCGGATTCTTGAAGTCCTTGTTTGTCGTCATTATGGTCCAGAGACCACGTGCCATCTTGTTGGCGAGGGCGATGGCCACCAGCATGCGCGGCTTCCTAGCCAGCATTCGACCGAGCCAGCTGCCGTCCGGCGCTCCCTTGCGGCTTGCATGTTGCACGACGGCCATTGCTCCGGTGATGAGCAGCCGACGGATGTCGCGCTGGCCCATCTTTGATGTTGCGCCGAGCCGCTGCTTGCCGCCGGTGGAATGTTGCCGCGGCACGAGACCGAGCCATGCCGCGAAGTCCCGCGATCGACGAAAGATGGTCATGGGCGGGGCGAAGGTTTCGATTGCCATTGCCGTAATCGGCCCAACCCCCCGGCATGGTTTGCAGCTTGCGCGTGCTGTCGGCTTCGGTGACGACCTTCCGCATCTGTCGATCAAGGTCGTTCACACGTGCGCTCAAGGCCTCGATCTGTTCAAGATAGAGCGTGCCCAGTTGGCGAACGGGTTCCGGCAGGCCTGTCTTCTCGTCGCTGATCGCGGCGGCCAAACGATTGAGATAGGCTGCCCCCGTCGGTGCAACGACACCATGTTCGGCAAGATGGCCGCGCAGCGCGTTGATCAGTTGGGTTCGCTGACGCACGAGCAGGTCCCGGGTGCGGAATAACATGGCACGTGCCTGCTGCTCTTCGGACTTCACTGCGACAAAGCGCATCGTCGGGCGCGATGCCGCTTCGGAGATGGCCTCAGCATCGGCGGCATCGTTCTTTTGCCGCCTCACGAAGGGCTTCACATAAATCGGTGGGATCAGCCGAACGTCGTGACCAAGCCTGGCGATCTCCCGCCCCCAGCTTTGGGCGCTGGCGCAAGCCTCCATCGCGACAACACAGCGCTGTCGGGATGCGAGGAAATCCAATACGCGAGCTCTCGGCAACTTCAGGCGGGAACGCCACCGATCCATCAGCCATCGCCCCGTGCAGTTGAAAAACCCTTTTGGCCAGATCAAGGCCGATGATGGCTACTTCAGACATGGCAGTTCTCCTCTCTTGGCTCCTGTGGTGGCTAACATTCGCATGTTGGCACCTCGGTGGGAGGGGGCATCCACGCCATCAAACTCCCAACTGTGGGAGGGATGATGAGCGAGCTTTACTGGCTGACGGAGGCGCAGATCGGGCGGCTACGGCCCTTCTTTCCCGAGAGCCACGGCAAGCCGCGCGTGGATGACCGGCGTATGCTGAGCGGCATAATCTTCGTCAATCGCAATGGCTTGCGGTGGTGTGACGCGCCGAAGGAATACTGGACCTGTCCCGGTTCTGTTCCGGTCAGGTGCTCATGTTAAGCGGCCCTCTGCTCGAAGGCCACGGGTGATTTCCAGCCGAGGGCTGAGTGTTTGCGGCGCGGGTTGTAGAAGCCATTGATGTATTCGAAGAGGGCGATCTCGACATCGCGTGGGAGTGTCCTGAACTTTGTGTATCTGACCGGCTCCATGCGGTTTCAGATACTCAAGCGTCGAAGCGCTCGCCGAACATTATGGCGAACTGGTTGCGGGCCGCAAA
>NZ_JBQEOI010000027.1:0-38533 GCF_052045125.1 Paracoccus sp. 22332
AGAACAATCACGCCTTGACCACTGAATGACCGGAAATCCATAGTCAGAGGTGGCTCACTTCTCGATGGAAATGCCGGCTCAGTTCTGGGTGGAAATCAACAGCTGAATACATCCCCTGTACCAATTTTGAATACCCGTGACGAGTAATATGGAGGAACAATGGTCGGTTCGACGTTGCGCTCATAGACCGCTACTCCCCGTACTCCACGCTTCACGACTATCACCGTCTCTTGCTCGCTAGATGACAACACAGTCGCGGCGGCAGCTGTTATATCAGCGCATCCTGCATAGCGGCATAGCTCCAGCTCATTCATCACTAAAGCAAGCTGCTTTGCTGTTGACCCGTTTGCACCAAACGCCTGAGGCCGAATTGCTGTCTGAGGATCGTAAATCACCCTCTCGGCATGCACGATAGCAGACCCTTCAAGAAACCCGAACCTTAGCACCACATCTCCGGAAACATGTATAGGAGGTTGTTGGGAGATAGCTTCAGGTATGGGCTCGATGTGTGGCTGAGAAAGTGGATGAAAGTAAGCGAACATAATTGCGGTATCGGAGGGGGTCGACGAAACGTGCACGCCGAGTGCTGTCAGCATGTCTGACCCAGGGCTGTTTTCGTTCAGGGCGTAGGTGTGGAGAGTGCTCCTTGGTGAGAGAACACTAATCGCTGCGGCAGCGCGCGCCCCTGAACCAAACTGAGCGTTCCACGTCGGCGTTTCGCACAGTTCGTGGTATAACCCACCCGCTATATGCATTTTGGCAATCCCAAAACCCCTTAATATAATCATTCTTTTTCTACACTTCAGCAGACCACTAATAGGATCTTCAACGTGTGCTGGGATCTATGGAACTATAGACGCGGTACGTTGTAAAGCGAAGCGATGTAGTCGTTTTCGGTGCTAGGCGCTGATGCGCAAAGCACGTTTAAATGGCCACCTTCCAGACCGTTGGGCATACTGACACTCTACTGCTGGTGCGAGCCAATCACACTTACTGTTGCAACCGACGTCCGTCTTCCGTTCTCACTAGCTGACCAAGCTGACATCTCACAGCGGTGTTTTAGAATGACTGGTCTTCTTAGGATGCCGCTGCCTCCATGCCGCATCGCCGTCAGGCCGCTTTCCGCCCTTCAGCGACATTCGGCCCGTCGCATCCGATCGGACGGCTGAGCAGTCCACAGAGAATCGAGCCGGAGCCTCTCCCGACAGGATTGTCGCACACGGCTGATTGTCGGGTAAGGCAGCAGCGGCACAGGGTACCCCTGCTGCTGTGTCTCCTGAACACAAATTGCGGCTGCCAGTTCACCTCAACAGAGCCGCGATCCTCTTGATGATGTCGGTGCGATCATCCCCTTTGCAGCCACAGCGCTTCGCAGTCTTCAGGCATCGGCAAAGCTCGTCGAGGTTCAACCCCGCTGATTTCAGGCGTTCGGCCAGCCGCGGATCAATGACGTTCCCGCAAAACAAGCATTCGAGAAGGTCGCCCCAGTCAACGCCGTCACCAGAGCCAGGATCGGAGCCGCCCCCTGACGGATCGCCCCCGCCATTGGGATTGTCGCCTCCCTGCCAGACGGCAGCCGTGCGTAGCGCTTCGCGCATGAACGGCTGCTCGTGAGATGTCATGCCGGACGCAAGGAAGCGGAACTTCCAGACGCCGCTTTGATCGGCGACGACAGTGTTCTGGAACACGCCGGGGTCACCCGCCACCGCGGGCAGGGGCAGCAGTGCTGTCGTACCATCCGGCCGGACAAGCTCGGCCCGCACCGCAGCAGAGCCGCGAAAGATCGCGCCATATTCGGTCAGCACCGCGCGGGCGGTGACCGTTGCGCCCGGCTGCAGGCTGCTCTGGTGGAGGGCAGGGGTCATGCGCAGGTTCGATAGGGCGGTCACGCTGACCGAATAGGGAATCGTAAAGCTGGCGCCGCTCCATCCGGGATTGTCCTTGATGCCCGTCCCGCGCGGATTGAGCGCCAGGAGCAGCGTCCATCGTCCCGCCTGCGCGGGCTTGCCGCCTGCAAGAAGCGGCAGGCCCGCGCGCATGTGCATCACCTGCGGGCTGGCCCGCGCGATCAGGGCAGGGTCCCCGAAACCCACGATATCGCCGGCTGGCGTTTCCAGGGCCATGATGAAGAAATGCGCCGGCTTGCCCAAGGCAATAGCCGTGATCTCGACATCCTGTTCAGTGACGTCAAAGGGAATACGGACAACCTCTCCCGGTGCGATCCGCCCTTCGGGATCGAGAACCACGTCGTTGTTGTTCACGCCGGCCAGGATCTGGAGATAGTACTTCTCCAGCAGGAAGCCATCATCGGTCGAGAGGTTGCCTGTCATTAGAAGATAGCCGCCTGTCCCGCTGGTCAGGGCATTCAGCGTGGCGGGGCGGATCTGTTCGGGCGTACCCAAGCCGACGGCATAGACCTCGGACGTGATCGCATCGGCAACATCGGCGATCCGTTTGTCCGCCGTCTCAATCCCATCGGTCATGACCAGCATGGCGCGATTGTCCCAGGTGCCGGGTGCGCCGGTCAGCTTTTGGGCAGCCAGCTCGATCCCGTCCCCGATCGCTGTCATACCGGCCGGATTGGACACATGCGCACCGATGGCGGCGATCGCCGCATCGCGGCCTTGGCCCGCCCCTGGGGCGCCCGCGACCGCCACATCGAGGATGGGATGAGGGTCGTGATCATAGGCGTTGATGCCGATGCCATTGTCGTCCCACAGAAGGTCGGCAAAGACCGATGCTGCGTCTCGGAGCACCTGTTCCTTCGTGCGTCCTTCATCCGTGAGATCAAGCATCGAGCCTGACTTGTCAAAGACCAGTTGCGTGGCCACGCGGGGGCGGGCAATCACGTTTGCAACCAAGGTGACGAGGAAGTCCTCGCCCGTTTCGAGGCAGCGGATCGTGATCTGCTGCGATGGGACGGGACCCTGTGTCGCGCCCGCCTGAAACTGCAACCAAACATAGCCCGGCCAGGGAGCAGGTCCGGCGGGTGGGGCCACGACCAGGGTGCCTATTGCCGGAGCAAAGGGCGCGGTCGGGGCGGTGATGATCTGGAACGTCACCGGCAGGGCGCTGTTCACGTTGAAGCGTGCGGCGCGATTGACGGTCAGGCCGGTGGGCACGTCGTTGAAATCGACAGTCGGTGTGGCCAAGGTCACGTCGCCGCCAGGCGTAGGCTGCGCGAAGGGTGCCAGGTCTGCCACGATCTTGCCGGTACAAACGGGGCAAAACGGGTCTGCCGTGTCGCGCATCATGCAAGTCCAGACCGGGCGGAACGCTTCGCAGTGGCTGTACTTGGCCCCCTCGAAGGTGCCGACGACACCTGCCGCCACGGGACTGGGGCCGGGGTCGGTCGACGCGCAACTCGGGTTGGACCGTGTGGGTGACGCGGACCCGGCGGTCACCAGGGCCTTCCATTTCACCAAAGCAGGGTCCGGCTGAATGGTGACATTCACTTCGTCCGGCTCACCGTCCGCAAAGATGTCGGGACCGCCGTAATCGTACTCGTCGGCCAGCTCAAAGGCCGAATGGCCGATCTCGTGAAGCACGACTTCGCGCCAGTCGCTAGACTGGTTGCTGGACCAGGCGATCGTGCCACCGGCGCCGCCACGTTCCGGATCATTCACCAGGACCTGTATCTGGTTCCAGTCCGGCAAGAGACTGGCAACAGTCGCTTCAACAAGCGCGCTGTCGCCGCTCAGCAGTCGCTGGGTCGTGCCGTCTGAGCAAAAAGTCGAGTCGAAATAGGTGGCGGCCGTCGTGGCGCCGCCGTTGACCCCGTCGCAGTCGGGGTTGTCGGCGCCTGAGTCCGTCGAGGTGACGTCCAGCCGATAGATGTTGATTCCGGCAATGATCTCGGGCCGGTCAAAGGGAGGCACTGCGAAGATGAAATCGCGGATGGCATCGGCGTCGGCCGCAAACTGGGCCATGTCAGTGTTGCGATAGCCGTCCGAGACGATGACGAGGTTCCACCGAGATGCAGGAGAGCCGGAGTCAAAGATCTTTGTCATTCCAATAACGGTGCCGTCAGACGTAGCCATCAGCGTGCCTCCTCTTGGCCAGTCTGGCGGAGACTGATCTCGGCAATCACGCGCTTCTGGATGCGTGCCTCGGCAGTGCCTGCATCCGCACTGCGCCGCCCACGCTTTGCAGCGGTCGCGTCGACCACCGCCGCGGATCGGACCCGCTCGTCGGCGGGCACGCGGACAAAAATCACTTTGCCTTGCGGTACGGGCGCCCGGCCAAAAGGCCGATCTGGATCGGCCGTCGGATACTCAAGCATATCCGGGAGGCTTTGCGTGACGCTGCGACGATAAAGGGTCCGGCCATGTTCATCCCGCAGTTCCAGAAACCGCCCGACCGTATTGCTCTCTTTCTCGGGTCGAGATGTCCGCTCCTTACCATTAGGCCTCTCTGGATTGCTCCAGGTGCCCCCAAGGGTGCGACCCGCGATCCAGTCTGCCGATCTGGCAATGTAGCCGTCGCCTTCGCGAATGAATGATAGTCTCCAAGATCCAAACATAATATTAACCTCGAAATACAATGGCGAACTTCCAGATTAATATTAGCAGAAAAATGGATGTCTATAAACATGATTCTGAATAACGGCACTTCCATAATTGTCTAGTGGATGGGTTATAATCATGGGAGTGATTGATAAAAATAATACGCTGATGGAACATATAAGTATCATTTTTTAAAAGTTTCTTAGTGGTTTGCACCTCAAAACTAGCCGGTGGGGAGCTTGAGGTTACAGCCTGCCCTTCAGAGTGAAGCAGGCCAATTGAGGTGTAGGCCGAGGATCACTCGAGAATATCTGGAAATTCTGGATCGTCAGGCTGCTTCGTGCCTGTTTCGCGACGTTTACGGTTCCGGATTGCGCCAGGAGGTGACGCCTCAAACCGCCTCGATGCTGACCCTGGCCCTTTCGCCGCCCAGGGCCGCAAAGGCCCGCTGGCGGCAGGTCAGGACCAGGATCTGCTGGTCCTGGGCCACCCGGTGCAGGGCGGTGAACATCGCCTCGATCCGGTCGTCGTCGCTGTGGACCAGGGCATCGTCCAGGATCACCGGAACCTGCGTGCCCGCCCGCGCGAACAGCCGCGCGAAGGCCAGCCGGGTCAGGATCGCCACCTGTTCCCGCGTGCCGCCCGACAGGATGTCCAGGGCCTCGGGCTGGCCGTCGCGGGTCAGCACGGCGGGCAGCAGGGTCTGGTCGTCGATCTCCAGCGTGGCGCCGGGATGGATCACCGCCAGCAGAGGCTGCAATTCGCGCAGCACCGGCCCGAGATAGGCGTCCCGCGCCTGCCGCCGCGCCTCGTCAAGCGCCTGGCGCAGGCGGGTGAGCGACTGCACCTCGGCGGCGTATCGCGCGGCGCGGGCCTGGGCCTCGGCCAGCCTGCCGCGCACCTCGTTCAGATGTTCCTCGATCCCTTCCTCGGCCAGGGTGCCGATCGAGCCGTTGAGCATCGCCAGATCCTCGCGCAGGCGGTCGCGCTGCGCCCGGGCCTGGTCCGCGACCGATTGCGCCCTCGACAGCGCCGCGCGGGCCATGTCCAGGTCGGGGGCCGCCTGTTCCAGCCGCGCGCATTCGGCCTGGGCCTCGGCCATCCGGGCCTGGTGGCCCGCGCGGGCATCGCGCAGGTCGCGCAGCCGGTCGGCCAGCGCCGCCGGATCGCCGGCCTCGGCGGCGGCGGCATCGTGGGCGCGACGGGCGGCCGCCAGCGTGGCGGTGGCGGCCGCCCGTGCCTCGGACGCGGCGCGCAGAACGGCCTGGGCTTCGGAAGCGGCTGCGCGGGCCTGGTCCTCGGCGGTCGAGGCGGCGGCAAGGTCTGCTTCAAGGGCGGCGGGGTCGCCCGCCTCCTCAGCGCCCGCACCGGCCTCTGCGGCCGTCTGTGCATGGGCCTGGCGCAACGCGTCAAGGCCGTCCGGCGCAAGCTGGGTCAGCAGGGCCTGGGCGCTGCGCATGCTGTCGTCCAGCCGCTGCGCCTCGACCAGGCGGGCGCGGGCTTGGGCCAGGTCCTCGGCCCCGCAGGCGGACAGCCGCTGGGCCAGCGTGGCCGCGGCCTTGTCCAGCTGCGCCCGGTCGCCGCCGGTCTGGGTGCCGGGGTCGATGCGCATGGTGCCGATGCCGGGCAGGTCGAAGTCGCGCGGGCCCGTCAGGCGGTGCGGGCCTTCGGGCAGGTCGGCCCCGTCGGCGCGGACCCGCGCGGCGCCGCTATAGGCAAGGGACAGGCTGACCGACTGCGCGTCCAGGCGGGCCTCGGCCCGGTTCAGCTCGTCGGCGGCCTGTTCGGCGGCGGCAAGGGCCTGCGGCGTCACCACCAGCAACCCGCGCTGCGCCCGCTGTGCCTCGATGTCGGCGCGCAGGCGTTCGGCCTCGGCCAGGCTGCGGGCCAGATGCGTGGCGCGGTCCTGGGCCGCGCGGGCAAGGCGCGTCCGCTGCGCCAGGGCCAGACGGTCGCGCAGGGCGCGGGTGGCGGCCTCGGCATCCCGAAGGGCTGCGGCGGTGTCGCCTTCCGCCTGGGACAGCGCGGTGGCGCGGCTGTCGTGGCGGGCCGCATCCTCGGTCGCCGCGGCCAGGGCCCGGGCCGCGCGGGCGGCGCGGTCAGACAGTGTTTCCAGCCGCTCGATCTCGGCGCGGGCATTGTCGTCGGTGGCCCGCGCCAGGGCCAGGGCGCGCTGCGCCGCCCCCAGGCGGTCGGCATGGGCCTCGGCCTCGGCCAGGGCGGCGCGGGCCGCAGTCAGGGCCTCGGCGCGGCGCTGATCCTCGGCTGGGTCGTCCAGGGCTGCAAGCTGGCGCTGCGCCTCGCTGCGGCGGGACAGGTCGCCCGACAGCCGCGCGGCCTTGGCGGCAAGCTCGGCCTCCTCGGCGCGCAGGGCCTCGGCCTCGGCCTCGGCCCGCGCCCATTCGCCGCCCGCCTTGGGACGCCCGGTCGCCGTCGCAAGCTGGCCCAACGCATCGCCCACCCGCGCCACCACCCCGTCCAGCCTGCGCCCGCCGGTCATCATCTCGATCTCACCCGCGACCGAGGACAGCAGATCGCGCCGCGCCGACAGCGCCCGTTCGCGGTCGGACTTGTCGCTGGCCGAACTGCCCTCGGGTTCCAGTCCCAGCAGGCCTTGCCGCACCCACAGAAGGCCCGACGGCCCCGACAGCCCGGCCCCCAGCATCCGGTCGATCCAGGCCTCGGCCTCGTCGTCCTGGGCCACGGTCCGCCCGTCGCGCGACACCCTGGCCGAGGCGCGGGTCAGCCACCGCTTTTCCACCCGGTAGCGCCCGTCGGGCAGGTCCAGATCCGCCGCCACCTCGGGCGCGCCGCCGACATGGGGTTGCAGCGCCTTGATGCCTGCGCGGGTAGCGCGGTGGCGTTCGAAGAACAGCGCGTGGATGGCGTCGAAGAAGGTGGACTTGCCGAACTCGTTGGGCTCGCACAGGACGGTGATGCCGTCGCCGATCCCCTCGATCCGGGCGGTGTGGCCGGCGAAGCGGCGCACGTTGGTCAGGTGCAGCGCACGGATCTTCATGCCCCCACCTCTTGCGCCAAGGCGTAGAGCCGCGACAGCGCCGAGGCCGCCACCGCGCGCTCAGTGGCGCTGCGGTCGGGATCGCCCGCCTCGGCCAGCAGCGCCTCGGCCGCCTGGCGCAGCGCGCCCGCGCGGTCGATCCCGTCCAGGTCGTCGGGCCGCGCCTCGGTCGCGAGGCCGGACAGGTCATGGCCGAACCAGCCGAAATCGGGGGCGGCCGCCTGCGCCGCCGCATCAAGCGCGGCCCGGTCTGACAAGGGCAGCCGCCCGGTGGCGACAAGCCGGACCAGCAGGTTGCGCCGCAGCCTCAGTGGGGGCAGGGCACCGTCCAGCCGGGCCAGCGGATCGTCGCCGGGCAGCAGGTCCAGCGTGACCGTCTGCCAGCCCATGCTGCCGGTTTCGACCGGGCGAACCCGCGCGGTCCCGTCCAGCGTCACCAGCAGCGCGCAGCAGGCCGCAGAGTGCTTGAAGCCATCGGCCTCGGGCGTGCCGGAATACCAGGTGGACCCGTTCACTTCCATCCGGCCGTGCCAGTCGCCAAGCGCCAGGTAGTCAAGGCCGCACCTTTGCGCCCGGTCGGGGGCGATGATGCCCGCCACGCCGTCCTCGCCCGAGAAGTCGGCAATGGCGCCGTGGCCAAGGCCGATGCGCAGGCAGCCCTCGGGTGTGGGTGCGGCCATCGCCTCGGTCAGGTCGCGGCCGGGGCGGCGCTGCGTGCAGGGGGCGGGCAGGACCATCACGCCGGGGGCCAGTTCGACCGGATCGGGGCTGGTGATCGCCCGCAGGTTGGCGGGCCCGTCCTGGGCGATGCGCCGCCACAGTTCGGTGGCAGCCAGGCTGTCATGGTTGCCCGGCAGCATGATCCAGGTGATGTCGGCCTCGGCCGCCATGGCGCGCAGGGCGTGGCGCAGGGTGTCGGGGGCGGGGGTCTCGGCGTCGAAGGTGTCGCCCGCCAGCAGCACCGCGCCCGCGCCCCCGTCCCGCGCGGCCTGCGCCAGCCGGGCGATCGCGTCGTGGCGGGCCTCGCGCAGGCGGTTGCGGATGGCCTCGGGATAGGTGCCGAAGGCCTTGCCCAGGTGCAGGTCTGAGGAATGCAGGAAGCGATACATCGGAAAAGGGATCCTTCGGGTCGGCACTGTCGCGGATCGAGAACAGAACACGCACGCCGCTGGTTCGGCAACCCCAAAGAGGCGTCGAGCGCTTTGTCCTGGCAGGCTGATGACCCGCCTGTCCTGCGCCGCCTGCCATAGAGAGCCAGAGGTCTGGCGGACCGTCTGTAACGGGTTGAGGGTTGGAGGAGAGGCCTCCGGCGCCCGTCACGGAGGACTTTCCAATGTCTGGAACAAAGCGAGCTGCCCGAGCGACACATCCTGCAGGCGGCGGTCATTCCACAGGGTCCCGCCGCTCCCGGGGAACTGCCCCATCATCTCGCGGGACACATCCTGAAGCGCGCGCTGACATCTACACGCGCGTTACCGCAGAAATCATCGCGGCCCTCGAGCACGGGGCCGGTGAGTGGCACGCCCCGTGGTTCCATGACGGTGCCCATGCCGCGCGCCCCACCAATGTTGCATCAGGCAAGCGTTACCGGGGCATCAACATCGTGGCGCTGTGGGTCGCGGCCATGACATCGGGCTACAGCGATGGCCTGTGGGGTACCTATCGGCAGTGGCAGGCTGCCGGTGCTCAGGTCCGCAAGGGTGAGCGCTCGACCACCGTGGTCCTGTGGAAGCAGATCGCCTCGCGCGAGGAGACAAAGGCAGAGGACGACGGCAAGGACGATGGCGGCCGCACCCGGATGGTTGCGCGGGCTTTTTCGGTCTTCAACCTGGCCCAGGTGGATGGATACGAATGCCCTCTGACACCGTACCTGTCCGAGAGCGAGCGTCTGGCGCATGCGGAAGACTTCATCGCCAACCTTGGGATAAGAACCGTGTTTGGCGGCTCAGAAGCCTTCTACCGTCCCTCCGTGGACACGGTGTTCATGCCCGAGTTCGCGAAGTTCCGGAATGCCCCCTCCTTTTACGGTGTCTGGATCCACGAGATGGGCCACGCCTCAGGGGCCAGGCACAGGCTTGACCGCGATCTCTCGGGCCGGTTCGGCTCGGAGGCTTATGCGGCCGAAGAATGCTGTGTCGAGATCCTCAGCGGCTTCGTGCTTGCCGATCTCGGCATTGCCCATCATCCGCGGCCCGACCATGCCGCCTACATCGCCTCGTGGCTCAAGGTCATGGCGGCAGACCCCCGCGCGATCTTCACGGCTGCCGGCAAGGCGCAGCAGGCCGCCGACTGGATGCATGCGCAGCAGCCCGCTCTCACACCACCCGGCGCACCCGCTGAAACGGATGCGGGCCACCCCGGCTGTCTCGGTATCGCCGGCACTGTCCAGCAAGGTGGGCCATAGACCCGTCAGCGCAGCGCGGCCGTCGCAGCACCAGCATAAAGCGCCTCGATCTTGCGCAACTTGTCGCGCAGGCATTCCTCGGAGGACAGGGCCATCAATGAAGCGTCGGCTTGGCAAAGGGGATGCCGTCAAGCCTCTGGTGACGGGCCCGGGCGCAGGACAGCACGGCCTCGTGGATCTCGGTCTCCATGATCCGGGTCAGCTCCTGCAGATGCCTGAAGGTCGTCTCCAACTGAGGACGGTCATCCGGTTTGGGCTCACGCATTACCAGCTCACGGATGCCGGCCATCATGGCCCGCAGCTCCTGGAGGCGACCGACGGCCTCATGCGCACGCTGGGGCAGATCAATGGCCTCCTCGCCATTGAAAAGCCCTTCGAGAAAGCCGTCCAGTTCTTCAAAGCGGACACGGGCGTAGCGGGCGACCTGTGCCGCGGTGGCGTCCATAGACAGGCGCGTGAGCCGGAAGGGCTGGCTTCGCTTCTGATGGCGGGTCAGGTCGTTCCACAACCCCTGCACCAAAGCCTCGAGCAGCTCATTGAGATCATCCATGCTGTCGAACGGCGGCAGTTCGCCGCCCCACAGGCCCTTGATGATCGGCAAGGGCGAAATCGACATCGCCGGAGTGGCAATATTGCCGAGGAAGCGGGTGCGCACCGCGTGAAACGGCACAGGGCAGGCGTACTTGGCAAGCAGCGCCTTGACCGCTTTCCCGGCGGGAGACTTGGCAGTTTTCTTCATGGCCACCCCTTGCAGACACACAAGCGTAACCGCCTCGGGGCGCGGGGTCGAGGATTGGTTGCCTTGCAGTTCGCGTGGCCGCCGAACCCGGATCAAGCTTTTCACCAAGAGCAGCCTTGTCTGCACCGGCGAGGACGAAGACCTGTGTCGATGCGCTTCAGACCGCCTTTACCAGCCCTTGCATCCGTTCAGGGCGATGCTGCCATCGCGGGTGATCCACATTGGCTCGGTGGCTGAGATCCGGACGCAGGCTCGGGTGGGAGAACGACCAGAGGGAAAGGAGGGCCGGGGGGATCGTGACGGGTTAACAGCCAGGGAGAGAGGCTCCCCGGCACCCGTCGCGGAGAACACTGCCATGGCCAAAGCCATATCCCCCATCACCCTCGCGTCCGCGCGCGACATTCCCTTCGACAAGCTGGTCCTCAGCCAGTCCAATGTCCGGCGGATCAAGTCCGGCATGTCCCTTGAGGACCTCGCCCAGTCCATTGCCCGGCGTGGCCTGATCCAGTCCCTCCATGTCCGCCCGGTTCTGGGAGAGGACGGCCAGGAGACCGGCCTCTTCGAGGTGCCGGCCGGCGGCCGGCGCTTCCGGGCGCTCGAGCTGCTGGTCAAACAGAAGCGCCTGGCCCGGAACGCACCCGTGCCCTGCATTGTCTCGCAGGCCGGGGCAGCATCCGGTGTTCCCATCGCGGAAGTGTCGCTGGCCGAGAACATCGAGCGGGCCCCCCTCCATCCGCTTGATCAGTTCCGCGCCTTCCAGACCCTGCGCGAGGAGGGCATGACCGAAGAGGCCATCGCCGCGGCCTTTCTCGTCGACGTGAAGATCGTCCGGCAGCGCCTGCGGCTGGCCGCGGTCTCGCCGGCGCTGCTCGAGGTCTACGGCGAGGACGCCATGACGCTCGAACAGCTGATGGCCTTTACCGTGACCGACGACCATGCGCGCCAGGAGCAGGTCTGGCAGGTGGTCAAGGACAGCTGGTCGAAGGAGCCCTACACCATCCGCCGCATGCTGACAGAGACCACGGTGCGGGCCTCCGACCGCCGGGCGCTCTTCGTAGGCGTCCCGGCTTACGAGGCGGCGGGTGGCATCGTGCTGCGCGATCTCTTCGAGACCGACGATGGCGGCTGGCTGCAGGATGCGGCTCTGCTAGACCGTTTGGTCACAGAGAAGCTTGAGCGCGAGGCTGAGGCGATCGCCGCGGAAGGTTGGGCCTGGGTCGAGGTTGCCGTCAGCTTTCCCTACGGCCATGACCGGGGGTTCCGTCAGATCGGCGGAACAGTCGTCGATCTGACGGAAGAAGAGCGTGCCGCGCGCGAGGCCCTGCGCGACGAATACGACCAGCTGGAGGCCGAGCATGCCGAGGCCGAAGAGCTGCCTGAGGACGTCCACCGGCGGCTCGGCGAGATCGAGGCGGCGCTCGAGGCCTTCGAGACCCGGCCAATGGTCTTTTCGGCCGAGGAGAAGGCCCGGGCAGGGGTGTTCGTCAGCCTCAGGGCCGATGGCAGCCTGAACATCGATCGCGGCTATGTCCGGCCGCAGGACGAAAGGCCGGTTTCGACAGGGGGTGACGATGCCGGGAACCTGCCCGACACGGAAGCCGGGCAGGGAGAGGGCGAGACGACCCGGTCCGACGGGAGCACCCTCGAGGGTCAGCCAGCTAGCGGTGAGGACGGCGACGAGGCCGCCGACATCCACAAACCCTTGCCCGAGCGGCTGGTCTCGGAGCTGACCGCGCATCGCACCCTGGCGCTTCGGGATGCTCTGGCCATGCATCCCGACGTGGCGCTGACAGCCCTCCTGCACCGGCTGGTGATCGATTGCTTCGGGGGCCGGTCGGCCGGCGCAGCCTTGGAGGTGGCCGTGCGTCCCGTGCATTTTCCAGAGCAGGCACCGGACCTGGGCGAGAGCTTGCCCGCCCGGAGCATCGCGGCGCGGCATGCCGGCTGGCAGGCTGACCTGCCCCTGACCGAGGGCGACGACGCACTCTGGTTCTGGATCGAGAGCCTCGAGGAGCCCCGACGTCTGGCGCTTCTCGCCCATTGCGTGAGTTTCGGGGTCAATGCGCTTGTCGAGCGGCCAAACCCCTATAGCGGCATGGGCGTGAGTCAGGCAGGCCTCGAGCGACGGCTTGCCGAGGCCGACCGGCTGGCCCGAGCCACCGGCCTCGATCTCGCCCGGGCCGGCTGGCGGCCCACGGTCGAGAACTATCTTGGCCGGGTCACCAAGCCGCGCATTCTCGAGGCGGTGCGCGACGGGGTCGGGGAGGAGGCTGCCCGGCGCATCGAGCACCTGAAGAAGCCCGACATGGCGCGGGAAGCCGAGCGGCTCCTGGCCGAGACCGGCTGGCTGCCCGGGCCATTGCGGCTGAGGACTGCCGAAGACGACCTCGGCAGATGGGCGGGCGACGAGAGGCTATCTTCTGTTTGGCCCCTGTCTGACAGCAACGATCGGGAGAGCATCGGGCTCGACGGTGGGGCGACCTCCACAGACGAGAGCCAACCCAATGCCGGGGAGAACGGCAGCCTGCGGCAGGGCGATCGCGATCCCGAGGGCATCGCTGCGGAGTGAGGGGGGCTGCGGGGCGGCGTTTGTCGCCCCGGCAACATCATCACGCGCTTGTCCGGGAGGGTGCCCCGGGATCTCGAGAGGGAGAGGCGGGCGGGACAAGCTGCGCCTGAACGGATCCAGAGAAGCCGTCCAGGCCGCCCATCCCGTTTCTCATTTTCGGAGACCCCATCATGAGCATGACCACACCGGCCTTCACGCCCGCCACGCCTGTTGCCGAGCACCGCCGCATGGTGTTTCTGCCCCGGCTGTTCGGACCCCGCCTGTTCCTCATCGGCGAACAGGCGGTCTTCGGCTTCATGGAAAAGCTCAGCCCGGCGGACTACACGGGCGGCATCTGGGACTTCTGCGAACGGGCAGGCCAGCCACTTTATCTGGCGCCGACCTCCCGGCCTCGCTTCCACCTTGTTTGGGACGGCAATGGCTATGAAGGCGATGTCTCGGCTGACGCCGCCGGCATCATCGCCACGCTGTTTGCCTTTTCGCACCTGTCGTTCCGCCATGATGCCCCGGAGCTCACCGACGGCTTTGCCCGGCTTTACGCCCATGCCGCGGATCATCCCGAGGCGCGCGAGATTTTCCAGGCCATCGACTGACTGCTGCAAGCGCCCGGCCTTCCTGGTTGGGCGCTTGTTTCATGCGGGCTGTCGCTGCGGTGGCTGACGATCTTGATCGGATGGCGGCAGGCGGGCGCTAGCCCGGGTCGAACCCGTTTGGGGGCATGGCTGCGCTCGCGTGCTGTCTTGCCCGGCAGCGGTCCTTGTGCATACCGGAGGAGGAACGGGGCGACAGACAAGGCGGAACCGATGACGGATAAGAGCCCGATCCCCGATGACAGCCTGGACGCTCTGGCGCAAACCCTGGCGGACATGCTGGGCGTCGACACGTCTGAGGCCATGCGCCGGGCTTTGCGGAACGAGATCGAACGTGTGAGGTCCACACCCACCCTTGACGACCAGATCGAAACCCTGCGCGAGACGGTGAAGAACTACGGCCGCAAGTCGACGCGCATGGTGCACCCGTCAAAAAAGCGTTGATCGTCCTCACAAATCGGCCCTTTGCGCCGTAACCTGTCACTTGGCCAAAGCACCCTATTCCGGCGCCCTGCTTGACGTCGCGTGGCCAAACGCCGCCATCGGACATGCGCTGATCCTGGACTACGCCCGCCAGAGCACTGCTGCGTTGGTGCTGGTCTCTACGAGATGGCACCGGTCCAACAATTCCTTTCCCAAGCGTTGATCGAGGGGCAGCCGAAAAGGCAGAGGCGGATTTGGATCGGGGATGAGCCGGCGCGGTCGAGAGAGCACCGCGGGCTCGCTTCTGTTCTTCCGCTCTCCCCAGGAGTCCCCCATGCCCCGTCATGAAGCACTGGATCTGGCAATCCGTCTTGGCCGGCAGGCCGAGGCAGTCTGCCGCCATTACCTGTCGTCCGGCCATCGTGCCGGAAACTACTGGCTGGTCGGGGATGTGCATAACACCCCCGGCCGTTCGATGTTCGTGCGCCTGAGCGGGCCGGAGACCGGCAAGGGTGCCGCAGGCAAGTGGACGGATGCATGTGACGGCTCCCACGGTGATCTGCTCGACATCATCCGCGAAGCACAGGGCCTTGCCGCCTTCAAGGACGTGGTGGCCGAGGCACGCCGGTTCCTCGCACTGCCTCACCCCGAGCCGGCACCGCAGCAGGGAAGAGGCAGCCATTCATTCTCGGCGGCATCTGGTTCGCAGAAGGCAGCCCGACGGCTCTTCGCCATGGCGCAGCCAATCGCGGGTTCCCTGGTCGAGACCTACCTTAGGGGGCGTTCCATCACCAGCCTGACCGGCACGGGCGCGCTGCGCTTCCACCCCCGGTGCTACTACCGGCCAGACGGGCAGGCGCGCCCCGAACCCCGCCCGGCGATGATCGCCGCCGTCACCGATCTTGCCGGCCGCCAGACCGGCGCGCATCGCACCTGGCTTGCCCCTGACGGCTCCGGCAAGGCCGCGATTGCCACGCCGCGCCGGGCCATGGGAGAGCTCCTCGGCCACGGCGTCCGCTTCGGAGTAGCCGATGATGTGTTGGCCGTGGGCGAGGGCATCGAGACCGTGCTGTCGCCGCGCCAGGTCCTGCCCCGCATGCCGATGCTGGCAGCCCTCTCGGCCGCCCATCTTGCCGCCGTGCTCTTCCCTCCCACGTTGCGCCGCCTTTATGTCCTGTGCGACCGTGACCCCGCCGGCGACAGAGCGCGCGACAGCCTTCTGGCCCGAGCGGCCAGCCTCGGCATCGAGGCGATTGCGCTTGTGCCCGTGGCGGGCGACTTCAATGACGACCTACGGCATCGTGGCGCTGCTACCCTGAGCGCGGCGCTGAAGGACGTGCTTCATCCCGACGACCGACGCCGTTTCCTGCAGGGGTGAGGCAGGGTCCGTGCTGGTGGCCGGGCCTCTGCCCTTTGGACGGGTCCCTCCCTGTCCCGGTCACCTCTCCTTCACGCGCGGAGATCCGCGTTCCGGGCCTTCGAGGAGGGCAATCGGCGCACAGCCGGATCGGCCGGGCAATGGCGGCGGCCGACTATTTTCCGCCGCGTCCTGCGGACGCTTTGCATCGCGAAGCAAAATAGCCGGCCTTGGCCATCAAGGCCCTCGCGAGGCGCGAGGGCTGCCCGTCCGGCCCGCCCGTGCGCTGCGATGCCCGCGAAGGCCGCGAGAAACGCGGGCCCCGCCCCATCGAAGGAGAACGCGATGACACAGGATCCCGACGACCAGGCCCCCGAGCCGGTCCACACCGTCTCCCAGACCGACCATGTCCTCACCGAACTCCAGCTTTACGGCTGGCGTCCCTTTCAGGACGAGCCCGATCCCCGGCCGTTGCCCGAGGCCGATACCGTCTCCAGCGCCGTGTCCGACATCTTCGACGCCCTGGTGGCGAGCCTGAGTGACACCCGGCTCGAGCCCGATCTCGAAGAACTGCTCTGGGGCACCGTCAATCTCTTCCACCGTGCCGCGGCCCGCGTCGAGCGCGAGCTCGACAGCAACGAACAGACGCAGCGCCGGCTGCAACGCGAGCAGGACGGCAGCGAGGTGAAGTCGGTTGAGCTCGAACGCCTCACGGCCGAAGGGCAGACCCTGATCGAACGGCGCGACGGCATGGAGCTCTTCCGCGACCTCGCCACCGAGGCCTTCGAGCACCACACCGGCAGTGCCTGGCGGCCACGCACGGGCTCGATGGTCAGCCATCGCCATCTCACGGCGGCGATGATCGACAGCCGCGACTTCCTGGCCGCCAAGCGCCGGGCCGAGACGGAGGTGATGCTGCCTGCCGGGCCAAAGGTGGCCATGACCGGCGGGGCAGACTTCAACGATCACCGGCTGATCTGGGCCAGGCTCGATCAGGTCCATGCCAAGCACCCCGCCATGGTGCTCCTGCATGGCGGCTCACCTAAGGGCGCGGAACTCATTGCCTCCCGCTGGGCCGATCACCGCAAGGTGCCGCAGATCGCCTTCCGTCCCGACTGGACGAAGCACGGCAAGGCCGCACCCTTCAAGCGCAATGACGCGCTGCTCGATGTCCTGCCGGTCGGTGTCCTGGTCTTCCCCGGCACCGGCATCCAGGAGAACCTGGCTGACAAGGCCCGCAAGCTGGGCATCCCGGTGATGAAAATCGAGGGCGCCGCGTAAGCGCCGTTCTCTAGCGCCTTCTGCCTGCCACGGCTTCGTTGTCAGACACCGCCTGCTGCGCCGCCCTGCGGCGTGTGGTCCGGCAAAAGGTCCGGGTAGCGCGGGGAGCGCCGTGCAGGGGGATTCGGTCAAGCCGAACGCCCCCTGCAGGACAGCATAGCGCCTGGCCCGCACCGGTGTCGGAAGGGAAGAAAGACGGGAACCGCCGGTTCCCCCGTCAACTGGAAAATCAAGCCCCAAGGGGGCACCCCCATCTTCCGCGCCGCCGGGCGGCGGCTTGTGCAGACGGGGCCCCCGACCCTTGGGGCTTGATTTTCCAGTTGCCGGGCCCCCCTCCCGCCCTCGCCGGGAGGCAGCCCAGGAAGGTGAGACGCGCCGGGGGCGCGGCTCGCCTTCCCGGTCCGCTCCCATTCTTGAAGAAGGGCAGGGCTGTGAGGGGATCGCCAGATCAGAAGGAGGGTTTTCTCATGACGCGGTATCAATGCATCTCCTGCGAGGCCACCCAGACCACGGCGGGCACCCGTCCAGACGCTTGCCGCCATTGCGCGGGGCCGGTCTTCGATCTCGACCGCTACGAGGCTGCCATGGCCGAGGCGCGGATCATCGGGGCGCAGAACGACGCCTTCCGGGCAGCCCTTGGGCAGACCGAGTGGCAGGGCGAGACTCTGCGCGGCAGGGTGGTCGTGACGCGCGGGATCGTTGCCCGTGGCCCTGACTTCGTGGACGCGGCCCTCGACCGGGTGCGCATCGACGCAACCGTCATGGACGATCATGGCACCGATGGCCTCCGCAGCTTCGGCATGCCGGATGTGCCGCACGGAGACGAGACCGTGCGCATCTACTGGAAGATCGACCTTTACGACACCGACGGGTTGATGGGACCGGAGGTGGAAACGGATCCCGCACAGACGATCCGCGTCCTCACCCTCTGCCTGCCCGACGAATACTGATCCGGCATGGGCGGCTTTGAAAGCAGGGCCGCCTGACCACCGCACGAGGCTTGTCCGATATTCTGGGCTGTCAGGAGAGCTGGACTGCGACGTTCGAGCATTCGCTCTGACGTGCATTCTGACGGCTCTCGCATCTGACCTGGCGGCAGTGCCTTGCCGATGTCCCGAGAGCTTCTCAAGCCATTCGGCTCCACCTGAAACAGGTCCGGCGGCGTGACAGTCATTCCAGCACTCCTGGGGTGAGAACAGGGTGCCGATGTTGCCGAGGGCTTCAGGTCAGACATCGCCTCGTTCCGAGACGTCCGCGAGTATTTCATTTTTGTCAATTGCTGGTCCCTTATGAGCAGAAGGATCGTTGTTTCTCCTCATCCCTTGAGGGAGGGCAGCACATGACCGACGCGACACTCTCGCTAGACGGCCTTGAGCCGATCAGCGGCAACGTCGAAATCGGCGGCGACTATATCCGGTTCAGCGCAGACGCGGCTCTCGACGAACGTCAGATCAACGGGCCTCATGAGGGGCAGCTGTCCCTGGACGGTGCCGACGAACGGGTTGTTCTCGAAAGCTATCACGCCATTGAGGGCGGCGGCTGCGAGATAACCCTTCGACGCATTACGCCATCTGCGTCCTGATAAGGGTCAGTCATATTGGCGGATGCGACCAAATGGCTCTTGGTCATGACCTTGGCCGTCCTCCTGACGTTGCACTCAGCATAGGGACAAGGCAGCCTTAACGCGACTGCGAGATGTCCAGTGGCACGCCGCGACAGGACGCGTTCCCGCAGCTTGGTGACGACGGCGTAAAGATGGAACCCTTGCAGGATAGGGACAGGCCCGACCCGCCTGTCGCATGTGCGACAGGCGCGGGTTCACCAGAACCCAGGCAAGCGGTCGCATACTGGCCGGATTGCGCCGGAAATCTCTTGCTACGCGGCTGAGCGCTATGCCAAGCAATGTCTTGTTGTGCAGCGGAGAGGGACAATGGCACGCGGGACAGTCAAGTGGTTCAACAGCGACAAGGGTTATGGCTTCATTGCGCCGGAGGCCGGAGGCGGAGATGTGTTTGTCCATATCACGGCCGTTCAGCGCGCCGGGTTGGACACCTTGCGCGATGGGCAGAAACTCTCTTTTGAGCTGGAGACCGGCCGCAACGGCAAGACAAGCGCGGTCGATCTGCAGACCCTCTAGAAGCACGCGGCGCCAGGCTAGGCTGATGTCGTTCCCGATCTGTCGTCCTGGCCGGTGCGCCTGAACCCTCTCTTCACAGAGAACACCCCCCCGCTCACACCCGTGGCGCGCCGCCAGCAGATGCCACTTCGCAGATATGGGGGTGACCGGTCGCTGTTGCTTCCAGTCCATCAGAACGGTGCCATGAGGGGCGAGAACGTCAGCCGGGCGGGAACACTCTGAAACCAACCACACACACCCGCTCGGCTGATAACACCTTTATGTCTGCGCCGGGCGTTGAGGGATAGTTGTTCTTTCGGGCAGGGGGACAGTGCCCTTTGGCATTGGCTCCTGGCGGCTGCGGCTCACCTGCTGTGACCTATTGCCTGACCCTCTGTTCAGCAAGGACCTGGCGGGGTAAAGCAGTGCGGTTACGCGAAGACGGCGAAGCCGAGCGGCGGCGCTTGGCTCGGCCTCGGCGGTGACCCAGCCATTGGACTGACCACCTCCTGAGAAGCTGTCAAACGCTTGCGGGCGGTGTGGGGGTGATCTCCTCTCTGTGCGGGACAAAGCCCGTGACAGATCCTCCAAAATATGGCATGGTAAGAAGAGTAGGCATGGCAGGAACTGCACAATGTTTACGAGCTTGGATCGAACCCAGCCATGAGCCGTTCTCGCCTGACATCGTCCGGGCGTGACACACCCCTCCGGCCCGTGCCGCAGGACGGCAGCACCGATGCATCAGCCGGCAATCGAGACCCGAAGGCACACCCGACGACTTGTGCCAAGCCGGCGGGAAAGCATGCCCGCGACAGTGCGACCACGGATGGCAAGCCGGTCTCGGCCCGGCTGTCACCAGTGGAGATCCAGGCTCTCGAGCAGCTGAAGGCCGCGTGGGGGTATGGCTCCAACTCGGACGCGCTGCGGGCCCTGGTCCGGGCCGCGTCGGGCCTGCTGGAGTTCGACCCGGTCACGGCCGGCAAGCTCGATGCGCTCCGGGGAGACCTGCAGGGGATCGGCGCGAGCCTCACCCGGATCGCGCTTGCCGGCCATCGTGGCCGCATCGATCTCGTGCGGCAGGAATGGGCGGCGGTCGAGGCTGCGCGGCAGTCCTTGCCGGCGGTCCGGCTTTTTCTGCAGGCCATGGTGGACGAGCATCGCCGTCGCGGTACGCGAATGTTCCAGGCCTTTCAGGAGGCGCGGGATGGCTAGCCTGGCTCAGGACCTGATCGGCGATATCCGTCTGCGCCGCGTGGGTCGCGGCCGGGGTGCGCGCAACACCGGCTTTGCCAAGGGACGGCAGGCGAGGGCAGGGGGGTCGTCCTTCTCGGCCCGGGCGCGCAACCTTTGGCGGGTCGGGCAGGGGTCCAACGCGGTGGTGCTGAAACGCATCCGGCGCGGCGGCACCCATACCGCCAGACGGCTTACCGCACAGCTCGACTATCTCTTCGGCAAGTCCGAGGCGGTGTTTGGCAACATGGTCGCTTTTGAGCTCGAGGCACGGGATCTGTCATCCCGGGAGCGGCGCGAGATTGCGCGAGACTGGTCGGACGGCTGGCGGGGGGAGCCGAAGAATGGCCATACCACGCATCTGCTGCTCTCCTTTCCTTATGACCTTTCGCCTCGAAAGGCGCTGCGGATTGCCGAAGCCTGGGCCTTCGAGATGTTCCAGTCGGGCACCCATATCCAGGACGAGTGGGCCTATGTGGCGGCGCTCCATACCGACCGCTCCCACCCTCATGTCCATATTGTCCTGAACAACCGCGGCCTCGAGAACGGCACCTGGTTCTACATTGCCCGCGACGCCGTCTTCAGCCTGGACCTCATGAAGGAGCGGCTGGCGGAGATTGCCGCGGAGTTCGGTGTGACGCTTGACGCCTCCTCGCGGCTCGAGCGGGGCATTCTGACCTATGGGCCCACCCGTGCCGAGATCGAGGGGGCCGCGCGCGAGCATCGGCCGGTGCGCGAGCGGGCGCTGCAGGGCCCGGCGCTCGAGGAGGGGCTGGCGGTGGTCAGCCGCAGCGCCGCCACGCTCAGGACGCTGGCCGGGATCGCGAGCCTCGCCCGACTGAAGGACGTCAAGATAAACATGGAGCGGGCGGCGGCGATCCTGGAGGCGGGGGGCATCGTGAGTTCGAAAACCCTGGAGGGTGAGATGATGGACATGCAGAACACGGACACGCCGCGGACCCGGCAGGATCTGGATCGGGTCTTCTCGGGATGGCTCGAGCGGGTCGAAGGCGAGATCGCCACGCTCGGACCCAAGGACCGGCGCAGGATGCGTCACGAACTGGCCAAGGTCACCACGGCGATCCTGCGCGATCTGGGCGATGCGCGCGGGGCCGAGCTGGTGCAGGAGCCGCCACGCTCGGCGCTTTACCGGACCGAGCTGGACGGGGATGCCATCACCCGGGGCAGCGCGACACGGGTGCTGAGCGGTGAGGCCACCCGCGAGGTCCGCGCGGCCGTCGTGGCCGCGGCCGAAGCCATCGGCATCGAGCGCGGCGCAATGGAGCGGCGGCTCGAACATCGGGCGGCGAATGCCTGGCAGGAGCGGGAGTGGGTCAAGGCGGACCTCAGGGCCGTCTCGGCCGCACATCAGCTCGATCTGGGGGATGCCAAGGGGCGGGCGCAGGCAGCAGCTCTCTTGGACCGCTTCCATGCCCAGGCCACGACGATCCTGGACGGTGCCCTGGGGATGGCAAGCGAGAGGACCGCGCACCAGCAAGACGACGACCGGCTGGTGCGGACCCTCGAGACGCTGGCCACCGTGCACCACCGGCACGGCCGGGTGGAGTTCGAGCGAGAGGATCATGCCGAGCGTTTCGCCACCGACCTGAAGGAGCGCTACGGCGAGACGGTCATGGCGCAGATCGCCAGGGGTGACGATCGGGCGCTGGCTTCAGACTTTCCCGAGCCGGTGCAGCGACGCGAGATTGCCCGTGCCTTGGTGGCAGCCGCCGAGAGCCACGAAAGCATCGGTCTTTCCCTCCGGGAGGCGATGCAGGCCAGGGAACGGCTGAACGAGCATCGTCGTGAGCAAATACCGCACGAGCTTGGCCGCAAGGAGCACGACCTGGATCTGTGAACCCCGAGCTGATCGAGCCCCGGACAACGATGCCATGTCCCTGATCATGACAGGTCGATCTCCGCAGTGGCAGCAGCTTTCGTTTCCTGCAGCTCATGATCGAAGGCGTCCATGCCTGCCTGTACCGCCATCACAATGTCATCGCCTATGATGACGGAGCCCGCCGGCACGTTCGGTTCTGCCTCGACGATCTGCGCCAGGTGTACGGTCGATGCCGCAGGCTCCGTTGCGGGATGGAGAGACCGTGTCGGTGAATAGACGACCCGGGCATTCCGCAGCGCGGCCATCTCGGCCCGAAGCGTGTCGAGTTCCTCCCGCAGCGGATCGGGATAGGGTAACGGTCCCTTCTGGGCGTCGACAAGGGCTTTGAACCGAATGTCCTCATAATAGACAATCCGATCTGCCAGGATCGGGTTCTGCCGCTCCGGGATCAGAATGACCTTGTCTGGGGCAAGCCTGCGGATCTCGTCAGGCGTCATCAGCGGACGTTCCTCGTTGCGTCGAGAAACCGACCGTTTCAGAAAACCCTTGCCATCCTGCGAGTAGGTGTCGCTCAGGGCCAGCCGCGTGGTCTTGCCCAGAGCCTCGGCAACCTCGCCGGCGGTCTTCTTCTCGTTGGGCGCGATATAGAGCTTCATTCCGGCGGCGGCCTCGATCGACAGCCGCTCGTTTTCGGAGTAGATGGTTTCCAGCCCCGGCACCGACTGGGTGATGATCGACACCCGCGCGCCATGACCGGCAAGCTGCTTCAGCGATTGCACGATGATCGGCATGGGGCCAAGCTGGTCGAACTCGTCGAGGATGATCTGCACGGGCCAGGGCTCAAGCTTCGGGTCAGGGATGCGTGCCCGCATCGTGGCGATCAGTTCGCCGAACATCAGCCGCAAGAGGGGCGCGAGCGTGGGGACGTCGTCCGAATTGGCGACGACATAGATCGCGTGCGGGCTGCGGCGGATGTCGTTCCAGGAAAAGTCGTTGACCGCCGTGACCCTGTCGATGCGCGGGTTCAGCCACAAACCCAGACCCGCCCCGTCAAGGACCGAGATATAGGATGACAGCGTCCGGTCCGAGTAGCCCGAGAAGTTCAGAAAGATCGTGGCCGAAGGGGCGTGGCGCGTCTCGCCCGCAAGCCTGCGGAAGGCGATGTCCTTGTTCGCAGTATCGAAGAGAAGGCGGGCGATGGCACCGATGCTGGCCGTGCCACGCTCGATGGCCAGCATCCCGGCGGCTACGAACAACTGGCGCGCGCCCACGATGAAGTCCGACGCGCCACCCTTTTCGGTCTTCGGGATCAGGAAATAGCTGGCAAGCTTCGAAAGCTCGGTGAAGCGCTGATCGGTGTCCGCAATGCGGGCGATCCGCTCAAGCGGGTTATAGCGGTGTGTCGGATGGTCGAAATCGAACGGCGCGATGCGAAACACCCGGTCTCCCCCAGCCTGCCGGTGCCGGGAGGTGGCTTCGAAGATCTCGCCCTTGACGTCCATGATGACGCAGGAGCCCGGAAAAAGGAGCGTGTTCGGGATGACATAGCCCACCCCCTTGCCCGAGCGCGTCGGCGCCGCGACCAAGGCGTGCGGGAACCTGTCGTAGCTGCCGCAGACAAAGCAGCCCCTCTTGTGCGCCTTGCCGAACTTGCCGAACACGAGACCCGAGCCCAAGGGTTGCACGAGCCCGTTCCGCCGGACATCGCGGCGGCTTTGAAAATGCGCCTTGCCGTAGGTGGTCAGCTGTCGGGAGACAGACAGGAATGCCCCGGCACCTCCCAGCAGCAGCGCACCCGCCAGCACGATCCCGTAGGCTGATCGCCACGGATCCCGTCCCGCCGCCCGCAAACCCGGGAAATCGGTGAGGAGCACGAAGGGATGCCCGGCGTTGGGGTTCGTGCCCGATTGCCACTGCAGCCAAAGGCCGCCGATCATCAGGCCCACAAAGGCTCCGGTAATGAGGCCGGTCGCAACCGCAACGCTCTGGCGGGTCATGGCCTTTCCCCATCGAGCCCCGGAAACCAGGTCTCCAGGATGCCCCTCCCGGTGCCGATCCGGCCGGTCTGCACGATCACGTCGATGGACTGGAGAACGTAGTCCCGGATCTCCGACAGCGTCAGCGGCATGCCCGCACGCATGACCAGGAAGGCGAGCCTGTTGACCGCCTTTCGCGCGCTTGTGGCATGGATGGTCGTGAAGCTGCCCTCGTGACCGGTGTTGATGGCCTCGAGAAAGGTGACCGCCTCGGTCCCACGGAGTTCGCCCAGGATGATCCGGTCGGGGCGCAGGCGCAGGGTCATCTCCAGGAGCTTGTCGGCGGAGCGTGCCGAGCTCTCCAGCCGTTCGGCGATCAGGCTGACGGTATTCTCCTGGGCTGGAAGCAGTTCCGTCGCATCCTCGATCAAGGCCAGGCGATGCTCGTCTTCCACCATCCACAGGAGGCGCCGCGCCAGCTCGGTCTTGCCTGAGGAAGTGCCCCCGGAGATCACGAGGTTCATGCGGGACTGGACGCAGGCCCGCAGAAACACATCGGGATCGTCGGCTTTTGTTGCCAGTTCACAGATGGCGCGGAGCTGTTGGAGCCGTTCCGTCTCAAGCGATACGGTTTGATCGCGCAAGAACGGGAAGTGACGAGGTGCATCGCCGGCCGCCCTGCGGCGGAACACCCGGATCGAGATCACCGAGCCGTCCGCGGAGGCAGGCGGGATGATGGCCTGGCAGCGCAGGGCGGATCCGGCAACCTCAATGGTGGTCGAGATCGCGGGCTGGCTGTCGGTCAGCGTCAGGCGCTGCTTGTTGGCGATCAGACCCGCCAGATCCCTGACCTCGACTGGCGGGAGGATGATCCCGGCCAGGGACATATGACTGTCGCCTGCGCGCTCCACCCAGACCCGACCGTCGGCGTTGATAGCGATCTCGATGGTGGCCTCGTCGCCAAGCAACGGGCGCAGCACCTGGAGCCGGGTTTCCAGATGGCCCACCTCCGTCATGGGAACAACTCCAGGTCGGCGTTCACCATGACCATGACCACGGCGCCCTGGTCGACGCTGATCGTCGCCGGAATGTCGATGTAGTCCCCGATCACCCCGCCGATCGCATCGCTGGCGTTGCTGCCGATGTTCTCGGCGGTGTCGCTGGCGATCCCATCGTCGCTGCCCTCCTCAACGGTGGCCGCGAGCACCGCGGGGGCGGCGCCGATGATCGACACCGCGGCCGCCGCCGAGAAGCGCGCCAGGGTGCGGGTGTTGACCCGGCCCGTCACGCCCGAGCGGCCCACGCGGTCTGTCCCGTAGGCGGCAAGATCGACCGACTGCCCGTCCGGCGTCACCACCCGGTCCCAGGCCACCATGATCCGTCGCTGGCCCTTCTCGATGGACGAACTGTAGCGGCCAAAAAGCCGTGCGCCCCGCGGGATCAGGACATTGGCCATGTCCATCGACCAGACATCATAGCTGACGGTTGCCGCGATATTGCCTTCGAGTTGACTTGAGATGGCGTTGGCGAGCGTTGCCTCGATCAGTGTACCCTGAACCACGGTGCGCGAAGGCTCGGAGATGACCTCCGCCTGTACGGCCTCGGACCGGCCCGCACGTCGGAACCGTTCGGCGGCGTCAGACCGCTCGTCGATGCCACCCGGCCCATCGTCTTCGCCTGTCCCGCCGCCGCCTGACCGGTATGCCACCATCGCCGACTGCGTTCGGGCTTGAAGCAGCGCCTCTTCCTCGGCACGGCGGGCCTCAAGCGCGGACCGGCGCCGCTCCAGCTCTGCCAGGCGCTGCGCTTCCAGATCGGTCTGCACCTGCGTCTGGTTGGCCAGTTCGGCAGCCAGGTCCAGATCGGATTGCAGGCGCAGGTTCTCGCGGGTCAGCTCATCCAGCGCCTGGTCCTTTCCGGCCATGTCGCCCTTCAGCTGGTCCAGCTCAGCGCGCAATGCCTCGAAATCGGCGGCGGAGGTTTTCGGGTTAGCCCGCGCTGCGGCAAGCTCTGCCCTGGCTGCCGCGAGATCGGCCCTGGCCTGCTCCAGAGCTGCACGTGCTGCAGCTGCATCAGCCTGGGCCTGAGGATCGGCGACCGTGCGCACGGCGGTGCGCCTGTCCGGCAGGGCTGGCGCAGGGTTTGGCTCGTTCTCGGTCAGCGTGAAGCCGTCAAGCCCCGTGTCGTCCTGGAACTCGCGGACGTCCGAAGTCGGCAAGGGGGATGGAGCCGGGTCTCCCGACGGGACCACTGTCGCCACATAGGCGCCCCCGGCAAGTCCGGCCGCTAGCATCCCGGCAGGCAACGCCAGCCGCCGCCACAGGGGCGGCCTGGCTGCCGGTGGCTGCATCCGGCGCAGCCGTTCCTGCAGGGGATCGGCTTCCGCCATCAACGCGTCCTCTGCCCGGCACCAGGCTTCGTGCCCTCCACGCAGACATAGGCGTCGCCATAGCGCAGCACCCAGCGTTCCGAGCGCGCGCCCACGGTGATGACAGTACCGTTTATGCTGGTGTTGACGCTGTACTCCCGGCCTTTCGCATCGGCCCGGAAGACCGACGGGATGGGCGCGCCGGAAGGGATCTGGAATAGAGTCCGCTTGCCATCATCCGAGATCCCGACTGGCACAAATTCCGCTGCGCCACGGCGGCTCAGGACGCGGTAGGTCATTGGCACCTCCGCCGGGATTGCCGCTGCCGTGGCCGCGCCGCGGGACCGCGAGTTGCCGCTGCCCGGCACGGTGAACTTCACTGACCAGTTGGGCGTGGCCCGCGAGGACTCCACGGCATGGATGAAGTAGAACCGCCGATTGGTCTCAACGGTCAGGTTGGTGCTGACGCCCTCGAGGACGGGCTTGACGGTGAAGACGTTGGAGCCTTCGAGCTTCTCAACCTGAAAGGCCTCGCTGTCGCCCATCGCAATCGAGCGGATTGTCTCGCCGTCACCCAGTTCGACCAGGGTGACGTTCCGGACCCGGGTGTTGATGGTATAAACCTGCCCCTCCTGGAAGGTGGCATAGGTCAGGCGGCTGTCATTTCCGCCCGCACGGGGGCGCGCTTCCGCATTTGCTGAGACAGGCAGGGACATTGCGAGCAGCGCGATGATCGTAACAGAGCGGATCATGGCCGGGCCTCCATATCCTGAGCCTCAAAGCTTTCTGCCGTGACGCGGTAATCGGTGACGGTGAAGCCGAAGGGGTTCTCCCAGACGAGTTCCACCGCGCTCGCGGTCGTAGGCTCGAAGGCATAGCGGACCGTGGCATAGAATTTGCCGACCCGGTCCGGCTCGCCGGGCTTTTCGAGGCGCTTGGTGAAGCGGACCTGGGCGGTGTTCTCGGCAACCGGTGTGATCGACAGCACATCCACGATGACCTTGCCGCTCGCGCCATAGATCAGCGGCGGATAGTTTGGGTTCGTCTTGTCCCATTGTGCTTTCAGGGCCGCCTGCACGCGGGTCGCGGACATGCGGTAGACCCGCAGGATACGGGCCTCGTTATCGGCCTCGTCATAGGTCTCGCGGCTCTTGACGTAGTTGTAGAGGAGCGACTGCTCCACAGCTACGCCTTGCTCGACACCGGCCGCCTCGATCCGGACCGCGCGCTCGGCCAGACCGGTGTCCTTGTCCACGATGGTTACGAAAGCCTGTGTTTCCTTCAGGGGCAGCGCCAGCCCTGCGACGGCGACTCCGCCGAGGCCCACCAACACCCCGCCGATGGCCACACTCCAGGCCAGCCGCTCGCGCCGACGGACCCCAAAGATCAGTTCGGTTTCCAGGATCGTCCTGCTGTCAGCCTCGCCGTCTTTCATGGCATTCTCCAGAACTCGGGCACCTCATGCGCCGCTATCACCCTTGCCCTGCATGATGTTGATGCCGCGCAGCTTGGCGCGCAGATCGGCACCCTTCTCAGCCCAAGCGCGGTCCCGGGCACGGGCGGCAAGCATCGGGGTCTTGCCCGTGAGTGCGCCGGATATGAATGCCTCGCCACGCGCCTTGAGCGCCTCTCCACCCCTGCGTATCCCGGCTCCGGTCGCAGTTGCGGGAAGCAGCAGTGGCCGCCCCACCAGCCGCACGGCCTCGGGAGCGAAGTTGGCCAGATTGAAGCTGCCGGTGATGTTGGCCGCCGCCGTGGGGATCGACAGCAGGGCGAAGATGCCGACAAAGGCGACGCAGAGGAAGCCGAGGAGCATCGAGAGTTCTTCGATCCTGTCCTGTTCCGTGAACTGGGCATCTGCCATGGACGTCACAGCGCCGATGACAGCGGCCGCAGCGATCGGATACATCAGATAACCCACGAACGAGGTCAGCCACGCCTCGAAGAGCGTCTTGGTGCGTTCGAATAGGGTGGCGAGCATGGCCAGCGGCGCCACACCAAGCAGGAAGGCGATCATGATCTTCGAGAAGCCGACGATCAGCACATAGGCCGCCATCAGGACCGACAGGATGAGAAACAGAAGCGCGGCAACAAGTCCCCGCACGATCGAACTTACCGCGCTGGCCGCACCGTCCGCCACATCCGACATCTGTACGGCGAACTGGTCCATGGCGGCGGCAGGGGTAGGAGTATCGCCCTCGAAGAAGCTCAAGGCCAAGCTGCCGGCACCCGAGGACAATGCGTCATAGATCGCACCGAAGTTCGCCCATGTGCGGGCGAACAGGAAGACCAGCACGATGCGCGAGACGATCTGCCAGCCATCGCGCAGGGACATGTGGTAAATGCCAAGCGCCATGTTGATGCCGACCAGAGCGATCAGAAGTGTGGCGATGATGGTCAGCATAGGATCAAGGGCATCCGCCGTGGACGTGAAGTACGCTTCGCCGACGTCAAGGACGGCAGCATCCAGGTCAGCCAAGATGTCTTCAACCAGGGCCATCAGTAGTCTCCGCACATGGCGTCAACTATCTTCTTTTGTCTTTGGTATTCACGATAAAGGTCGCGCGTATGGTTCGGCTTGAGTGTTGACACTTCCAGCCTCTCGCGGAGCCGGTCCTCGAACATCGTGACCGTCACATGCGGGATGATCTTGGCCTCGCAGGTGCAATCTTCGGTGGCGATGACGTTTGTGACGGACAGATACCCTTCGATGTCGCGATAGGCTCTGTTTCCCGGTCTACCAGGAGACCGCAGGTTCGCTTGCAGTTCCGGGGTCTTCTCGCAGGTCCGGTATGGCTGATTCAGCCCCGCGCTCGGCACGCGTTCCACGCTCGATACATCCACATCCGGCGACAGGTCGAGGTTTAGGAAGTCTTCTTCCGCCTGCCTCTCGGCCTCGCTCATCTCGGCCTGTTGGTCCAAGAGTTCCTGCAGTTCCGACTCGGGGAGGTCAGGAGGCGCTCCGGAGGTTTGCGCCAGTCCCATCGTGCCAAGCCCCAGGATCACTAGCCCGCTCAGCAATGCCGTCCGTATCATGGTCAGTCCTCCAGCTTCATGCGCAGGTACTTTTCCTCGTCGGCCGCGGTCGCTGCGTCCATGACTCCCATATTACCCTGACCGACTGTCTGGATCGCCTCCATTGACCAGACATTGGCAAGTGCGATGCCAAGCTCGGCAGTGACCCGCGTGTTGAGATCGATGGCTTCCTTCAGCCCCGCCGTGTCGGGAATGGTCTGCACGAGGCCGTCGAGCCGCGTCAGGCTGTCGGTGGCCGCCTGCGCCGAGCTTTCCGCCGCCACGCTCATGAAGGCGTTGACGTTGGCAGACTGGCCGATCCTTGCCGCTGCGTGATCCTCGCTTCTGGCCAGCGTGTCGACGCCCTCCCGAGACAAGCCTGCGGTTGCAAAGGTGCCGTCCACATGACCTGTGACAGTGCGCCCGCTGTCCAGGATGTCGCCGGAGGCCAGCACGCGGCTCCAGTCGCCCATGCGCGCTGCCTCGACCGAAGCGGCCAGATCCGAAAACCCCGGCAGGATGTCCTCGAGGAAGCTATCGGGGTCGACACCGAGATCGGCCAGGGTGAGCCCATCGCGCAATGCGCCGATCTGGTCCTGCAGGAGCACGATCTGCTGGAGGAGCTGCCTCGTCTGCTCGTCGAGCTTGAGGTTCTGGGCAATCTGCTCCTTCAACTGCAGCTTTGCCTCCGTGAGCTGCTCGACGAGCTTGGCCAGGCTGGTCGCGTCGATGGTGGGCACGCCCTGTCCGGTGACGGGCAGGGCCAAGGCGCAGGAAAGGGCGCCGAGTGCGAACGCTTTCGAGATCCGTCTCATCCGTCGATCCTCATGTTCAGGTAATCCTCGTCCCGGGCATAGGCCTCGAGGAGCAGTGTGGTGCGGGCGGTCTCGACCTTGCGCTCCACAGCCTGCAGCCGGGTCAGGATCACCGCCATGCGCGCCACCTCGGCGCGGGCATAGGTGTTCAGATCCATGGCGGCCTTCGCGGACCGGGCCGCCTCAACCTGCCGCAGGATGTCCTTCAGCCGGGTCATGGAGCCGTGCATGGTGTTCAGGCTAATCGCGGCATAGCCTAGGGCCGCGTTCGAGACATTCGAGGTTTCGGCGATGGCCATGTCGCTTGGATCGAGCGTGCCGATGGCCTGCGGATCACCGCCCATGCGGCCCGCATAGCGGTTGTAGTAGCCGGTGATCCTCGCGACGTAGGTCCGGGTTTCCGCGTAGGGCGGGATGCCACCGTACTTCTGGACCGCACCTGGACCGGCATTGTAGGCGGCGAGTGCGAGCGGCATGGTCCCGAACATGCCGAGACCTTTCAGGAGATACCGCGCCCCGCCCTCAAGTTGCGCGCGGGGATCCTGGCGGCTGCCATCGTCTGGAATGCCAAGCTCGGTGAAGGTGCCCGGCATGATCTGGGTCAGCCCGAAGGCCCCGACAGGGCTGCGGGCGCCGATGGAGAAGTTCGACTCCTGCTTGACGAGCGCCTGCAGCCAGCAGCGGAACTCTACCGCATCGATGCCCGCCCGGGCCAGGGCCGGGTGTCCGGCATGCGCCTGCGCGGTATCCGCGATCATCTGCTCGATCGTGAGCGGCGCATCCCCCATGATGCGGGCGGCATAAGGGTTGTTGTCGGGGATGGCGTAGATGTCCGTGGCTCCCGTGAACGCACCATCGCCCGAGACCCCCACTCTCTCGAGACCCGGTACGAAGCGGGAGTTCTCGGACAGCAGGGCGAGCGTCTCCTGCGCCGCCACCAGTTGATCGCCCCGCGCCGCAATCTGTCGGAGCCTTTCCTCGTTCTTGGCCTGCAGCTCCCCTGTTCTGGCCACCTCCTCGCGCAGGCCGAGCACCTCGAGGGCAACCTTTTTCGCGTCGATCACCGGCACGCCTTGCCCCGCCACGCCCGCGGGGATCACCACAAGGGCGATCAGGATGCAGGCGGGAGCGGAAACGCAGGCCTGCATCGCACGTCCTCCTACTCGCAGGGACTTGTGGCCACGAAGGCCATGCCCGACCAGCAGTTGGTCTTGCGGATCGGCGGGTCGCCGCAACCTGCAAGCAGGGTGGCGATGGCAGCCAGGAGCACAAGCTTAGGCATCGTGGGTCCTCCAGAAGTGGGGCCGCGCGGCATAGTCCGGGCCGAACGCCCGGTGGCCTGCCTCGCCCCCACCAAGCGCCGTCAGGAGGGAGCCGAGCGGCGCGAGATCGACGTTGAGGATCGTGGAGCCGTCACCGTGGCGCCACAGCGCATGGCGCTCGACTGTGCGTCCCGTCAGGATGAAGTGCAGCTCGTTCTCGGTGAAGCCAAAGCCCTCATAGTCCGCAATGTCAGCAGCCCGGTTGGGAAAGATCATCTGGTTTGGCATGGCCTGGATGATCGAGCCGGAGTGGCTGTCGCGGATCTGGGACGGGAACTGCGTGAGCAGCACGACCACGACATTGAGCTTGCGCACCGTGACCAGCCACTTCGGCAGCCAGCGGACGAAGAACGTGTCGTCAAAGACCGTGGAGGCCTCGTCGATCACGAGAAGGGTGGGGCGCTTCTCCTCGAAGAGAAGCTCAAGGCGCCGGAAGATGTAGGACAGCACCGCCGTGCGTTCCGTGGCCATGGACAGGATCTCGGTCAGGTCGATCCCCGTCACCGGCGCGGTGAGATCGATCACCGGCTGATCGGTCTCCCCGAAGACCCAGGCATAGCGCCCTTCGGGGGCCCAATCGGCAAGCTTCATCGCCAGGTCCCGGTTATCCCCCACATCGCCGATCAGATCCCCGAAATGGGCGAAGGTCCTGAGCGCCTCCGGTGCCTGGCCGTTCTGGCGCACGGCACCTTTGAGCGCCTCGGCCTGCTGCGGCGTGAGCCGGGGTCCGTCTCGCTCGACCAGCCGGGCCAGCCAGTCCAAAAGCCAAGCCTCGCCGCGGGGGCCGCACTCCGTCAGAAGGGGGTTGAGCCCGGTGGGCTGACCCGCGCGAATGGCCGCGTATCGGCCCCCAAGCGCCGTGATCGCCATGCGCAGTGCCTGGTCCTTGTCAAAGAGGATCATCCGGGCACCCGTTCGCTGCGCCTGCGCGGCCAGAAACGCCATCAGCGAGGACTTGCCGCTGCCCGAGGGACCAAGGAACAGCGTGTGTCCAATGGTGGGCTCGGCCTTGGGATCGCCCGGCGCATGGAAGCTGAAGCGATGCGCCGCACCCGTTACTGTCTGGAACACCGTGACCGGCGTGCGCCAGGGCAGGGCCTCCGCCCGGGTGCCCGCGCTCGCCATGTGGAAGGAAGCCATGTCGGCGAAGTTGATCGACTTGGTGAGCGGGCTCCAGATCTCGTAGTCCTGGTTGCCGGGATGGGCCGCGAAGTAGGTGGCAGCCATCGTGTCATTGCAGCGCACCAGCTTTACCTTGGCCTGTTCCGCCACGCTGCGGACCTGGGACACCTTGGCCTCCAGTGCGGCCGGGCTCTCGGCGAAGACGGTGATCGTCAGCTGGTGCTCGCCAAAGCCGCAGCGGCCCGACTCCACGTCGTCATAGGTCTGGTGCAGATCAGCGGCGATGGAGCCCACCAGATCGCCCGCGGCTTCCATCTGCTGGATGCGGCGCTTGGCGAGTTCGCTGACCTTGCCCATGGCAACGGGCGTATAGGAATGCGAGATCACCGTGTCGGTGCCGGCGTCAAGGGCGTCGAGCATGCCCGGCCAGGTCTGCTGGGCATTGCGCCAGATCGATAGGACGGCCGCATGGCGCGGCCCGTCAAAGCCGTCGCGGAACTCGGCCACGGGCCCCTTGAAGCGGACCGACAGCAGCGAGACGTCCTCGGCAATCAGCGTGTGCAGCCCGCGATACTCGGGCCGGTATAGTCCGGTGCTGATGGCCGCATAAAAGCCGAGAAGCGTACCGTCGCTGATCCTGAGGCGATGGCTCTTCAGCGGCAGGCTCGTTTCCAGGATCGAGACGACCTCGCGGAGCTCGCCCAAGCGTTCGGCAGTGTTGCGGTCGAGAAGCCGCCCGACCACCTTCGCGAAAAGCGGCACCTTGAGCGGCACCCGCTTGTTGCGCACCACCGTGAGCACCAGCATGAACTCGCGCAAGGCGCGGCCGGACAGATGGCCGCGCCAAGCCATCTCCACGTCCTGCGCGAAGCCCTCCCCATAGAGGGGCTTCAGCCCGAAGGCAGCGGGCCGCATCAGCCGGTGGACGTAAAAGGTGAACCGGTCATCAAGCCCGTCAAGGATGGCGGCGAAGCTGCGGGCCAGATCGAGGATGTCGCGGTCGGAGGCAGTGATCCCGTCGATGCCGCCGATCTCCAGGCTTATCATCAGCGCGTTCTCGCGGGTGCGCACCGTGTGATCATCGACTTCGAGCGCGTAAGGCATCTCCGCATAGACCTGCGGCGATCTCGGCACATGGCGCCGGGCGCGTTCGCTGACCGGGAGGGTACGGGCGCTAAACATAGTGGCGGCCCAGCCTTCGTTTTTTTCGGGACAAGGGCGGTGGGGTCTTCCTCATCACCACTGCCACAGCCTTGTGGCCGTTCGGGTTCATTGCGGTGATCAGGCGGGCGAGGCCGTACCAGAGAGGTGCAGTCAGCAGCCATGGGGCGGCCTTGACCCAGATGAAGGGCAGCATGACAAGCGCGCCAACCGCCATCGTGTAGGGCATTGGCAGGCCGAGGAGCCTGGCCTGGCGGGATAGCCCGAGAATGACGGCATGGCGCTCCATCAGCTGAAGACCGCCTTCAGGTCCGCCACAAAGCCCGGCGCGCCGAAGACCAGAAAGGCACCAACGGCAATCATCAGCACCCACATCCAGCTGATCTTGTTGAAGGCGGCTGCGAAGCCTGCCAGCACCAAGGCCACCGTGAAGAAGACGGTGGCGATGTTGCCGCGGATCCAGGCGACAAAGTCGTTCCCGACCGTATCGGCTTTCGTGAAGTCTACGCCCGATTGTGCCAGGGAGTCGCCGGCCACGGCGGTCACAAGGAGCCCGGCGAGGAGGGTAGGCATCAGGAAACGGATCGGAGCCATGAGGGTGGCCTTTCCTAGTTTCGAAGGAGGCGGTCTCGTTCCGCCAGCACGCGGATCACGTAGTCACGGGTTTCTCGGTAGGGTGGAACGCCGCGGTAGCGTTCGACGGCGCCAGGCCCGGCATTGTAGGCAGCAAGCGCCAGCAACGGTGAGCGGAACACCTGCAGCTGCAGAAGCAGGTAGCGGGCGCCGCCGTCGAGGTTTTGCATTGGATCGTGCGGGTTCACGCCGAGCCTTGCGGCCGTACCGGGCATCAGCTGGGCATAACCGATGGCACCTTTGTGGCTGACCGCACGGGGGTTGAAGCGTGACTCCTGCCAGACCAGGGCTTGGAACAGAGCGGCCCACTCTCGCGGCGAGATATCGTTCTGCGAGAGGGCAGGGTGATGCTGATAACGGAGCGCCACAGCTCGCGTGGCGGCGATGTCGGTCGCGCGGCGGCTGGAGGCTAGCTGGTCAGATAGCGATGCATCCAGAGGCGCCAAAAACGTCATGGCGTTGCCAGAGTTGGCCGCTCCCATATCAGCGGCCAAACCTTCTCGTGCTTGCAAGTTGATGCGACGACCGTCAGCATCGAAGTGCTGCACGGAACTGGAACCCCTTATACCAATCTGCCTTCCGCTTGCGTCAAAGCGCAGAACATCGGCTGCGGCAGGTGAGACAAGTCCGATCAGGCTGATTAAGATCCCAGTTTTGACAGAACCATGCTGCCCTCGTTTGAACGAGGTTGCCGTTTCCACGACAAGGCTCCAAACAAATTTTCTGCGGTCTGAACAATAAGCAATCGGAAGCGCGGATGCAGGTGACGCGTCTTGTTTGCCTGAGTTAGAGCCGCGCGACCATGGTGACGCCTTTGGCTCCTGGAATAACCGTGGCGGTGATCCCCAGATCCGTCTGAGCGTTGAACAGCCCGGTGGTGGTCTTGATCTCCTTGTACGCGTAATCTGACGGATCAAGCTTACGTCCTGATTGCTCAGCCCGCCGTCGTTCACGGTACAGGTCTCTCTGAGCGACGACCACACCAAAGCGGCCTGTTTCTGGCTCGAAGGCCACCAGGTACCAAGACCCTCGGACCGTGTTTTGTGCTGGGACAGGGTCTTCAGCACAAACCACGTGAAGTTCCCAGCCGTCCAGGAGTTTTTCCCTACACATGTCAACGGTGAGCACCTCGTTGCTAACCTGGACTTGGTTGGTCATGCGACGCGCTCCACAAAGCAGCCTGACGCGTCTACGCCAGACTATCAAAATACGTATTCACCACGCAAGTAGGTAAAACGGAGATTCTCACCTTCCTTGCCGAGTGTCTGTTATCCGTGTTGGGAAAGAATCTTCAAGCTATAGCAACTCCACAAGCTTGATCGTTCTAAACTCGACTTCACGTTACATTTGAGCAGTTTGGAGCCAAAAAAATTTTGCCCAGTCGAACCTGCTCGTGGCGACCTGACGATGCCCGTTCCACGCCTACTGGTGATCCACTCCCGCTTGCTGCCATCGGCGGACCTCGCCCGGCTCGGACACCGCGAGTCGCACCTGTCCAGAGGAAAGTGTATACCGCCGGCAGTAAGCGCGACGACGAGGCCCTATGCAGCGAGGCTTGACGCTTGGTCGTAGCACCAGGGCATGAGGTCCTCGATGCGGGATCTGGGGTGTCCGTCGAGGATGGCCCGGAGGGTATCGGCGAGGTAGTCGACGGGGTTCACGCCGGACAGCTTGCAGGTGGCAACCAGCGAGGCGAGCATGGCCCAGTTCTCGGCGCCGATTTCGTTCCCGGCGAAGAGGGCGTTCTTCCGGGTCAGCGCGATCGGACGGATCTGGTTTTCGACCGGGTTGGTGTCCAGCTCGAGGGTGCCATCGTCGATAAAGCGGATCAGGCCGGGCCAGTGCGCGAGGGTGTAGCGGATATCCTCGGCCAGCAGGGACTTCCGCGGGATGCGCGAGAGCTGGGTCTCCAGCCAGGGCTTGAGCGCGGAGATGATCGGGGCGGATTGCTCGCGTCGGATGGCCATGCGGACGGCCGGGTCCTTGCCGCGCACGGTCTTTTCGATCTGATACAGCAATGCGATCTGGCGCAGCATCTCCTCGGCGATGGGCGAGCCGTCGCTCTCGACGCGTTTGACGAAGCGGCGGCGGACGTGGGTCCAGCAATAGACCAGCTGCCACGGCCCCTCATCGCGCGTGATCTCGGTCAGCGCATTGTAGGATTGGTAGGCGTCGCATTGCAGGAACCGGCCGCGGTATCCGGCCAGGAACCTAAGCGGATGTTCCCGTCCCCGACCGGGAGCGTAGTGGAACAGCACGAGGGGCGGGCCGGCACCGCCATGCCCGCGATCGTCGGATACGACGGCCCAGAAGTAGCCGCTCTTGGTGGCCTTCCGGCCCGGCTCCAGAACAGGCGCGCGGGTCTCGTCGACGAAGATCCGGTCGGCGACGCGCAGGTGGACCTTCATGTGGTCGATCACGGGCATCAGGTGGAAGCAGGCGCGGCCGACCCAATTGCCGAATGTGCCGCGGTCGAGGTGGAGCCCCTGCCGCTCGAAGATCCCCGCCTGGCGGTAAAACGGAAGGTGGTCGCCGAACTTCGAGATGATGATCCATGCGATCAGCCGCTCGGTGGGCAGGCCGCCCGGCACGACGTGCTCGGGCGCATGAGCCTGCACTACGGCCTGCGAGCAGCGGCGACAGGCATATCTGGGGCGCCGCGTCACAAGAACCTGGAACTGCGCCGGGATCACGTCGAGCCGCTCGGAGACATCCTCCCCGATCCGGGCCATCTCACCACAACCGCAGGGGCAAAGGGTGCTGGCCGGCTCGATCACGCGCTCGACCCGGGGCAGATGCGCCGGCAGATGCCCACGGTTGCGCGCGGGCTTGCGAGGTTCTTCCCCTCGCGCCCGGGAAAGCGCGGCTTCAGCCTTCTCCTGCGCGGCCTCAAGCACGCCCTGGGCCAGTTCGGCGTCCTCGAGCGGCAAATTGAACTGGTCGGGTGACAACTTCTCGGAACTCTTGCCAAAGCGCTCGCGCTGCGAGGTGCGCAGGATACCCTCCAGCCGGCGGTTTGCCTCCTGTACCTCCGCGAGCGCTGCCTCGACCTCCGCGAGGCGGGCCTTCAGATGAGCGTTCTCGCGGCTGAGAGTGTCGGCATCCATGCCTGAAGTGAATCACGCTGATGCCGTTCTGGCCAGTAAAAACGGGGCCTCCAGTGCGTCGGATGCACTTACCCTGCAACCAGCGGGCGGCGCACCCGCTCGGGTCTTACCAGTCTCCAGTCCAACCCCTCGAACAGCGCCGCCAGCTGCGCCGAGGACAGGCGCATCACCCCATCCCGCACCTGCGGCCAGACGAACTTGCCGCCCTCGAGGCGCTTGTGAACGAGCACCATCCCGGTCTGGTCCCAGACCAGAATCTTGATACGATCTGCCCGCTTCGCCCGGAAGACGAAGACCGCCCCGCAGAACGGGTCGAGCCCGAACATCTCCTGCACCGCCAGCGCCAGCCCGTCGATGCCCTTGCGGAAGTCCACCGGCCGCGTCGCCACGTAGACCTTCACCGGCCCGCCCTGGCCGAGCATCACCATGCCGCCGCCCGCGCCGCTCGGATCGACCGCGTAAGCAGAACCTCATCGGTATCTGCGCCGACGCGGATCACGACATCACCCACAACAATCTCCACGCCGGTGCTGGCCTCCGTCTCTGCCGGCATCTCCGCTGCGGCGCCCTCGACGACCAGTTCTGCAAACATCGGCAGTGCCGCCACGCTCTCGGGCACGACAAGCTGTCCGTCCCGTAGCTTCTTCCGCCAGTCATAAACCTGCCAGCGCGTCGTCCCGTGCCGCCGCGCGACTTCGGTCACCGAAGTTCCCGGCACCAAGCTTTCCGCCGCAATCCGCGCCCGCTCCGCCTTCGTGCGTCGCTGACGCCCGGTCGGCCCCTCCATCACTTCCAGCCGCGAAACCCCACCATCCGAGAAGCCGTCCAAATGGCCGCCCATTTTGCCGTCTCGTTCCAAGCCAACACCTCCGACGTTCATGCGCACGGAGATTGGCCCGTTCAGATCACCAGCGGCAGGAGGGGATCAGCGTCGCGCTTAC
>NZ_JBQEOI010000028.1:0-38101 GCF_052045125.1 Paracoccus sp. 22332
AAGATCGAAGAAACCCATCTGTGCCATCGTTACGCCCAAGCAGCCGATCACCCCCCGTTCATACCGCAGCAACTCGGGCCGGGCAATTTTTCGAGGTGCCCTTATGGTCAACCCGTCAGATCACAGAATCGTTCAGCGATTTTCCCGCTTCCAGCGCTTCCACAATCCAGCCTGGCTTTTTCCCGCGTGCGCTCCGGGTCAGGTTCGTGTTTCCCGGATGGCTGTAGCGCGACAATCAGGGTNNNNCGCTACAGATGGCGGTGTTTTCGGCTTGAACCTGCGACGTTTCATCGGTTGCCCTGCAATCATCTCCTCCCAAAAAGCCAGCAGCCTTGGCGATCTCGGCCGCCTTCTGTGCGGCCCCGTCTTTGGCGGCTTTCGAACCCAGACAATGGCCGCTGCCGATTTCCAGTTGACCGAGCGTCAGTTCATCCCAGGTGATGGTCTTCGCGCGCTCCTGAAGATCGCGTCTTTCGAAATAAGAACGAGTTGGGAACTCCCTTTGATCGATCTCTTGGAAAACCTGGTGGGTGGCCAATCAAGGATCTTAGACGATTGCCCATGCCAAAGCATGATCAATGGCTTTTGGAGGTTTCGCGTTCCCGATCCACGCCAGCAGCAGTGATCTGTGGGGCCAAAAGGGAGAAAGCAGAGGATGACCCAACCACAGGCCTAAACAACCTGATCTCACGAAGTGATGTGGGAAAAATTAAAAGTCTGAAAAAAGTTCGAAAATCCGGAGAGGACCTGAGTTTACTCTGACTAGATTTCCTGCTGCACGAACCTGTTTAGGTTCGCATACACGCTTGGGTTGATTTTTTCATCCTCTCCCTTATCATCAACGCAAGTCAGATTTCAGTTTAAAACCATTGTCAACAAATTTGATCGCCTTTCCGCCAGTTGTCCACTGGTCCGCAGGCCCAACGCCTTTTTAGCACCGAACCGTCAGCCAAAAAGGAAATCCGCCTGTGAATGAGCACGTTCTTCCAACCTCACCATCACACCCCCATGATGACCCCCAGATCCCCGCTTGTCGCTCGCTCCTGGCCGTCGAGCCGAACACGGCAGCCCTCCTCCCCGACCCAACAGCCCAGCTGACAGAGCGCATCTCCGAAACCTTGCCGGAGGCGTATGGCGTCAATGGTCATGATGGAGTGATTTTCTACGATGCCATACCGCCTCTGCCGATCTGCGGTTTGATCTGTCCCACCTTGCGGGCACGCTCGCCTCAGGGACGCAACTGGACGCTTGAGCTTAGCTTTATCGACCCCGAAGGCGTCCTTCAAACACTGGTCTTGTCTCAGGGCGGTATTTTCGGCGGCAAATGCGTTTCTGAACTCCGCAACAGAGGTTTCTCGATCTACCACGACCGGGCTTTTCTCAGGTTGCTGCAAGATTGGGCGCGCATCGCGCCACCATCCCTTGGATGGGTCGTGGACCGGACCGGCTGGATCGCTCTGCCGAATGTGGGTGAGGCCTACGTGCAGCCTGATGGCTCCTTGATCGGCAACGGTGACGCCCCGTCCCCGGCAGTCGTGCTTCGTCAGCCACACCCTGCTGCGACGCGCGGAACCCTGGAGGGGTGGCATGGCGGCGTCACGCGGCTCCTTGATCGCAATCCCATAGGCAAGTTCGTGATTGCCGCGTCGCTGGCCGGGCCGCTAATCCGCTGGACGAGCTTTCAGACACTCGCCCTGAACCTTCACGGAGCGACAACGACGGGCAAGCTGATCCTGCACGGCCTTCCGGCAAACCCGTCCACTCCCGACATCCGTCATCTCGAAAGCTTCGATGACGACAACCCTTCCTTGAGCCCCGACCGGGGATTTCGGCAGGTCATCCTGATGACCTCGGAGGAGGCCACCCAGCGGCTGTTCTCGCGCAAGCGCCAGACCCGTTCTCAGGCGTTCGACGTAAGGGTCCTGGATATTCCTGTCGACGGCGAGGCCCACGGAGCGTTTCGCGACCTCGCGGGATATCCCGATCCCGGCTCGTTCGTCGCCGCACTGCGCCGCGCGCTGCAAGCGAACCACGGTCATGCGGAACGTGCTCTCATCCTGTGGATCACCCAGAACCGCCAGCGGGCCAAAGCGATTTTTGATAGAAGCTTCGCGAGGTTCCTGGCGCGCGAGATGGAGCGCTTCGGGGACGCGCCGGCTCCTCCTGCTTACCAACAGCAGGTGATGCGGTTCGCGCTTGTCGCCGCGACAGCCGACGTGACCGCCGCCGCCGGCGTGCTTCCCTGGCCCAAGGGGCGCATTGCCGACGATGTTCATGAGATGGTCGACCGTTGGCGGTCGGGCCAGGATCAGATGTCCTTTGGTCGGGCCCTTGCCCGTCTGAAAGTCTTCGTCGACACCCATGGCGCCGACCTGCCTTGGCTCGGTGCCAAGCCGGAAACGGAAGAGCCTGCCTCCGGTTGCCAGGACCAGCATAATATCTACGTCAATCGCGCCGTATTCCGGACCGAGATTACCGAAGTCGAGGGGGAGTTGGCGGCGCTGGTGCATGCCGGCATCCTGATCCCGGGCGGCGAGCAGCGCTCCTACCAATACAAGATGGGTGCGAAACAATGTGCGGGGCGGCCTCGCGTCTATTGCATCTCCAAAGATGGTCTGGCTTCGTATTGGCACCGGCCGGTCAAGAATAGGGACCAAGGCGGCCTTGAGAGCGGTCCTTGTTCATAAACGACACCGAGGACAGGTGGAAAGACGAAACATCGTCGAGCACGCAATGACCATCCTGTGTCTGCAGGTCGCGTTGGAATGCAGACTGTCCAGCCTCGCACGCGCGAACGACGCTCGGCAGGAGTGCCCAAAAGCACAAGTTGCCGCCCACGTCGGGATCAGGCAAAACAAACCTGTCAGCCAGACAGCGTTTTGTTGTTCGTGTCTCCGAGTTCCAGTTGCTCGGCTGAAAGAGCCGCGTCCCCTTTGCGTTGTCTGCTGCCCAGGGGCAGGAACCTTGTGCCGACGGATGTTCCCCACCTCAAAGACCCGCTCCGGTCAACGAGCCCTTCCTGCCCTGAGCCACTCGCCCAGCTTGGACCAGCGGCGCCGTCCCGAGACGTTCCGGACGGCGATCGCGACGGCCTTTCTTTGCCCCACCAGCACCACCAGCTTCCGACCGCGGGTCACACCGGTGTAGAGGAGGTTGCGCTGCAGCATGGTGTAGTGCTGGATCATGACCGGAATGACCACCGCCGGGTATTCCGAGCCCTGGCTCTTGTGGATGGTGGCGGCATAGGCCGGAACCAGCGTGTCAAGCTCGCCAAAGGCGAAGGCGACTGTGCGGCCGTCGAAGCTGACCGCGACCTCGCCCTCATCGGCATCGACATCCTCGATGGTGCCGATGTCGCCGTTGTAGACGTCCTTGTCGTAGTCGTTCTCGACCTGCATGACCTTGTCACCCGGCGCGAAGGTCCAGCCGAACCGCTCGACCTTTTTGTCGCCGGCGGGGTTCAGGGCCTTCTGCAGCTCGATGTTGAGCGATCGGGCGCCGACACCACCGCGGTTCATGGGGCAGAGCACCTGGATGTCCCTGATCGGATCGAAGCCGAAGCGGCGGGGGATGCGCGTGCTGACCAGTTCCACGATGCGCGGCACCGCTTCCTCCGGATCACGGGCCGGCACAAAGTAGAAATCCGCCGCACTGTCCGGAAGTGCAATGTCCGGCATTCGCCCGGCGTTGATCGCATGCGCGGTGGTGATGATCTTGCTCTGGGCGGCCTGGCGGAACACCTCGGTCAGGCGCACCACCGGCACGGCTCCCGAGCCGATGATGTCCGCGAGCACCTGGCCGGGTCCGACCGAGGGCAACTGGTCGATGTCGCCTACCATCAGCAGAGCGGCGGTGGTTGGCACCGCCTTCATGAGCGATTGCATCAGCGGCACGTCGACCATGGAGCTTTCGTCGACCACCAGCAGATCGCAGTCGAGTGGGCTGTCCTCGTTGCACTTGAAGGCGAAGGCCTGGGGATCGAACTCCAGCAGGCGGTGGATGGTCCGGGCCTCCAGCCCGGTGGTCTCGGTCATGCGCTTGGCGGCGCGGCCGGTGGGCGCTGCGAGCAGGAGCTTCACACCCTTGGCGGCCAGGATGCGCAGGAGGGCGTTGACGATGGTGGTCTTGCCGACGCCAGGCCCGCCGGTGATCACCGTGACCTTGGATTTGAGCGCCAGGCGGATCGCCTCGGCCTGGCTCGGGGCCAGGCTGAGGCCGGTCTTCTCCTCGATCCAGGGCAGGGCACGGTCGGCATCGATGGCGGGCCAGGGCAGGGGGCCGGTGCCGAGGCGCCCGAGGTGGCCGGCAATGGCGCGCTCGGCCCCATAAAGCCCGGTCAGGAAGATGCAGTCCGCCTCGCCCACCTGGTCCGCGGTCACAGAACCTTCCGCAAGCTCATCGCCGATGGCGCTCTCGATGAGGGCAGGGGGCACGTCCAGCAGCGTCTCGGCAAGGACGGTCAGCTCGGCCCGCGGCAGTCCGCAATGGCCGTCGCCCATGGCCTCGCTCAGGGCAAAGGACACGCCTGCCCGGATGCGGATGGCGGCCGTTTTCTCGATCCCGAGCTTTTCGGCGATGATGTCTGCGGTGCGAAAGCCGATGCCGCGGATGTCCCGGGCCAGGCGGTAGGGGTTCTCGCTCATCACCTGCACGGCGTCGGTGCCGTAGGTCTTGAAGATCCGCACCGCGCGTGCCGTTCCAACCCCGTGCCCATGGAGAAAGACCATGATCTCGCGGATGACCTTCTGGTCCGCCCAGCCGGCGGTGATCCTGGCTGCGCGGACGGGACCGATCCCGCCCACCTCGCGCAGGCGCTCGGGCCCGGCCTCGATGACATCGAAGACATCGGTGCCGAAGGCCTTCACCAGCCGCCGGGCATAAACCGGCCCGATGCCCCGGATCATGCCGGAGCCGAGGTATTTCTCGATGCCCTCGATGCTGGAGGGCGCGGAGGCCTTCAGAAACTGCGCCTTGAACTGCAGCCCATGGGTGCGGTCGTTGAACCAGACACCGGAGGCGGTGATCCACTCGCCTGCCGAGATCATCGCGGCATGGCCCACCACGGTGACCAAATCCCGGTGCCCTCGTGCCTTGACCCGCAGGACGCAGAAGCCGCTCTCGGGACTGTGGAACGTGACCCGTTCGATCAGGCCAGCCAGGACCTCGGTAGGGCGGTCGGGTGCTGGGGCCATGAACCCCGCCCCGGCTACACGCCGCCCATCAGGACGTCCACGGCCCGGGTGACATCGTCGCCGTGATGTGCGACGCTTCCCGCGCGGCGGATACTCGACCTGCGCACGGCCGCGATCAGCCGCGTCGCCAGAACAAGACTTTGATCCTCATGACGGATGACGGGGTTCAGATACCTGACCGCAGGATAGTTGGGCAGGAGCGGTATGACGACGACCGAGGGATCGGGCGGCAGAAGGTCGCTTTCGACAACGACCATCAGGACGCCGCCATATTCGGCAAGATCGAAGCGGTTCAGCGCGTCCAAGAGGTTTGTCCCGGAGACGTGATGATGTCCGCCAGGGGATGGCCGTTGTGGTCGTGCCACTCGGCCTGTGCGGCAAAGGCATCGGCATTCTCGTCAAGCCACTTGCGCCGGCGCGCGTCGGCGACGGCGCGCCGAACGGCCGTTTCGGCCACGGCCGAGACGTTGACGCCGAGATCCCGCGCCGCCTCAAGCGCGGCCGCATCAAGGGTCAGAGATGTCTTGCGTTTGAAGGCGATGGCCATGGCGTCCACTCCACATGATACCGCATCAACATACCGCATTTTGGCAAGCTTCACCAGCGGCAAAGGATAACGCTTGATTGAAGCCTATGCCTGCCGCCGTTCTCTTGCTCCTGTCCGTAGCCTTTAAGGGTGCGGCCCAGACCAAGACAGAGGTTGGTTTGTCTTCATTTTTGATTATATTGAAGACGCTGATAGCAACAGGAGGCCAGTTGTGTCCCGCATGACAACCATGACCGTCAGGGTTGGAGGTGCCTTGAGCGACTTTGTAGCCGCGAACGTAGGCGAGGATGGGTCCTATGAGAACGTCAGCGAATACATCCGTGACCTGATCCGGCGCGACAAGGAGCGGGCCGAGCGCGAAGCGTTTGATCGGCTGAAGGCCGAACTAACCCGCGCCTTCGCAGCGCCCGAAGACAGCTACAAGCGACTGACAGCGACTGAGGTCATCGCCCGGAACCGGCGCGCTTGAGCCCATGACGATCCGGGTCCAAGAGGCAGCATCCCTCCGCATTGACGAGATCTATCTCTACACCCGTGACCGGTGGGGCGAAGCGCAGGCTGAGACCTACATCACCGGCCTGTTTTCTGCGTTCCAGCAACTCGAGACGGGCGGTGTGATATCGCGGCCCGTGCCGGCCGAGTTCGGGGTGGAGGGGTATTTTTTCCGCTACGAGCGGCATGTCGTATATTGGAAGCGGCTCGCCAATGGCGACATTGGCATTGTCACGATCTTGCATGAACGAATGCATCAAATCGACCGGCTCAAGGACGATTACCTTGGTTGAGAGATAGTTACGAGGCTGAGACGATGGTCCAAGATCAGGATGACCAGGTCAGGCCGCATCCCGGCTCTTGCCGAGACCGCGCTCCTGGCTGGGACCGACCGACGCCGGCTTTTGCCCTGAACCTGGACCCCTGCCCCTCCTTTGCGCCCTTGTGCTGCGCCGCCTGTCTAGATCCGAGCCAGACCGCAGGGGCGCAATAGGCGGGCCGCACGGATTCCATCTCGGCCCTTCGGGTGGCAATCGCTTGCGAGGGTAGCCAGGGTGTCCAGCCGGGCGCAGACCCCGTCCTGGGGGTGTGTGCAATCCCACGCCAGCAGCAGAATGCGTGTCAGTCACAGGCGTTTCCAGCAGACTGCCGAAGTAGTGCTAAGCCATGAGGTACAAAAGCGTCCCCTCATCGCCACACAGGAATGACAATCCACAATTTTCTTGCTGCACTCGTTCCTAAATGCAAATTTGGCATATGGAAGCCCCTGAAGATCTTGTATGGTCAGAAGCAATTAGGTGCACCAGCACCATACAAGAGACGGAAAGCCCAGCAAATCGGGCAGCAGACGAGGATAAGATGAACGATCTCAGCCTGCTCAGGCGCAGCTTCGATTCGGACCGTATCACGGAATTCGCCGAAAGCCTCGCCACGTCTTTGGACCGGCAGATGAAGAACGCCTTCCGGCCGGAGGAAAGAAAGGCCTTGCGCTTGTTCTCGGCCCGCGAGGTCTGCGAGCTGACGGGGATCTCCAACTCGAACCTCAACACCCGCCTGGCAGACGATCCTGACTTTCCCCAGCCAACCCTGGACAAGCGGGGCCATCGTTGGTTCAGCGCCGAGGCGATCGACCAGATCCGCGACCACATGTTCCGCACTGGCAAGAAGGACCTGACCTATCGGCCAGGCCGCCAGCCGGGCGACGCCATGCAAGTCATCAGCTTTGTAAATTTCAAGGGAGGGTCGGGCAAGACCACCTCGGCGGCGCATGTTGCCCAGAAGCTGGCCCTCGATGGCTACCGGGTCCTTGCCGTCGATCTGGACGCCCAAGCCAGCCTTACGACGCTTTTCGGCTATCGGCCGGAACTAGAGTTTCAGGAGAACGGCACGGTCTATGACTGCCTGCGCTACGACGAAGAGCAGGTGGGTATGGAGCACATCATCCTGAAGACCTACTTCCACAATCTGGATCTGGCGCCCGCCGGCTTGATCCTCGCCGAATACGAGACCAATACGGCTTATGCGCTGAGCCAACGGATCACGCCTAACTTCGCCGAGCGGCTGTCGATCCAACTGGATCGGGTTCAGGACCGCTATGACGTGGTCATTATCGACTGCCCGCCACAGCTGGGCTTCACGACTCTCTCTGCGCTCGCCGCAAGCTCCGGGCTGATCGTAACGGTCGTGCCCAGTATGCTGGACATCGCGTCCATGTCGCAGTTCCTCAGCCTCGCGGGCGACCTGTTCCGCACCATCCAGACCCATACCAGCCGGTCGGAGCCAATCTCCTGGAACTTCGTGAAGTTCCTGCTGACCCGCTATGAGCCCTCGGATGGCCCGCAGACCCAGATGGCCGCCTATCTCCGGACCATTTTGCAGGACGAGGTGCTAACCAATCCGATGCTGAAGTCCACGGCCATCAGCGATGCGGGCATGACGCAGCAGACGGTTTTCGAGATCGATCCCGCAAAGCTGCTGCGCAAGACGCTCGACCGGGCAGTGCAAAGCTGCACGGCAGTGACCCAGGAGGTCGAGGGTCTGATCCAGCGGTCCTGGGGGCGTGTCTGATGGGACGCAAGAACGTCTTCGAGGCAGCTCTCGACGCGGCCGCCCCGCCCACCAGCACGGTCGCGCTGCGCAGGCAGGGCGCCCCTTCGATGGCCACCCTCGGCAACACGCTGCGCGACATGTCCGCCAGCGGGATCCAAGAACTCGATCCCTGGGTGATCGACGAGTCGGGCATCCAGGACCGCATCGCACTGGAGGCGGCCGACATAGCCCGTCTCGCTGAGAGCATCCGCACCCATGGGCAGCAGGTGCCCATCTTGGTGCGGCCCCATCCAGACAGCATGAATCGGTTTATCATCGTCTATGGCCGCCGCCGTCTTGCTGCGGTGCGCAGTCTCGGCAACGGGATGCGTGTCAAGGCGATCGTTCGCCATTTGGCCGAGGACGCGGCAATCATCGCGCAAGGCCAGGAGAACAACCTCAGGGTTGATCCTTCCTATATAGAGAAGGCCCTCTTCGTCCGGGAGCTGCGGGAAGCTGGATACCAGAACCAGGTCATCCAGGATGCTCTAGGCCTTGACAGGACGGCTATCTCGAAGATGAACACCGTGATCGACAATGTCCCGGTCGAGGTCATCCTCTTTATCGGCGCCGCGCCCGAGATTGGCCGCAGGCAATGGACCGAGCTAGCCTTCCTCGCGCGCGAGCATGGCATAGATCTTCTGTCCCTCGTTCCGGAAAAGAGCGACACGCCCTCTACTGGTTCAGAACGATTCGAGAACATCCTGGCGCAGGTCCGGGGACTGGCCGGTCTTGCCGACGCCCCGGTGGCGCCCGTGCCCGAGCGCAAAGCCGCTGTGCCCGCGGTCACAGCGGTGAAGAACAGGGCGCTTGGTTCCGACGTCCGCCGTTTCGATCTCGGCGGGCGGCATCTCGGGACCATGAAAAAGACCGGCCGTAGCCTTTCGCTGAGCGTCTCGTTGAGACACCAGCCCCAGTTCGGACAGTGGTTCGAGGAGAACGCGGACGAGATCGTCCAGATGATCCACGATCATTGGTCGAAGAGCCGGGGAGAGGGCTAAGCCCCCTTCCCTTTGATCAACACGAGCAAAACAGAAAGGAGCGCAACGGAGACCGGAAAAAAGAAAGAGCCCCCCGAAGTCACCCTCGGAAGGCCCTGCTAGTTCTCGATTTTTGCACCTTCATTACTAGCAGCCTCCATTGTGCCCGTCAACAACAACCGATTCGGTTGGCGGGAGAAGTTTGCCTACGTTTCTGAGAAACCTCGGGCAGAGGCTGATGACGCATGGGCTTACGGTCCCCCTGCGGAGCAAGATGACATTTCAACGAGCAATTCCGCGGGCCGGTGGCCTTGCGATGAGCCCGGCTGCGCTCGCAGCTAGGGCCGACGAAACATGGGTCATCTTCCGGGTGCTTCGCGATGCGGCGCCTCGCCTCGGCATCAAGCCCAAAGTAGTGCAGACCCTGTCCGCGCTTCTCAGTTGCCTCAAGCCCGACCGTGGCATGATCTGCTTTGCCTCGAATGCTGAATTGCAACGCCGACTTGCCGGAGTAAGCGACAAGACCATCCGCAGGCACCTGGCCGAACTGGCGGACGCCGGGGTAATCCAGCGGCGCAGCAGCCCCAACGGGAAGCGATACAGCACCCGCGATCCGCAGAGCGGTGCCGTCGAAGCCTACGGGATCGACCTGTCGCCAATGATCGAGAACCGCGAGCGGTGGTCCAATGCCCTTGTCGAGGCTGAGCTCGACAAGGCTCATATGAGGCATCTTAGAACCAAGATCCTCGCACGGCTTGCCTGGATCGATGACCGTGGGCACGATGGCATAGACACGAACGTCGCACGGAAAATGCTGCGCCGCACGTCGCTGACGCCTGCCCTTCTCGAAGACATCCTTGCCGAACTAGACAACAGAATCTCGGAGGAGGACGAGCGACACCCCCCCTACCCTTCCGATGTGCCGGAGACCAAAGAAAGCCAGACCGATCCGATGACCGCCACTGCCGGTCAAAATGACCGACATCCTCTTAAGTCTAACACTGAAAACCATGAATCAGACTTGCGTGAGGAAGCTGAGGAACGAGATGAAGATTGTGAGCAGGGTATGTTGGTGAAACTACAAATAGCCTGCCCAAGCGCGATGGAGTTCGCCCTGGAGCCCGTCACGACGTGGGATGCCGCAGATAAGCACGCTCGCATGCTGGCGCCGATGATCGGCATCGACCACGCCCTCCTCACCAAAGCAAGGGAACGCCTCGGCCTCCGCGAAGCTGCCATCACTGTCCTGGCCATGGTGCAGCTACAGCCCCGCATCCGCAACATGCAGGCTTATTTCCGCAGCCTTGTTGTTGGAAAGCGGTCTGTTCGATTCGATCCCATCACCTTGCTGGATCGTCTTGTGGCAGGCTCATCTGCGTTGTCCAGATGCATTTGATCCGACCTCAGATAATCCGGCGACGGTAGCCGCGCATAGCTAGTTTTTGCAGAGTCTGCGGAGGTTACCAATTCGGCGAACCATTGTGCCCGCGGGCACAAAGGGCTCCGAACGGGGTCAGTTTTTCTCAGTTGGAAATGGCGGGCTCCTTTTCCACCATCTCCGCCTGGGACAGCAACCGCCCGGAGCTTTAGTTATCAAGTCTACCACAATGATACATCTGGTGCGACACCGCGCTAAAGTACTAAACCTTGGGGCGCCGACCATAGATGCTCACACGGGTTCTCATATGTGACCACGGCCACAGTGGCATGCCCAGATATTTAGGTCGCTATGCAGAGCAACAGTCGAGCAGGCTAGTTCCAGTGGAGGAAATTGAGACCTTTGTTGTGGATGTCATCGACCACTGTGACCGCGGTCACAGTCGCTTGCAGTCGGGGCTGCCATTGAAACCCAAATGTTCATCTGCTGCGGGCAAGGCATCGAAAGCTTGCCAGCTTAAAGCCTCCGTACCAGGATAGACAAGATCATGCCACTGTGACCGCGGGCACAGCGCTGCGACCACACGACCGCGGCTGGTCACGAACCGGCCGAACTGGTGCAGTCGATCCGCGATATCGACCTGTCAAACCCTATCTGAGTGCAGCCGGGCAGGAATGGCCGCTACGAATTGATCCAGGGCTGGCGCCGCCTGACCGCCTACCACCAGCTTCTGAAGGACACGGCGATGCGGAAAGCTTGGACAGCATTCACGCGGGAATTGCCGCGCGGGGTAATGCGCTGGAACAGTTCTATCGCCGCATGGTCAATGAAAACATGGCCCGCAAGGACATCTCGTTTACAGAAATGGCGCATCTGGCGCTGCATTTTTTGATGGACCCGCATACCGCCGAACACGATCCCGACGGCGTCATGGCGATCCAATTCAAGCTCTCAGGCTATCAGAAGCGCAGCTATATCCGCAACTTCAACCGCTTGGTCTCGGCCTTCGGCGAGGCACTGAAGTATCCCAGGAAATCCCCACGGCCCATGCCTGGCTACTACTATCGCGGCCGAACTGAAGGACTGGGACACGCGGTCCATCTAGGACGAGTTGGACGTGCTGCGCCGCTTTGCGGGGCAGGGGACTGACGCGCCGGAGGATACGCCCGGCCCTGGGCGGCGGCTGCGCCAGGCCGAACTTCCAAATCCCGCGTCCGCAGAGCAGCGCCAAATGCAGCGCGGCCAAAGGCTGCTTGGAAATCCGCCTGCTGCGACCTTTCGGCTCTCGACCGCTGCAAGCCGGAAGCCGCCGTGGCCGCGCTTCTGAACCAGAGCGGCTAGGGCAGGGGCCTTTGCCCCTCACTCGCGCCGCCAACCATCCCCATCCTGTCGGCCCGTTGCAACAGCATCCTAACGGAGGAGGGATACCACTTGGCGCTTCCACGCGGGGTGCGTTCGCGCATGTCTTCCAGCCGCCTGGCGATGCCTGCGAGCGTCAGGTCGGGATCGGCATGGCGCATGCCCGCGACAATGGCCATCAGCCGGTCGTCGGGGGCGCGGCGGGGCGCGCGGTCCAGAACGGTCGGGGGCAGCAGCCCGTCGCGGACATAGCGGCGGGCGGCGCGCTTCAGGCGCTCGACGCTCCAGGCGGGGCCGTCGCGCCCGGTGCGGGCATTCAGAAGCCGCGCCAGATCGTCCCAGGCCATGTCCGGCCTGTGGCGGCGCACCAAGGGCAGCCAGGCATCGGCGGTGCCCTCGAGCTTGCGGACATAGGTCTCGTCGCGGGCCAGGCGCAGCTTGCGCAAGGCCTCGCGGTCGCCGGCCTTGAGCGCCGGATTGCCGCCGATCCGGCCCTGGGCGCGGGCCGAGCGCAGCCCGGCACGGGTCCGCTCGCGGATCAGCGCGCGCTCCAGTTCCGCCACCGCGCCCATCACCTGCAGCGAGAAGGTGCCCTGCGGCGTGGTGGTGTCGATGGGATCGCCGAGCGAGCGGAAATGCGCGCCCTTGGCCTTCAGCACCTCGATCACCTGCAGAAGATGCGAGAGCGAGCGCGCCAGCCGGTCGAGGCGCACCACCACCAGCGTGTCGCCGGGCCGGACCTGTGCCAGGAGACGCGCCAGGGCAGGGCGCGAGCGGTCGGCGCCCGAGGCCTGCTCCTCGTGGATGAGCGCGCATCCGGCCGCGCGCAGTTCCCTCAGTTGCGGTTCGAGCGTCTGCTCCGCGGTCGAGACGCGGGCATAGCCGATCAGGGGCATGGACGGGCTCTCCTTTTGCCATGGGCGCGCTCAGTCATACACATTCGCGGGATGCAGGGAAACGGTCGTTTGTGAACAGATGCAACACCGGTATCTGCGGTAGCTGTACAGATACCCAGATCCTTTGCGTTCAGCAGGGAACGGAATTTGGCGCCTTCGTGCGCTCTCGGGGCCGTATTCGGGAGCCCTCGGGATCTCATTTGCCAGAGTGGCAGGATGACAAAGATCTTGACCCGTTTTGGAAAGTACTAGGCAACTGAAAAAAGTTGCTTTTATGCTAAACTGTCTGCGGCATAATCATGGATAATCAGATGGATATCGGATCGCTTCTTCTGAGTGCCGAGACTCACGCAGCGAGGGTTGAGGGCATTCTCTTGGCCGACCCCTCCTTGGCTGCATTGTGGCGGATGGAGACGAGCCTTCTGGAGGCTGCCGCCTCGGTCGGCCTTGAAGGTGAGCGGATCTCCACGCAGGGGATGGTGCTGCGTCTCATCAGCGGCACCGCGATGGACGAGGATGCCCGGGCGGCCGAGATGGCCCTGAAGGTTCTGACCGTCATCCGGCGACCCGGGGATCCGTTCGGCGCGCCGGTCGCGGCCCTGCGCCGGATCGAAGCAGCCGCCGCACCCATCGGGCAGACACGCGATAAGGGCGATCGTCTCGAGGATGCGGAACTGCCCCTGGTCGTGGAGGCTGGTCGCGCCTGGTCCCACGTTCCGGTCCTAGCGGGATGGCGCGCGGCGGCCAGCTATGCCTTCCGCTCCCGGCGCAGCAGCCCCGTGGCCGAGCGGTTGATCTTCATGACCGTGGAGGGTGCCGCACGTCACCTGCAGGGACTGTCTCCTGATCGAAGGGCTGGCCGCGATGATCTGGACGAGAGGGCAGGGGGCCTGCTGATGCCGGCGGTGGCCGGGTGGATCGTGCCGCCATCCGTATCGCTGACCCGCACCGGCTTCCGGGTCTGGTCGCCGATGACCGGGTTGGCCACGTTCCTAAAGGCCGCCACGCGGAGCCTCTCACATGATCTCGGTCATCTGGGGACCCTGCGCCATGAGCTGGGGCGTCTCTCGGCCATGACGTCTTCTGCGCATGGGCGGTCGCGCCTTGGCGACCTGATCGCCTATCTAAGGGCGCAGCCGGTCGTCAGCTCGGCGATGGTCATGGATCATCTGGGCGTGACGCGCCGGACGGCCCTGTCGCTGATCGGCGAGCTCGTCGATGCCGGCTGCCTCAGCAACCTCACCGCCCGCAGCACCTCGCGGTTCTGGGCGCTGCCGTCCCTTGCCGCGCGGATGGGCCATGCAGGAGGGGCAGGGGCTGTTCGTGGCGGTTTGTTCGCCAGCCGTGAGGGGCCGAGCGGGCCGAGCGAACGCTTGAAGCCGATCACTGCCTTGGAGCGAATGAAGGGAGGACGAGACGAGGGCCAACTGGACCGGATCATGGCCGATCTGGATACCGCGATGTCGGGCCTGGATGATGTCGTGCGCCGGGCGGGGGGCAGGCAGCGGAAAGAAGAGTAGATCCTGCAGTGGTCAGTTCTTTGCATGTCTGGAGACGCACGCTGTGCGGTAGATGTATCCTTAAGGCGGAACCAAGAACGTCGAGTGTGAAAGACTTAGTTAAGGAGGGCGCGCAGCAATGAATTCGGAGCTTGGACCATTCAGTTACGACACGGTAGCTGGAATGCTGGTAGAATGGGGCGGCGCGCAGCGCCTTGGGACATTGCTGTCGGAGTGGTTGAGCAGCGCAAGCTGCTGATCGTTACTGACCACTTTCTGCATCAATCCGGCCTTCTGGATCCCACCAAGGCATCGCTGCAGTCGGCAGGGTTCGAGATAACCATCTTCGATGATGTCGTCGCCGACCCGCCTGAAGATGTGATGATCGCGTGCGCGACGATGGCCAAGGATGCAGGCTCTGACATCGTCATGGGGTTCGGCGGTGGCTCGTCCATGGACGTCGCGAAACTGGCTGCCGTGATGATCTCCTCGGATCAGTCACTGGCCGACATGTGCGGCATCGGAAAGGTGACTGGCGCGCGGGTGCCGCTGGTTCAGGTGCCGACGACTGCTGGCACAGGCTCCGAGGTCACGAACATCACGATCCTGACCACCGGCGCGACCACGAAGATGGGGATCATTGCACGACAGCTATACGCCGATCGCGTTTTGCTGGATGCCCAACTGACGATTGGCCTGCCACCCCTGCAGACCGCGGCCACCGGAATCGACGCGATGGTGCACGCCATCGAAGCATTCACCGGCAGGCTCAGAAAGAATCCTCTGTCTGACCTCCTGGCAAAGGAAGCCTTGCGCCTGATGGCTGCGAACCTGATCACCGCGTGTGACGATGGCCAGAACAGACAGGCACGCGACCCGATGCTGTTGGGGGCGACACTGGCCGGTCAGGCGTTCTCGAACAGTCCCGTCGGAGCCGTTCACGCCCTTGCCTATCCGCTTGGAGGACATTTTCATCTGCCGCACGGCCTGACCAATGCGCTAATGCTGGGGCCTGTGCTGCGCCATAACATGCGGGTCGCAGCGCCCCTCTATGCCGAATTGGCCGACCTTATTCTTGGCGCATCCATCATCAGCGTCGACGCACGCGCAACGGCATTCGTCGTATTCATGGAGGATTTGATGAACCGTTCCGGCGCCCCCCGGCGGCTGCGTGATTGCAACATCCCGGAGGACAGTCTCCCACGCCTGGCCGAGGATGCGATGCTGCAGACGCGATTGCTGATGAACAACCCTGTCAAAGTGACCCAAGCCGATGCGTTGGCAATGTACCGGCAAGCGTTCTGAACGCTTTTGGCTATTCCTAGCACAAGGCGTGACAGCCTCAGGTCAGTCCTCGATAGCCGCCGCGCGCAGAAAGTTGGCGATCGTCCAATTCATGGGGCAGGAACCCCCATTGCGGGTGAACGCCGAGGTGGAGTGCGGCAGGTATTTGGGAAGAACTGTCCCCGGATCGTGGCGCCCGGGCAAGGGGCACGACGATCCGGGGACGCGGTTCCGGTCCGGCAATGCCTGCCGGCGGCTGCAACGGGCGTCAGGTCTTGAGGACGACCTTGGTCCAGTCGTTCTGGTTCCAGCGGAACCCCTCATAGCCCTTGACGGCCTCCTCCAGCGGCAGGCGGTGAGAGATCATGAAGGTCGTGTCCAGCTCTCCCTCCTGGATGCGGCGCAGCAGGTCGTGGGTATAGGCCTGCACATGGGTCTGTCCGGTGCGCAGCTGCAGCCCCTTCTGCATCAGCGCGCCAAGCGGGAACTTGTCCATGAAGCCGCCATAGACGCCGGGGACCGACACGCGTCCGCCCTTGCGCACCGCCATCAGCGCCTCGCGCAGGGCGTGGCCGCTGTCCGCACCGACGCCCACGGCCTGCTTGAGGTTATCCATCACCGTGTCCAGGGCAAAGCCGTGCGCCTCCATCCCGACCGCGTCGATGACCGCGTCGGCGCCGATGCCGCCGGTCATCTCCATGACCGCCTCCAGCACCGAGGTCTGCTTGAAATCGATCACCTCGGCCCCCATCCTGCGGGCCAGGGCCAGGCGGTTGGGATAGTGGTCGATGGCGATGACGCGGGCCGCACCCATCAGCCGGGCGGCCTGGATCGCGAACAGCCCGACCGGGCCGCAACCCCAGACCACGACGGTGTCGTCGGCTTCGATGTCGGCATTGTCCGCGGCCATCCAGCCGATGGGCAGGATGTCGGACAGGAACAGGACGTCGTCATCGTCCATGCCTTCGGGAATGACGATTGGGCCCACGTCGGAAAACGGCACGCGGACATATTCCGCCTGTCCGCCGGGATAGCCGCCCGTCAGGTGGCTGTAGCCGAACAGGCCCGCCGCCGCATGGCCGAACATGGTTTCGGTCAGGTCCTGCTTGTCGGCGGGGTTCGAGTTGTCACAGGCCGAGAACTGCGCCCGCTGGCAGAAGAAGCACGACCCGCAGGAAATGGTGAAGGGCACCACGACCCGCTGACCGACTTTCAGCGTGCTGCCGGGGCCGACATCGACGACCCGGCCCATGAATTCGTGGCCCAGGATGTCGCCCGCCTGCATGCCGGGGATCACCCCGTCGAACAGGTGCAGGTCGGACCCGCAAATGGCGGTCGAGGTGACCTGGATGATCGCGTCGCGGGGGTTGACGATCTGGGGGTCGGGCATCGTCTCGACGCGGACGTCGTGCTTGCCGTGCCATGTCAGTGCGCGCATGGATCAGGCCTCCTGTCTGCGGTTGAGGGGGGTGGCGATCTCGCCGGTCTCGAGGAACATCTTCAGGCGCTTCAGGTCGCGGCGCCCCTGGATCGCGGGGTCCGCCTGGAACAGCTTGGCCACGACGCGGCCAAGCGCGCCCATCGGCGCCACATAGGCGATCAGCGCGGTGACCTCGGTGCCGCGATTGCCCGGCGCATCGCGAAATAGCACCCGGCCGGTGGTCTCGATGTCCGAGCCATCGGTCGAGGCCCATGCGATGACGTCGCCGGGGCGATCCTCGGTGATGCGGGTGCGCAGGGTGATGTCGCTGCCCGGGCCGCGCAGGGTCCAGCGGGTGACGTCGCCCTCGGTCGAGACGGCGCGGACGTTCTCCATCACGCCGGCCAGGTTCCCGAACTGGCGCCAGAAGGCATAGATCTCGTCGCGGGGGCGGGCGATGGTCACGGTGCGGCCGGACAGCGCGAAGCGGCCCGGCGGCGCGTGCTTGGCAGTGCGCTGGGGCGCATTGTCGGCGGGACGCCGTTCGGGCTGGCGGGTCAGCAGATAGCCGGTTCCGGCGGCGGCCAGGAAGATGCCCAGCACCGCCCCTAGTCCGATGCCGGATGCGGGCGGCCGGGGCGTGTGGCGGATGTGGTCGAGATGATCATGATGGGGCATGACGGTCCTTTCCCAAAGCTGTGCGGCACCGATGGTCCGGCGCCGCGATCATGGTGTTCGGTCAGATGGCCCGCATGGGCGGCGTCTGGTTGCGGGGGCATTGGTTCCGGCGATCCAGCAGGCTGAGTGGTGGCTGGACGCCGTCGGGGGCAGCGTGTGCGGCGGCGTAACGGCGCATCAGGCGCGGTTCCGCGACCTGCGCGCGGTGCCGGGAACCAGGGGTGGCGTGTCGGGACGACGATGCATGGGCGGGCCTTTCCTTGTGTTCTGGGCCCGTGATCGAGCAGGGGTCCAACAAGGGGATGGCGCGAATGTTCCAGCTCTTTGCCTGATCACCCGCCACGGGAGGCCACGTCACCCATGGCCTGGCAGCGGCACCCCCCCGGTCGCGACAGCAGTCGGGGACAGGCCGGGCAGACACAGGTCACCCGTTTCTGTCCGATCATCGGCGGCGGCGGAACGGTGCGACAGGGCAACGGTCGGGCAGGGCATAGATTGCGCAAGGAACCCCGGTCGCGGTGATCGCCTTACGTCTGCACAGATGACAGATTCGTGAGCTTGCGGACCTGCCGACACTGCCCATTACAGCGCTGGAGAACCACGTGCCCCGTACCAAGACGACCCTTTCGACAGACCAAAAGGGGACAGCCTCTCCGACACGATTTTCCATGGAGGAATGGAAGCAGATCCTTGTTCGCGTGAAGACCGAGATCGCCAGCGACCACATTTCGGTCGTGTCGGCGGGCATCGCGTTCTATGCGCTGCTGTCGGTGTTCCCGGCCCTTGCCGCGCTGATCTCGATCGCGGGTCTGGTGCTGGACCCCGCCGACATCGCAAGCCAGCTGGACACGGTCATGGCCCTGATCCCGGAAAGCGCCGGGGCGGTGCTGCAGGAACAGGTCCTGAAGGTCACCAGCGGCGATGAGACGGCGACCGGCTTGGTCGCGGCCTTTGGTCTGGCCATCGCGATCTATGGCGCCATGAAGGGCGTCATGACCCTGATGGAGGGGCTGAACATCGCCTATGACGAAGAGGAGGGCCGCGGCTTCATCAAGCTGTATCTCAGCGCGCTTCTGATCACGGTATGCGCCATCCTGGGCCTGGCGGTCGCGATCGCGCTGCTGATCGTGCTGCCGTCGGTCATCGCCTTCCTGCCGCTGTCACCGACGCTGGAGACCGCCGCCGAATGGCTGAAATGGCCGCTGATGGCGGTGCTGACCATGATCGGGCTGGCGGCGATCTATCGCTTTGGTCCGTCGCGCGCCGATCCCAAGTGGCGGTGGGTCAGCGTCGGTGCCGTGGCGGCCACGGTCCTGTGGATTTTGGGCACCGCGGCGTTCTCGCTCTATGTCCAGAACTTCGACGACTATACCGAGACGTACGGGACGTTGGGCGGGGTCATCATGCTGCTGACCTGGATGTGGCTGTCGGCCTTCATCGTGCTGGCCGGAGCGGAGCTGAACGCCGAGATCGAACAGCAGACCTCCGAGGACACGACCACGGGTGCCCCCGAACCGATGGGCCAGCGCAACGCTGTAAAGGCTGACACTCCGCCGCCAGGTGAGTCGGTACATGAAAGCGACGGAACACGGACCGCCGGTCCGGTCGGGGTCTCCACGGCAAGGAACGATACGGAGGTCGCGCCGTCGCCCAAGTCGGACGCCATCATGGCAATCATCCTTCTTGGGGCCAGCTTGTGGAAGCTTCGGAAGATGAGCGTTCGCAACTGAGATGGCTGTCCGTCGGCTGAATGCCGGGTCTGCCAAGGTCGAAGCGGCTTATCCTTATGTCACGTGCGTCTTCGGTGTGAAGCAAACGCTATATGAAGGTGGGGACTGACCTATCACTGAACTTTCATCCAGCCGCGACCGTAGGCAGGTTGGTATTGCTCCGCTCCCAACATTGGACTGCCGGATACCGAAGTTTTTCAGCTTGGCTATGGTGACAGGCCTTCCAAAGCATCTCCGCAACTACCTTTCAGACGCCGGTCCGGCGTGACGCAGACCTACCAAAATGGATAGGCATTCGGGGCGGTTATCCGCGATACATTCAGCGCAGGTCAGGCAGCGGTCTTTGGGAGGAGCAACTGTCTGGCCAGCAACTTGAACACGCAGTTACCGCCCGAGGAAGGAGTCCGCATTGCAGCAAGCCTAATACCCGTAAATGTTGTGCATGCCCGGGTATGGGTCTGGGTTTTGTCTGAAGGCGAGGCCATTTTTCCGTTGAATGAGAGCTGCTGCTTCTTTTAATCGGACTTTGAACGCGGCAGTTAGTCGATTCTGCAGTATGAAACCCACCTAATGGTACAGCTTGACGTGATGGCTGCGGCATAGCCACCGCACGTTCAAGGGTTCGTCGTATCGGTCGTGGTGGGCATCGACCTTGGCTGCGCCGCAGACCTCGCAGCCCTGCTTTTCCAGTGCGCCGGACATAAGCGCCCGCTGAACAGCAAGATGGGCCTGATACTTCGGCAGGTTGGTGCGGCGCCAGTTTGTCTGGCGGGCCTCGCTTTTCAGCGAGGGTGGGCGTGGAGGCTTCGGATCATCCGTCATCACGCTGCCGCCGCCTGCCGGCCCAAGGTGCGGTACACGGTCGGCCGGGAGATAGAAAACACCTCTGCCAGATCACTGATGGAATACTCCCCGGTGTCATACATGCGCCGCAGTTCCTGCTGCTGGCGCTCCGACAGCTTCGGCTTCTTGCCGCGCAGCTTGCCCTTGGCGCGGGCCACGGCCATGCCCTCCCGGGTCCGCATCCGAATGAGGTCTGCCTCGAACTCGGCAAAGGTCGCCAGGATGTTGAAGAACAGCTTGGCGTTGCGCCGGGGCGGGATGATGGCTTCTGCTCCACGGTCGGCGTTGGCGTCGCGGCAGGCGCGGCCGTCATAGGCGCCGTCGGCCGTCACCGAGGCGATCGGCTCGCCCTCGGGGATCTGCGACAACAGGCCGGGCAGCATCGGTGCGTCGCCGACGCCGCTGCCGGTGATTTCGACCGCTCGCACCTCGAGCGTCGCCTCGTCCACCGCCAGGTTCACCTTGCGCCAGCCGCGCCGCCTGTAGGACGACCAGTTCAGGGTGCGGTAGCGGATAGGCGCGGGCTTGGACATGCCGCTCAGCTATGTCGCTGGACCCGCGATGTGAATCCGGGGCAGCCTTCGTGCAACAAGGTCATGGTGCGTGAAAAGCCCATGGTGCGCGAGAAGCATGAACGTGACCAGGGCGAACTCGGACTCGGGCACAGGGCTGCGGGCGCGATCATGGGTCATGATCGCCCAAGGCTGCACATGTCCGCGCATTGTCCGATCTGTCCGATCTGTCCGATTTTCGGACAACAGGCGCTGACGCGACTTGCAAGAATGACCTTGGGAAAATGTAACCTTCTTTTGTCGCGGCTGACGGCCTTGCACGCGCGTGTTAGCGTTCCGTCGGGCAGGGGAGGTGCCTGGTTTGGCGAGGAGGAACGATGCCGAACAGCGTTTCCAAACAGGACTGGGAGAATTTTCGTGCCATGGGCCGGGTGCCGAAAGCCGCCCGCGCCGAGATCATCGCCTCATGGCAGCGCAGTTCACGCCTGGCGCGAGACGGGCTGAAGCAGGCGCCCGTGCTGACAGAGCCGGACGTCCAGCAGGCGCGGCTCCGGTCGAGCCGTTTCATGCGGGCTGCCCAGCCTACGGTCCAGAAGGCGGGCTACCTTCTGAACCGCTCGGGCAACATGATCCTGCTCTGCGATCCCGAGGGGCTCGTGATCGACCAGGTCGGCGACCCTTACACCCTGGACATGGGACGCGAGAACCATCTGCACACGGGCGGCAGATGGCGCGAAGAAGATATCGGCACCAATGCGATCGGCATGGCGCTGCTGACCGGGATGCCGGTGCAGGTCTTCCGGGCGGAACATTTCTCGGAAGAAATCCAGCGCTGGTCCTGCTCGGCGACGCCGGTCTGCGATCCGGTGACGGAACGCATTCTGGGCGTGGTCGATGTGTCCTGGCCGGCCGACGCCCTGCGCTCGGATGCCAGCGCGCTTTCGGCCATCCTTGCGGTGCAGGCTGAAACCATGCTGCGCCAGATGCTCATGGTCGAGCGCGAGAAGCTGGCCGAGACCGCCGACCGGCGCCGGCTGCGGCGTGGCAACGCGCCGATGGCCATGCTGGACCGATATGGCCTGAACGTCCTGTCCACAGACAACTTCCTGCGGGCCTTCGACGACGACGGAGCGCTGGACCGGCTGCGCGCGGCACTGCCCGACCTCATGGACCAGCCCGATGAGCAGATGGTCCCGGTGTTGCAGGGCTTGCTGCCGGGCATGGACCTGGAGGTGATGCGCGACGGCGGCGGGGGGATTGGCCTTCTGCTGAGCAAGCGCCAGAGCCGCCCCGCCATGGTCCCATCCCGGCTGGACCTCGAAACCATCGGTCAGGTGGGCGAGGTGATGGCACGGATCTCGTCGCAGGCGGCGCGGCTTGCGGGTTCGCATCTGCCAATCCTGATCGAGGGCGAGACGGGAGCCGGGAAATCCACGCTGGCCGAGGCGATCCATCAGGCGGGCAGCGATCCCAACCTGCCCTTTGTCCGGCTGGACTGCGCGATGCTGACGGCCGAGGGGCTGCGCCGCGACTTGGCGGAGGGGCTGGTCGATCAGCTTTCGTCGGCTGGGGGGACGCTCTGCCTCGAAAGCCCGGCGGCCTGTCCGCTGGACGCGCAGAAGCTGCTGCTGGGACTGGTCGAGCAGGCGGCGGGGGCAGGGATGCGCATCATCGCCACCTCGACGCGGTCGCTGGGCGACGAAGCGGGGGCCGGGCGCTTCCGCAGCGACCTGTATTATCGCCTTGCCGTGGCCCGCATCGCCCTTGTGCCCCTGCGCGACAGGCGCGACGAAATCGTGCCGCACCTGCGCGCCATCACCCGGCAGAAGGCCGGGGTGGGGCGCAGCCTGAACTTCACGCCGGCGGCCCTGGCGGCGATCACCGGCCATGACTGGCCGGGCAACCTGCGCGAGATGTCGAACCTCGTCGATCTGCTGCTGGCGGTGACACCGAACGGGCTGATCGACCACCGTTCCCTGCCGCCCGAGTTCAGCCGCGCGCCTGCACGCGAAGGCGACACCCTGCGCGACGGCGAGCGCGCCCAGATCCTGGAAGCCATCGAACGCGCGCAGGGCAACATGACCGAGGTCGCGCGGCGTCTGGGGATCGCGCGCTCGACCCTTTACCTCAAGCTCGACGCCTATCGGATCGCGCGACCCCGCCGGGGCTGATTTCGCGTCCGCAGCATGTCCGTCGGTCCATCCGACAATCGGACAACCGGGCCGACCGCGATGATTCCACTCTGACCTTACCGGGCGGCCCTGCGCCGCCCCGAGGAAAGGGAGGACCTCACATTGGCTTTGGACCACAAGAGCAACCGGACCGTGCAGGTGCTGGGCATTGATGCCGGCGGCACGATGACGGACACCTTCTTTGTCGACAGCGATGGCGACTTCGTCGTCGGCAAGGCCCAGTCGACCCCCGAGAACGAGGCGCTCGGCCTCATCGAATCCAGCCGCGAGGGGCTGGAGCACTGGGGCCTGTCGCTGGAGGACGCGCTCGGCTCGATCCAGACGGGCGTCTATTCGGGCACCGCGATGCTGAACCGCGTGGTGCAGCGCAAGGGGCTTAAATGCGGGCTGATCGTCAATGCGGGGATGGAGGATTTCCACCGCATGGGCCGCGCCATCCAGGCCTATCTGGGCTTTGCCTATGAAGACCGCATCCACCTGAACACCCACTACTACGACGAGCCGCTCGTCCCGCGTGACCGAACCCGCGGCGTGATGGAGCGGATCGACATGTTCGGCACCGTGGTCATCCCGCTGCGCGAGGAAGACGCCCGCCGCGCCGCCCGCGACCTGATCGCGCAGGACGTGGACGGGATCGTGATCTCACTGCTGCACAGCTACAAGAACCCGGCGCACGAGCGGCGCGTCCGCGACATCGTGATGGAGGAGATCGAGGCCGCGGGCAAGACGATCCCCGTCTTCGCCTCGACCGACTACTACCCGGTCCGCAAGGAAACCCATCGCACCAACACGACGATCCTGGAAGCCTATGCGGCCGAGCCGTCGCGCCAGACGCTGAACAAGATCTCGACCGCCTTCAAGGAGAACGGGTCCAAGTTCGACTTCCGCGTGATGGCGACGCATGGCGGCACGATCTCGTGGAAGGCCAAGGAACTGGCACGCACCATCTCCTCCGGCCCGATCGGCGGCGTGATCGGCGCCAAGTATCTGGGCGAGGTGCTGGGCTACAAGAACATCGCCTGTTCGGACATCGGCGGAACCTCTTTCGACGTGGCGCTGATCACCCAGGGCGAACTGACCATCCGCAACGACCCCGACATGGCGCGGCTGGTGCTGTCGCTGCCGCTGGTGGCGATGGACTCGGTCGGTGCGGGCGCCGGCAGCTTCATCCGGCTGGATCCCTATACCAAGGCGATCAAGCTGGGGCCGGACAGCGCGGGCTATCGCGTCGGCGTCTGCTGGGCGGATTCGGGAATCGAGACCGTCACGATTTCCGACTGCCACGTCATTTTGGGCTACCTGAACCCCGACAACTTTCTGGGCGGCCAGATCAAGCTGGACCGTGACCGGGCGGTCAAGGCGATGAAGGAGCAGATCGCGGACCCGCTCGGCCTGTCGGTCGAGGATGCCGCTGCGGGCGTGATCGAACTGCTGGACAGCGAGCTGCGCGACTATCTGCGCTCGATGATCTCGGGCAAGGGTTCGACGCCGGGCAACTTCGTCTGCTTCAGTTATGGCGGCGCGGGTCCGGTCCATACCTACGGCTATACCGAAGGTCTGGGCTTCGAGGACGTGATCGTCCCCGCATGGGCCGCAGGCTTCTCGGCCTTCGGCTGCGCAGCGGCGGACTTCGAGTACCGCTACGACAAGTCGCTGGACATCAACATCGCGGTCGATGCCGAAGCCGGGCAGAAAGCCGAGCAGGCCAAAGTCCTGCAGGGCGCCTGGGAGGAGCTGAAAGAGCGGGTTCTGGAGGAGTTCCAGATCAACGGCTATTCCGCCGACAAGGTGACGCTGCAGCCGGGCTTCCGCATGCAGTATCGCGGTCAGCTGAACGACTTGGAAATCGATTCCCCCGTTCAGGCGGCCCACACCGCCGAAGATTGGGACCAGCTGGTCGACGCCTTCAACGAGACCTACGGCCGTGTCTACGCCGCTTCGGCCCGTTCGCCGGAACTCGGCTATTCGGTGACCGGCGCGATCATGCGGGGCACCGTGCCGATCCCGAAGCCGAAGATCCCGAAGGAAGAGCTCGGACCGGAGACCCCGCCCGAAGAAGCCCGGCTGGGAACCCGCAAGTTCTACCGCCACAAGAAATGGGTGGACGCGACGCTCTACCAGATGGAGACGCTGCAACCCGGCAACCGCATCACGGGGCCTGCGATCATCGAATCCGACGCGACCACCTTTGTCGTGCCCGGCGGTTTCGAGACATTCCTGGACGGCCACCGCCTGTTCCACCTGAAAGAAGTCTGAGGGGAGGAAGATCAGATGAATATGCAAGCAAAGGTCGAGGGCATCGTCCGTGGTGGCGAAACCCTGAAACAGCACCGCGACCGGCTGATGGATGCCACCAAGCGCACCGGTCATTACGGCGGCATCAAGAAGATGGAACTGCGCGACAGCCAGCCCATCATGTATAACAAGCTGTTCTCGCGTCTTCGGGCCGGGGTCGTGGATGCCCGCGAAACCGCCAAGAAGATCGCGGCCAGCCCCATCGTCGAGCAGGAAGGCGAACTCTGCTTCACGCTTTACAACGCGGCAGGGGACGCGATCCTGACCTCGACCGGGATCATCATCCATGTCGGCACCATGGGTGCAGCGATCAAGTACATGATCGAGAACGACTGGGAATCGAACCCGGGCATCAATGACAAGGATATCTTCTGCAACAACGACAGCCTGATCGGCAACGTCCATACCTGCGACATCCACACGATCGTGCCGATCTTCCACGAGGGCAAGTTGATCGGCTGGGTCGGCGGCGTGACCCATGTGATCGACACCGGGTCGGTCGGGCCGGGCTCGATGTCCACGGGGCAGATCCAGCGTTTCGGTGACGGCTATCAGATCACCTGCCGCAAGATCGGCCAGAACGACACGCTGATGCGCGACTGGCTGCATGAAAGCCAGCGCTCTGTGCGCACCACGCGCTACTGGATGCTGGACGAGCGCACGCGCATCGCCGGCTGCCACATGATCCGTGATCTCGTCGAGCAGGTGATCGCCGATGAGGGGATCGAGAACTACTGGAAATTCGCCTATGAAGCGATCGAACACGGCCGCGTCGGCCTGCAGGCCCGCATCAAGGCGATGACCATTCCGGGCAAGTACCGGCAGGTCGGCTTCGTGGACGTGCCCTACGCCCATGACGATGTCCGTGTTCCCTCGGACTTCGCCAAGGTGGACACGATCATGCACACACCGTCCGAGATCACGATCCGGCCGGACGGCACATGGCGACTGGACTTCGAGGAGTCGTCCCGCTGGGGCTGGCATACCTACAACGCCCATGCGGTCAGCTTCACCTCCGGTATCTGGGTGATGATGACGCAATCGCTGATCCCGACCGAGATGATCAATGACGGCGCCGCCTATGGGACCGAGTTCCGGTTGCCCAAAGGCACCTGGATGAACCCCAACGATCGCCGCGTCGCCTTCAGCTACAGCTGGCACTTCCTCGTCAGTTCCTGGACGGCGCTGTGGCGGGGACTTTCCCGGTCCTATTTCGGCCGCGGCTACCTGGAGGAGGTGAACGCCGGCAACGCGAACACCTCGAACTGGCTGCAGGGCGGCGGGTTCAACCAGTTTGACGAGATCCACGCCGTCAACTCGTTCGAATGCGCGGCCAATGGCGTCGGCGCCTCCGCGATCAAGGACGGGATCAGCCATGCCGCCGCCATCTGGAACCCGGAAGGCGACATGGGCGACATGGAGATCTGGGAACTGGCCGAGCCGCTGGTCTACCTGGGCCGCCAGATCAAGGCCTCCTCGGGCGGCGCGGGCAAGTATCGCGGCGGCTGCGGCTTTGAATCGCTGCGCATGGTCTGGAACGCCAAGGACTGGACAATGTTCTTCATGGGCAACGGCCATATCTCCTCGGACTGGGGGCTGATGGGCGGCTATCCGGCGGCCTCGGGCTATCGCTTCGAGGCGCATGACACCGGCCTGAAGGAGATCATCGCCAACGGCGGCCCGATCCCCCATGGCGGCGACACCGACCCCGAGAACCCGACCTGGGACGCGATGTTGCCCGACGCGCTGATCAAGCGCGACAAGCAGGCCATCACCACCGAGGCGATGTTCAAGGACTATGACCTCTACCTGAACTACATGCGCGGCGGCCCCGGCTTCGGCGATCCGCTGGACCGCGAGGCGGAATCGGTCGCGCGGGACGTAAACGGCGGCTACCTGCTGGAACGCTTCGCCGCCAGCGTCTACGGGGTGAAGCTGGCGCGCGGCAAGGACGGCCAGTTCGCGGTTGACGAGGCCGGCACCGAGGCCCTGCGCGCGACGATCCGCAAGGAGCGGCTGGAAAAGGCCGTCCCTACACGGGAATGGATGAAGGGCGAGCGTCAGCGCATCCTAGACAAGGACGCGGGCGTCCATGTCCAGCAGATGTTCGCGGCGTCCTTCAAGCTGGGGCCGAAGTTCGAGGAAAGCTTCCGCAAGTTCTGGGACCTGCCCGGGGATTGGGCGCTGATGGAGGCGGACCTGCCGATCCCGTCCTACGGGCGCGAATATTCCATGGACATCAGCGAGCTGCCGGACGTGAAGACCGTCCAGTTCGTCGACGAATGAGCCTTCCGGGCACCGGCCGGCCCGGTGCCCCCCACCCAACAGGAGACGCGAAATGGCCTACACGAAAGCCAAGATCAAGGACCTGGTCGACGGCAAGATCGACCGCGACACGCTGCACACGATGCTCTCGACCCCCAAGGACAAGGAGCGGTTCGAGATCTACCTGGACATCCTGCAGGAGCAGGTGCCGTGGGACGACAAGATCATCCTGCCGCTGGGACCGAAGCTGTATATCGTGCAGCGCGCCTCGGACAGGAAATGGGTCGTCAAGTCCCATGCCGGTCACGAGTTCTGCGACTGGCGCGAGAACTGGAAGCTGCATGCGGTCATGCGCGTGCGCGAGACGCCCCAGGAGATGGAGGAGCTTTACCCCCGCCTGATGGCCCCCTCGACCGACTGGCAGGTGATCCGCGAATACTACTGCCCTAAATCCGGCGACCTTCTCGATGTCGAGGCGCCGACCCCCTGGTATCCGGTGATCCACGACTTCGAACCCGACATCGATGCCTTCTACACGGAATGGCTGGGCCTGCCCGTTCCCGAGCGCGCCTGAGATCGGTCCGACAAGCTGGAACGCCGTTCGCGGCGTTCCGGCCTTTTCCAAGAGAACGCGGCGAGATGCACGGGGCGGTGCGCCAAATTTGCACCGAACCGCTGCTAAGGGTGACCTGAGGCAAATGCTTGATGCAGAGCAAATCGAGTATTTCCGTGAAGCTTTTCCGGAGACATCGAGGACGCGTGGGGCCGAGACAGCGCGGGAATTTTCTCCGTGCTGCCGCCTGATTGCGCAGTGCGGAGATATCGATGCTCCAAGTGTGAATGCACCGAAACCGGCGCTGTTGCACGAAGTGTCTGAAGGCCGGAGGTCCCCTTTCCCTGCCTGATGTCAGCCGACGGGCTGTGTCACGGGGATACCGAGCGCCGTGAAACGATTGAGGATCCCCTATCGTTCAGCACGTTGCTCATGTGAATTCCGAAAAACGTCCGTTTTCTGGAAGATCATGGAACCTGTCCGAAAATCATCACAACAATGGGTAAATGGACAACTTGATTTCTGGACGGCTTTGCGGACAAATGGAGTGTGTCGGATGCCCCGGCGCACAGTTTTCCGCCGGAGACCCATGTCCCTCATTGGCTACGCCCGCGTCTCAACCGCCGAACAGGATCTCGCCCTTCAGCTCGACGCTCTCCATGCTGCCGGAGCAACCCGCACTTTCGAGGATCGCGGAGTATCAGGCGCCAGGACCGAGCGCCCCGGGCTCAACGCGGCTCTATCGTTCCTGCGGGAGGGCGACATTCTCGTGGTCTGGAAACTCGACCGCCTCGGCCGGTCTATGACGCATCTGCTTCAGACCGTCGCGGACCTGGAAGATCGCGGCGTGGGGTTCCGGTCGCTGACCGAGAACATCGACACCATGACCCCCACCGGGCGGCTCGTCTTCCACATTTTCGGCGCCCTTGGTCAGTTCGAGCGCGATCTGATCCGTGAACGGACGAACGCAGGGCTCACGGCGGCAGCAGCAAGGGGGCGAAAGGGGGGCCGGCCGATGGCCGCCACGCCGGAAAGGGTCGCACGTGCCCGCCATCTAATTGCGACCGGCCTCACCGTCCGCGAGGCCGCCGCACGCGTGAAAGTCGGCAAGTCCGCTTTGTACGCTGCCCTGAGAAATGGCGAACCGAAAAACGATACAAACCGATAGCTTGGGCACCTGCGCGTGGAAGCGGTCATCCAAAGAGCAAGGCGCAACGACTGGGATGCTGGACGAAGCGGACGTTCGCTGCGCCTGCCAAATGAATATGTCAGCATTGGCAATCCACACACTTAATGCGGCATCCCGTTTGCCTTGGCAGCGCTGATAATGCGGTGCCTTGACCCAGCCCCGACGCTCTACTCGGTTTTTTTCTATACAGTTCAGTCACTTGATCAATGCCACGGACTGCCGGAACTGCGGGTTGCCGGCGCTCTGCAGCCATTCAAAGACCACCATCTCGGTCGTGACGATCTCGGCGCCGTGGCGCTCCATACGGCGCAGAGCAGTCTCCTTATTCTCGGGATGGCGCGAGCCGAGCGCGTCGCGCACCACCCAGGTCTTCCGTGAGGCCGCGAGCAAGCCCAGCACCGTCTGTAGAGCACAGACATGTGCCTCGCATCCGAGGACGACGACATGGGCGTCTGCGGGGATGCGAGCGAGAAAGCCCTCCTCGCGGCAGGCATCGAAGAACTGCTTGTGAACCAGTCGATCCTGCGGGACCATCAGATCGTCGACCGTCGGGCCGAGACCCTTGGCGTTCTGTTCGGTGAAGAGGCACGGGATGCCCATCAGCGCTGCAGCGTCGGTCAGCCGCCGCGCATTGCGGACCGCCAGCTCGCCCTCATGGATCGCAGGCATCAGGCGCACTTGGAAGTCGATGACGAGAAGTAGGGAGCGTGCGGGATCAATGGTCATCATGGTCCTGTCCTTCCACAAGCCGCTCGACGCGCTCATCGACGTAAGCCTCCATCAACTCGGGCGCCGAGGCTCCGAACATGCGGATGCGGCCGGTATGGAGCAGCAGCAGAAGCCCCGTCGCATGGGCGAAGCAATCCACCATCAGCAGATTGGCGCGCTCCGCTGAGGCACCAAGTGCCAAAGCGGCCTCGGCAATTGGCCGCAGGGCGGCTTCGAGCGCTGCGTTCAGCCGCTCGTCACGCTCGCGTCCCAGTCCTGCCGGCTTCATGCCGCCGCGAAACAGGTAGAAGCCCAGGTCCAGATCCCGCGGGTTCTCGGCATAGAACCGGAAGAAGGCCATGGCAGCGGCCTTTAGGTGCTGCTGCGGAGTCTTCGTCCCGGCGACGCTTCCCTCGACCGCAGCACCCAGGGACACTAGCGAGCCATGCAGCACCTCGGCATACATCGCCTCCTTGGAGTCGAAGTGAAAATAGAGCGCAGCGGGCGTGTATCCGGCCCTGACCGCGATGGCCCGCAGGCTCGCCCCGTCCAGCCCCTCTTCGGCAAAGACCTGGCGCGCGGCTTCGAGGATCAACGCGCGCTTGTGTTCGCTAACCGCTGTCCGCCGGGTTTGACGCTCCGCCACCATGCCCTCCTATCATCCTTGACAGATATTCTAACACTGTTCATTAATCTAACAGCGTTCGATATTTTAAACAATCCGGAGGGAATCATCATGCTGATGTCAGCTGCCGACTACCGGGACTCGCTCCGGGCCTACAAACCCCGCGTCTTCGTCAGCGGTCAGGCCGTTGAAAGCGTCGCCGATGAGCCGCTGCTGGCGCCCGGCATTGCCGGTGTGGGTGTCACCTACGACTTCGCCCTGCAGGAACAGCACGCGCGCATCATGACGGCCCGGCAGGGCACCTCCGGCAAGACCGTCAACCGGATGCTGCACATCAACGAGACCTCGCAGGACCTGCTCGACAAGCTTGAGGCCGTGCGGCTGGTCTGCAGGACTTCCGGCTGCGCGCAGCGCTACCTCACGCATGATGCGCTGAACGGACTCTGGCAGGCAACGCTCCTGATCGATGCCAACCATGGCACCGACTACGGCCAGCGGTTCCTGGCCTATCTTCACGACATTCAGGACCGCGACCTGACGCTAGGGGTCGCGATGACTGACGCCAAGGGCGACCGGTCCCTGCGTCCGGGCAAGCAGGTGAACCCGGATGTCTATGTCCACATCACGGAGCGCCGGAAGGACGGCATCGTCATCCGGGGCACCAAGGCCATCGTGACAGGCGCGCCCTACATGCACGAGTTCCTCGTCATGCCATGTCGCACGCACATGCCGGAGGACAGCGCCTTTGCCGTCTGCTGCGCCGTTCCCTGTGACGCGCCGGGCGTGACGATCATCTCGCGGCCGGCGGGCCAGCCAGGCAACGCGGCGGCGAAGTTCTCGGCGAAATACGGCCAGGCCGTGGCGATGGTGGTCTTCGATGACGTCTTCGTGCCCCATGACCGCGTGTTTCTCGCGGGCGAGACCGAGGAGGGCGGCTTCCTGACGACCTCCTATGCAACCCATCACCGCCATTCCTGCATTGGTGCGAGAGCGGGCTTCGGCGATCTGCTGATCGGGGCCGGGGCGCTGATGATCGAGGCCAACGGACTCGACGCGGACCGTCACGGGCATATCCGCGATCAGATGGTGGAACTGATCACCATTACCGAAAGCTTCTATGCCTGCGGGGTGGCGTCTTCGGTCTATTGCACCAAGGATGCGGCCGGGTCGGTCATGCCGGATGCGGTGTTTTCCAACATTGGCAAGCTGCTGCTGGCCACGAAGATCTACGACATGCACCGCGTCGCCCATTATGTTTCGGGGGGGCTGATCGTCGCGCTGCCAGGACCGGACGAGGACCACAACCCCGAGACCGCCGCCTCGATCGCCGCGGTGATGGGTGGACGCGCCGACATCCCCTTCGAGCAGCGCGTAGAGGTTGCCCGTTTTATCGAGGATCTGACGGTTTCGCACGAGGGAGGCTGGTATTCGGTGATCTCGCTCCATGGCGGCGGCTCGCCCGAGGCAATGAAACGCGAGATCTGGCGCAACTATCCGGTGATGGAGAAGGTGGAACTGGTCGAGAGCCTGCTCGACCGTGGCCTCCTCAACGACGGGCGGCGTGTGAGCAAGCAGCCGGGCAGATGCTGCACAATAGGATGCGAAACGCCTGAACTGACACCGCCTTCAGGGACGGCCGCCTCTTCCTTGGCAATGGAAAGGTCTGTCTGATCTCTGGTGAGATTGGTCCCAGGCAATGATGAATGCACGATGAGGACGCCGTCGTGCGGCGCGCAACCAAGTATGAACGGGCAGCTTAGGGCTCCTCGCATCGATCCTGCCACCTTACCTGATCGGGGGCTTTCAGTTGCGGCTTTAAGCAAGGTCGCTGACAAATAGCGCCAGCAGAACCGTACCATTTAGCGTAGAAATCCACAGCCGAACCAGCCAGTTCCGAGTAAATCTACTCGGTAAGAAAAACTAAGGCAGATTATCTTTCTTCATGACGACTTTCCTTACCAAACTTGGTCCTCGACCATGAAGATCGGCTACGCGCGGGTCTCCACCATCGAGCAGAACCTGGATCTCCAGAGGGATGCTCTCTTGGCGGCGGGTTGCGAGAGGGTCATTGCCGACACGGCCTCCGGGGCGGAGGCTTCCCGGCCCGGTCTCGAAAAGGTCAAAGAGCAACTGCGTGCCGGTGACACCCTGGTCGTCTGGCGGCTTGACCGTCTCGGTCGGTCACTACGCGACCTCATCGGCTGGATGACTTGGCTTGAAGAGCAGAAGGTCGGATTGCTGAGCCTGCAGGAGTCGATCGACACCAACACCCCTTCCGGCAAGCTCACCTTTCACCTGTTCGGCGCTTTGGCAGAGTTTGAACGCAACCTGATCCGAGAGCGCACCCAGGCTGGCCTGACGGCGGCGCGTGCCCGCGGCCGCAAGGGCGGGCGTCCCCAGGTGCTCGACAAGGACAAGCGCGACCTCGCGGTGCGGCTCTATCGTATGCGCCGTCTCTGACCCATTGATTTTGCGCATTCCTGGCTTGGGTGGTCTCTGCCACCTGTCCGTCGAAGCAGACGGAGAGGCGATATGGCAGGCAGTGTGGAAGGTTTTGTTGGTCAGTGCGAGGTTGTTGAGCCTCGGCGCGGAAACCGGCGGTGGCCAGACGAGGTAAAGGCTCGGATCGTGGCAGAGAGCCTCGCTCCTGGGGCACGGGTGGTTGATGTCGCGGCAAGGCATGATCTTGTCCCGCACCAGCTTTCGGATTGGCGGCGCCGGGCTCGCAAGGGGCTTCTTGCGCTTCCGGCTGATCTGCTGGAGGGGCTGTCGCTGCCGTCCAAGGTTCTTGGCGATCCGGTCTTTGTTCCCTTGGCCATTGCGGCCGAACCGACGAGATCGGCGAAGCTGCCGGAGAGAGCCGAGATCTTGTCTGGTGTCATGAGCGTCGAGATCGGTGACGATGTGGTGCTGCGTGTGCCGAGCGAAGTTCCCGTCGAGCGGGCCGCGGCCCTGATCCGTGCCTTGCGCGGTGCAACATGATCGTCGCGGGACAGAGATTGCCGATCCTGATCGCGACGAAGCCGGTGGATTTCCGCTGCGGGCATAACGCTTTGGCGCTGATGGAGCAGACGGAGCTGAAGCTGGATCCGTATTCGGGTGTGACGGTGGTGTTCCGCTCGAAGCGCGGTGACAGGCTGAAGATCCTGGTATGGGACGGCACTGGCATGGTGCTGATCTACAAGGTTCTGGAAGTTTCAAAGTTCTGCTGGCCCCGGGTTCAGGACGGGGTGATGCAGCTGTCACGAGCGCAATATGAGGCCCTGTTCGAAGGCGCGGCGTGGCTTGGGATGAGCACGCCGAAAGTGCTTCCGCCGACTGCGGCAGGGTGACTCAGCAGGCGGCTTTGGCATTGTTTTGATAGGCTTTCTGCACCGGATCGGGTAAGAAGGCGCATGTCGCAATCCTTCGATCTCAGTCTGTTTCCGAACTTGCCGCCCGAGGTGGTGAAGGCCTTTGGGGCCGTCCAGTTCGAGCTCTCCGTGGAGCGTGCGGCGCGTCAGCATGAGCAGGCGGTGGTGGCGGAGAAAGACGCTTTCATCACCGAGTTGAAAGCGCTGATCGAGCGGCTGGAAGGCCAGGTTCAGGACTACCGGCGCACGAAGTTCGGGCCGAAGTCGGAGAAGCTGGACCCGGCGCAACTGGAACTGGCACTGGAAGATCTGGAAACGGCCATCGCCGAGACGCAGGCCCGGATCGCCGCTGTCGAGGACAGGATCGCGGCCAGTGAGCCTGACCCCGAGAAGAAAACGCCCCGGGCGCCTCGCAAGGCGCGGGCCCTGCCTGAAGGCCTGCCGCGCGCCCTGCGCGTGATCGAACCCGACAGCATCGCCTGTCCCTGCGGCTGCGGCGACATGGTCCGGATCGGCGAGGACCGGACCGAGCGGCTGGATTACATCCCGGCGCGCTATCAGGTCATTGTCACGGTGCGCCCCCGATACGCTTGTCCCAAGGGACGTGCGGGCGTGGTGCAGGCCAAGGCCCCGGCGCATCTGCTGGAGGGCAGCTGGCCCACCGAGGCGCTTCTGGCGCAGATTGCCGTCTCCAAGCATTCCGAGCACATGCCGCTGAACCGGCAGGCCATGGTGATGGCTCGTCACGGCGTGCCGATCGACCGCTCGGTGCTCGCCGATTGGATGGGTCGCACGGGCGCGCTGATCGCTCCTGTGGTCGAGCATATGGCCAAACGCCTGATGACAGACAGCACCCGGCTTTATGTCGACGAGACCACCGCCCCGGTGCTCGATCCGGGGCGCGGCAAGACGAAAACCGGCTATCTCTGGGCGGTGCTGCGCGATGATCGTGGCTGGAACGGCCCTGCGCCGCCGGGAGTGGTGTTCCACTACCGGCCGGGGCGGAACGGCGAATATGCGCCGAGATCCTTGAGGGCTTCAACGGCACGATCCAGGTCGATGCTTATGGCGGCTATTCCCATCTGGCCACGCCGAAACGCACAGGCGGCAAGCCACTGCGTCTGGCCTTCTGTTGGGCGCATGGACGGCGCAAGCTGATCAAGGCCAAGCCCAAGAAGGGCTCGCCCATCGTCGATGAGGCGCTGCTGCGCATTGCGGCCCTTTACAAGATCGAGGACAGCATCCGCGGCGCCGATCCCGATGAGCGCCGGGCGGTTCGCCAGGACCTGTCCCGTCCCTTGGTGGATGCCTTCTTCGCCTGGCTGTCAGCCCAGGCCGCGCGCGTCTCGCGCAAGTCCGACCTCGGCGTGGCGATGACCTACATGCTGAAGCGTCAGGACGGCTTTCGGCTGTTTCTTGACGATGGCCGCGTCGACATGGACTCCAACCTGGTGGAAAATGCCATCCGCAGCCCGGCCATGAATCGCCGAAATGCACTTTTTGCCGGTCATGATGAGGGTGGCAGGAGTTGGGCCTGCTTCGCCTGTTGAACGGCTTGCAATAAGGACCCCGCTTCTGGGGTGATCGGCGTCCAAAAGGGACCCCACCGACCGGGGGTTGGGTCCATTGTGCCTTCGATGATTATCGGAGGCCGAGCACGGGATGCTGATCGTGGAGACAATCGCAAAGATCAGGCGGCTGCATTTTGCTGAGGGCAAGGGGATCAAGACGATCTGCCGTGACCTGAAGCTGTCGAAGAAGGTGGTGCGGAAGGTGATCCGCACCGGGATTACCGAGTTCACCTATACCCGGACGGTGCAGCCGCGCCCGAAGCTGGGTGCCTGGCTGGGGGAGCTCAACCGACTGCTGGAGGTCAACGCCGCGCGGGCCAGCCGGGAACGTCAATCCCTGACACAGCTCTACGAAGAGCTGAGCGGTCTCGGCTATGAAGGCGGTTATGATGCGGTGCGTCGCTACGCCTCGAACTGGGCGCGCAATCAGAGTTCGGGCGCATCTTCTGCTTTCGTGCCCCTGAGCTTTGCGCCCGGCGAAGCCTATCAGTTCGATTGGAGCCACGAGGTTGTGGTCATTGCTGGGGCGACGACCACCATCAAAGTGGCCCATGTTCGCTTGTGTCACAGCCGGATGTTCTTCGTGCGGGCCTATCCGCGCGAGACACAGGAGATGGTGTTCGATGCCCACGACAGGGCCTTCGCCTTCTTCAAGGGCACCTGCACCCGCGGGATCTACGACAACATGAAGACGGCGGTGGAGACCATCTTCACCGGCAAGGAACGTCTCTACAATCGCCGGTTCCTGCAGATGGCCAGCCATTATCTGGTCGAACCCGTTGCCTGCACCCCTGCTGCGGGTTGGGAGAAAGGCCAGGTGGAGAGCCAGGTCGGTACGGTCCGCCAGCGGTTCTTCTCGCCCCGCGTCCGGGTCAAAAGCTACGAGGAACTGAATGCCTGGCTGCTGGACAAGTGCATCGCATCGGCCAGAAGCAGCAAGCATCCGGAGCTGACGGACAAAACCGTCTGGCAGGTCTTCCAGGAAGAGCGCCCACACCTTGTTCCTTATGCCGGGCGCTTCGACGGATTCCATTCGCTGCCTGCGGCGGTGTCGAAGACCTGTCTCGTGCGCTTCGACAATAACAAATACTCGGTTGCGGCAACGGCTGTCGGGCGGCAGGTCGAGATCAGGGCCTATGCTGAGCGGATCGAGATCCGGCAGGAGGGCCGACTGGTAGGAGACCACCCGCGTCACTTCGGCCGGGACCGGACGGTCTACAATCCCTGGCATTATGTGCCTGTTTTGCTTCGCAAACCCGGAGCGCTGCGTAACGGCGCACCGTTCAAGGACTGGGTTCTTCCCGGAGCGCTCGAACAGATCCGCCGTAAGCTGCAGGGTTCCTCTGATGGCGACCGCCAGATGGTGAAGATCCTCGGCGCGGTGCTGACGGAAGGGATGCCTGCGGTACAAAAGGCATGCGCCGAAGCCCTTTCGCAGGGCGTTCACTCCGCCGATGTGATCCTCAATATCCTGTCTCGCAGGCGCGATCCGGAACCGCCGCCTCTCCTGCTGACCTCTCCGGCCTTGCGCCTGACCTATGAACCGGTGGCGGACTGCGCCCGTTATGACCTGCTGCGGAGGGTCAGCTGATGGATCGTGCTGACATCATGGCCGCAATGGGCGAGTTGAAGCTCTACGGGATGCGCGCCGCTTATGATGAACTCATGGCGGTGGCTGTGCGCCGCCAGCATGAACCCCGCCAGATCGTTGGAGATCTTCTGGCCGCCGAGATCAACGAGAAGAAAGCGCGGTCGGTCAAATACCAGATCACCACCGCCAAGCTGCCCTATGCCCGGGAGATCGAGGAGTTCACCTTCGATGACACCCCGATCAACGAGACCTTGGTGCGTGATCTGGCCAGCGGGGAGTTCCTCAGCCAACAGCGCAATGTCGTGCTGGTTGGCGGAACGGGGACCGGCAAGACCCATATCTCCGTGGCGATCGCGCGTGCGGTCATCCGCAATGGTGCCCGGGGCAGGTTCTTTAATGTCGTCGACCTGGTGAACAGGCTGGAGGCCGAGGCCCGTGCTGGACGGGCGGGCCGGCTTGCAGAACATCTGATGCGGCTCGACTTCGTCATCCTCGATGAACTCGGATACCTCCCATTCGCGCAGTCCGGCGGCCAGTTGCTGTTCCATCTGGTCAGCAAGCTCTACGAGCAGACTTCCGTCATCGTCACCACCAACCTCGCATTCGGCGAGTGGCCGACCGTCTTCGGGGACGCGAAGATGACCACCGCGCTGCTCGATCGCCTCACCCACCACTGCGATATAGTCGAGACCGGCAACGACAGCTGGCGCATCAAAACCCGAGCCTGAACCCCCTCCGAAACGCAGGCCCGCGTCGGCTGCGCCAGCTGGAAAGCTACGCCGCCACGGGCCTGCTCAACCGCGCGCCAAAGGGGTCACTTTTGGGCGCCGATCGGGGGGGCCGTTTGGATGCCGATTGACA
>NZ_JBQEOI010000029.1:0-36491 GCF_052045125.1 Paracoccus sp. 22332
ATCCGGCACCACCGGCATCGCCCTGCGCCGCTGGCGCAGGTCCGCAGATGCGGCGGATTTCGGGCAGCCCACGGCGGCGATGACCCGCTGGCGGGTCTCGGTCCTGCCCTCGGCCGCCCTGCCGGTCCCCGGTGTCGGTCGCGCCCGTTGGCTGGTGGAACTGATCCGGGCGCGGGCAGGCGAAAGTTTTGACGTGGAACTGGAGGCATGCGATGGCTCGGGTCATCTCGGTCTTCCTGCCGACGTGGCCGGTGGACCGGCTGCGGCGGCAGGCGGGCGACGCGGCGCCTTCGGCTGAGGCGCCGCTGGTCCTGGCGGGCCGGGTCGGCAACCGCCGCCTGGTAACGGCCACCGATGCCGCTGCGCAGCAGTTGGGCCTGCATGTCGGGATGCCGGTCAGCAAGGCCCAGGCCCTGGTGCCGGGCTTGCGAGTCGCGCCTGCCGATCCGGCCGAGGATGCCGCCAGCCTTGAGCGGCTGGCGCTGTGGGTGCTGCAACGGTTTTCGCCCATCGTGGCGGTCGATCCGCCGGACGGGATCGTCATCGACTCGACCGGCGCCGATCACCTGCATGGCGGCGAGGCGGCCATGCTGGAGGCGCTGATCGGTCGGCTGGCGATGTCCGGCGTCACCGCGCGCGCCGCCGTGGCCGATACCTGGGGGGCCGCCCATGCCCTGGCCCGGTATCGGGCCGATCCGGTCTTTTGGGCCGAGCCGGGCAGTGCGGACACCCTGCTGGCCCCCCTGCCCCTCGCCGCGCTGCGCCTGCCGCCCGCGACCGTGGCCGGACTGCGCAGCTTGGGCTTCGTCCGCATCGGCGATCTGCTGGGCCAGCCGCGCGCGCCGCTGACCCGGCGCTTCGGCCCCGAACTCTGCCGAAGACTCGATCAGGCCCTCGGCCATGCCAATGAACCGATCGAACCGCTGCGCCCGGAGGGCCTGGTCGAGGTGCGCCGCAGCTTCGCCGAACCCATTTCCGCCGCCGAGACCATCGCTCGCTATATCGGCAAGCTGGCCGTGCAGCTTTGCGCGGCCCTCGAAGAGCGCGGCCTTGGCGCCCGGCGCCTCGACCTGCTCTGCTGGCGGGTGGACAGTCATATCCAGACGGTTCGCGTCGGCCTCGCCCAGCCGCAGCGCGATCCGAAGCGCCTGACCCGGCTCTTGTGCGACAAGATCGAGACCATCGCGCCTGGCTACGGCATCGAGATCCTGTCGCTGGCCGCCACCATCGCCGAGCCGTTGGCGGCCCGGCAGGCGGCCAGCCGCCTGATCGAGGAACCGGCGGCCGACCTTTCCGGCCTGGTCGATGTGCTGGCCAACCGCGTCGGCGCCCGCGCCGTCTATCGCATGGCCCCGGTAGCCAGCGACGTGCCCGAACGCGCTGTCGCCCGCATCGCCGCCCTGGCCGAGCCTGTCGGCGCCGGCTGGCCGGATCACTGGCCGCGCCCGTCCCGCCTGCTGCCCCGGCCCGAGCCGATCGAGACCATGGCGCTGCTGCCCGACCATCCGCCGGTCTGGATTGCCTGGCGCGGCATACGCCGCCGGGTCCGCCGCGCCGATGGCCCCGAGCGCGTCTTCGGCGAATGGTGGAAGCGCGACGCCGAGCTGATCGCCGTGCGGGACTATTTCCGCATCGAGGATGACGGGGGGGAACGCTTCTGGATCTTCCGGGCGGGCGACGGCGAGAACCTCGGGACCGGCAGCCACCGCTGGTTTTTGCACGGGGTCTTCGGATGACCGGGCCGCGCTATGCCGAATTGCAGGTTACATCGCAGTTCTCGTTCCTGCGCGGCGCCTCCTCGGCCGAGGAGCTGTTTGCCACCGCCGCGCTAATGGGCATCGAGGCGCTTGCCGTCACCGACCGCAATTCCCTGGCCGGGATCGTCCGGGCCTGGGAAGCCGCCAAAACCACCGGCATCCGGCTGATCGTCGGCTGCCGCCTGGATCTCGCTTGCGGCACGGCGCTGCTGGTCTATCCCACCGACCGGGCGGCTTACGCCCGTCTCTGCCGGCTACTGACGCTGGGCAAGTCGCGCGCCGGCAAGGGCAAATGCCATCTGGAGTGGTCTGACCTGGCCGATTACGCTGAGGGGCTGATCGCGGTGTTGGTGCCGGACTTGGCCGACGACACCTGCGCGCTGCGCCTGCGGCGGCTGCGCGATCTGTTCCGGGATCGCGCCTATCTGGCCCTGACCCTGCGTCGCCGCCCGAACGACCAGTTGCGGCTGCACGAGCTGTCCAATCTCGCCGCCCAGCAGGGCGTGCCGACCGTTGTCACCAACGATGTGCTTTATCACGATCCTGCCCGCCGTATCCTCCAGGACGTGGTGACGGCGATCCGCCACACCACCACGGTCGATGCCCTGGGCTTTCGCCGCGAGCGCCATGCTGACCGCTATCTGAAGCCGCCCGAGGAAATGCACCGGCTGTTCAACCGCTATCCCCAGGCTCTGGCGCGGACGGTCGAGATCTTGGACCGCTGCCGGTTCTCCCTGGACGAACTGCGCTATCAATACCCCGAGGAACGCGACGATCCCAGCCTGACCCCGCAACAGACGCTGGCGCGGCTGACGTGGGAGGGTGCCAAGGTCCGCTATTCGAAAGGCGTGCCCCCGGAGGTCACGGCCAGCCTGTCCCATGAACTGTGGCTGATCGAGAAGCTGGACTATGCGCGCTATTTCCTGACGGTCCACAGCATCGTCCGCTTCGCCCGATCCCGCGACATCCTCTGCCAGGGGCGCGGCTCGGCCGCCAATTCTGCCGTCTGCTATGTGCTGGGCATCACCGCCATCGACCCCGGCCGCAACGACCTGCTGTTCGAGCGTTTCGTCAGCGAGGAACGCCGTGAGCCGCCTGACATCGACGTGGATTTCGAGCACGAGCGCCGCGAGGAAGTCATCCAGTGGGTTTACGAGACTTATGGCCGGGACCGCGCCGCGCTGACCGCTACGGTGATCCGCTATCGCTCGAAAGGCGCGCTACGCGATGTCGGCAAGGCGATGGGCCTGCCCGAGGATCTGATCCAGGCGATTTCCGGGCAGATCTGGGCATGGTCCGACGAGGGCGTCAGCGACGAGCAGATCCGCGCGCTGAACCTCAATCCCGAGGATCGCCGGCTGCGGCTGACGCTGGACCTGTCCCGGCAGTTGCAGGGCGCCCCCCGGCACCTGTCGCAGCACCCGGGCGGCTTCGTGCTGACGCAAGACCGCCTCGACGACTTGGTGCCGATCGAGCCGGCCGCCATGGAAGACCGCCAGATCATCGAATGGGACAAGGACGACATTGACGCGCTGCGGTTCATGAAGGTCGATGTGCTGGCGCTCGGCATGCTCACCTGCATGGCCAAGGGGCTGGCGCTAATCGCCGAGCACAAGAGCATCGTCCATGACCTGGCCTCCATCCCGGCGGAAGATCCACGCACCTATGCGATGATTCGCAAGGCCGACACGATCGGCACCTTCCAGATCGAGAGCCGGGCGCAGATGGCAATGCTGCCGCGGCTGAAGCCGCGCACCTATTACGACCTGGTGGTGCAGGTCGCCATCGTCCGGCCCGGCCCGATCCAGGGCGACATGGTTCACCCCTATCTGCGACGACGCGAAGGAAAGGAGCCGGTCGAATATCCGAGGCCGGAGCTGGAAAAGGTGCTGGGCAAAACCCTCGGCGTGCCCTTGTTCCAGGAACAGGCCATGCGCGTGGCGATCGAATGCGCCGGCTTCACGCCGGGCGAGGCCGACCTGCTGCGCAAGAGCATGGCCACCTTCAAGTTCACCGGCGGCGTCTCGGCCTTCAAGGACAAGCTGGTGTCCGGCATGGTCGGGCGCGGCTATGAGGCGGAGTTCGCCGAACGCACTTTCAGGCAGTTGGAGGGTTTCGGCTCCTATGGCTTTCCGGAAAGCCACGCCGCCTCCTTCGCCCTGGTCGCCTATGCCTCGGCCTGGCTGAAGTGCTGGCACCCGGACGCCTTCTGCGCCGCGCTCCTGAACAGCCAGCCGATGGGCTTCTATGCCCCGGCGCAGATCGTCCGCGATGCCCGCGACCATGGCGTCGAGATCAGGCCCGTCTGCATCAACGCCTCCCGCTGGGACTGCACCCTGGAGCCGACCGGCCGGCCGGAAGACGAGGAAGGCCGCTTTGCCGTCCGTCTCGGGCTGCGCATGGTCAAGGGACTCGCCAATGCCCACGGTGCCGCCATCGTCACCGCCCGCGCCGATCAGCCCTTCGCCTCGGTCGAGGATCTGTGGCGCAGGGTCCGCGCGCCGCTGGCGGCGCTGACCCGGATCGCCGAGGCCGACGGCTTCCGCCCGAGCCTCGGCTTCTCCCGCCGCGACTCCCTTTGGGCCATCAAGGGACTAGCCCCCGAGGAACTGCCGCTGTTCGCGGCGGCGTCAGACCGCGAGTGCGAAAGCAACCCCGAGGCAGCCGAACCCGCGATCACATTGCATCCGATGACTCTCGGCCGCGAGGTGGTCGAGGATTACGGCCATACCGGGCTGTCGCTGCGCCGGCATCCGGTGGAATTCCTGCGCGACAGACTGAAGCAGCGCCGTATCGTCACCTGTGCCGATACCATGGCCAGCCGCGACCGGTGCTGGCTGGAGACCGCCGGCCTGGTCCTGGTCCGCCAGCGGCCCGGATCGGCCAAAGGGGTGATGTTCATCACGCTGGAAGACGAGTCCGGCGTCGCCAACCTAGTCATCTGGACCAGGGTCTTCGAGGCGCATCGCCGCACCATCCTCGGCGCAGGGATGATCGCCGTCCGGGGCCGCATTCAGCGCGAGGGCGAGGTGGCGCATCTGGTCGCCCATCAGCTGACCGACCTTTCGCGCGAGCTAGCCGGCGTCGGCCGAGGCGGCACCGCCTTCCCCCTGCCCCACGGGCGTGGCGACGAGTTCCGTCATGGCAGCCCAGCCCCGGATCCGCGCGGGATCGTGCCTGAAGGACCGCGGCCCCGTGACATGTATGTCCGCGACCTGCATCTGGACAGCATCAAGGTGAAGGGGCGGGATTTTCGGTGAAGGGATGCCGCGCGCCGGGGAAAACGACCTGAAGCCGCTAAGGGCGGAAAGCTGCCTGATGGCAGCGCCGCATGGCGCTCGCAGCATCGGACTGAAGCAGCCGTTCGTTCATGGCGCAGCGACAAACGATGATAAGCGACTTGCAGGGCGGGAAGTGGACCAACGGCGGTTCACATTCAGAACGCGTAAAAGCTGATCGCTATGCAGCCCTTTGTCAGGAGCGATAGCGATCTTGCGCTGATCATACTCCGGGGAGGCGCACATAGCTTCTGGTTATATCGAATACGATAATTCGACTTTGTTCAATGCTGCAAACTCTGCTCTGATCACGAAGCAATTCACTGGAGATGGGGCGTTCATGCAGGTATCAATCATTGGCGCCGGTGGCATCGCCTATAGTTATGCAGCCTTCCTAGCCGATCGGGGCCACAACCCGATGCTCTGGTCGCCTAGCGGAAAGCGAGGAACCGAACTGGCTGAAGGCGCACTGTTGAAAGCGAGCAACGCGCTGGAGGGGGTGTTTGACGTCGACGTATTGAGGTCCGCGCAGCAACTCGCTGATGGCGAGGCCCTCATCTTCGCGATCCCCGCTTTTGGCTACCGCGACGTGATGGATCGTATCGCGCCGGTCCTGCGCCCTGATCAGACTATCATTCTCAGCGCGCATCTGTCTTTCGCAGCCCTCTATCTGTCGAAGTTGCTGTCAGCGCGCGGCCTCGATTGCCCCATCGTGGCCTGGAATACTACTGCGTCCACGGGTCGGCAGACCAGCTCGACATCGGTTTCGATCTCGCTACTTCGGCCGAAGGTCGAAATGGCGGTCATTCCACACAGCGCTGGCGAGGAAGCGCTGTCGCTGTGCCGCAACCTGTTCGGGGACCGGTTCTCGCTTGTCGAAGACATGATTGGCGTCGATTTGGGCAATCTCAATCCGTCGGTGCATTACGGAATCGCAATGTTCAATCTAACGCGGATGGAACTGGGGGAAGAATGGGCACAGCAGCCATATATAACTCCTGCCGTTGCGCGTTTTCTAGAGGATCTGGACCGCGAGCGACTGAGGGTCGCCGAAGCCTTCGGCGTTCAAGCGCGCAGCATCCACCAAGCCTATGCCGTGCCCGGCAAGATCGAGATCGGGCCATTGGCCGAGATGCTGCGCCAGATCGTCGCCACGCGCAAGGGGGTGAACGGGCCGACCTCGCTGGACACGCGCTATGTGACCGAAGACGTGCCCTATGGCTTGCTGACGACGGTTCGGCTGGCCGAACTGGCGCAAGTCGATGTGCCGTTGCACCGGGCGGGAATCACGATCTTCTCGTCTCTCTACGGACGGGATTTCGCGGCAGAGAACCAGATCCTGCCCGAGATTGCAGAGGCTTTCGTGTCGATCGAGACCCTGCGGAAGGCCGTCAGTCAGGGATGGACCGCCATCTGATCCAGATTGCAGCCGACGAGATCGCTCAATCCTGTCAACCTGTTTGCGGACAGGTTGACGGCCAGATCGTCCAAGGCCTTGCCAAGCAGCGGCGCACCGAGAGACTCGGAGACCACCTTGGCCTTTTTCCGAAGGTCGCACCAGGTCAGCGGATCGCTGGCCTCGCCGCGCGGCGCCGTTATCGGCGATACGACATCCCGCCCTCGGCTTCTGACCGTGACACGCGCCAGCGTCTCCTGTGGGAAGCGGGCGTCAAATGACGGATTCAGAACCAGAGACACGCGCTGCGCGAGCGTTTCGACAGCATGATCGTTCAGCACATCCTGTCGCAGATGCATCAGCCCATCCTGCCCTCTCACCATGGCGAGGGAAAGGCAATAAGGGATGCTGTATTGCACATCCGTCAGGTTGCTTGGCCGCGCAAGGTTCGAAATCCTTAGCGCGCCACTCGTCGTCTCGACCGTGATCGCGTCGGCGTCGGCCAGATCGTGATCGGCGATCAGTCCCAGCAGGGCATCGAGCGGCGCATGGACGTGACGGCAGCAGGCGTAAAGCTTGTGATAGACATGGTTGATATGCGCATCGCCCCCGAACCGGATCGGATCGGGCAGATCGTAATGGCGGACGCTTTCCAGAATGTTTCTGGGGCCGGTATGGCCGGCTTCGGCCAGCCGCAAGGCGGTCAGTCCGGTCACGACCGACCATGGAATACCCTCCTTGACATCGCTGCCCTCGGGGCTGGGATCGCGTGGCGGCGGCGCACTTGCAAAAAGCTGGTTCGGCGCGGTCTCTCCGGCGATCGCCAGCGCATGTTCCAGAACGGCTGCGGACGTGCCGCACAACGCCCCCGCCGCCGCGACGGCGGCATAGGCGCCCCATGTCCCGGTATTCCCGTAGCTTCGCCTTGCGGCGGCGATGGTGATACCGACTTCGTATCCGATCACGATGGCGGTCAACATCTGTTCCCAAGACGCCTTTTGCGCCTGCCCGATCGGGATCACGGTCGGGATGACCACCGCACCCGGATGGCCGCGCGCCAACCTGTGGCCATCGTCCAGATCCTGCGCCGATGCGGCCGCACTGTTCGCCCATGCCGCGCCCAGTGGTGAACTGGCAACGCCCGAGAACCAGACCGGCACCTCTCCCTGTCCCATCAGCCCGACCGCGCGGCGGACGGCCAGCGGGCCGCGATCCTCGTGTCCCGCCGCGGCGGCCACGATCAGGTCGAAGAGGCAGCGCAGAGCGGCATCACGGGTCTGTCCGCTGATGACGCTGCCCCGCGTCTCGACGATATAGGATGCGATGGAGGCCAGCGCCGATCGTCTCAACTAATGCTCCATGACCAGATGATCGGTCCCGGCCTGACGATATCGTCGCTGCGGGGGCACGTAATCCGCAGCCCTGACCGGACTCGGGACTTCATCGTTGGACAGCGGTTCGCGAATTCTGCGGCGCAAGGGGTCGGGGACCGGCACCGCCGACAGCAGCTTGCGCGTATACGGGTGCTGCGGATTGCCGAAGACCTGTGCGCGCGGCCCTATCTCGACAATCTCGCCCAGATACATCACCGCCACCCGGTGACTGATCCTTTCTACGACCGCCATGTCGTGACTGATGAAAAGATAGGCCAGACCCAATCTCGCTTGCAGATCCAGCATCAGATTCACGATCTGCGCCTTGATCGACACGTCCAGCGCCGAGACGGATTCATCCGCCACGATCAGACGCGGTTCCATCCCCAAGGCGCGGGCGATGCAGATGCGCTGGCGCTGACCACCCGAGAATTCATGGGGATAGCGCCCCGCCACCGATGCCGGCAGGCCGACTTGCTCGAGCAATGCGGCAACCCGATTCCGCGCGGTTTGCCGATCCGCCAGACCATGCACAAGCAGCGGTTCGGCAATCGCGGCGCCGATCGTCTGGCGTGGATCCAAGCTGGCAAAAGGATCCTGGAAGATCATCTGCATCCGGCACCGCTCGGCCTGCAATTGGGCCTTGGTCAGCGACGACAGCGACTGCCCGGCGATCAAGACATCGCCCGAACTGGGTTTTTCAAGATGTAGAATGGACCGCCCGGTCGTCGATTTTCCACAGCCGCTTTCACCGACCAAAGCCAGTGTCTCGCCTGCGCGCAGATCGAACGAGACATTCTCGACCGCATGGACGCGCCCACGAATACCTCGAAAGATGCCACCTCTGATGTCAAATCTTGTGGTCAGGTTCTGGACCTGCAACAGCGGTTCTTCGTCGCGTCGCACGGTTTCGATCTCGGGTATCGGCGGCGTGATCGCCTTGCCGCTTTCGTCCATTTCGGGAAACGGCGTCGGGCGATCCGACCCGCCCATCGCGCCCAGTCTTGGCACCGCGAACAGCAGCGTGCGGGTATAGGGATGCTGCGGTCTGGCGAAGATATCGCGGCAATCGCCGGTTTCGACCACGTCGCCGCGCCGCATCACCAATGCGCGGTCGGCGATTTCGGCGACCACGCCCATGTCATGCGTGATGAACAGGACGCCCATCTTCTCCTCGTCCTGCAGTTCCTTGATGAGTTGCAGGATCTGGGCTTGGATTGTCACATCCAGCGCCGTCGTCGGTTCGTCCGCAATCAGAAGCTTGGGCCGGCAGGCAAGCGCGATGGCGATCATCACACGCTGGCGCATCCCGCCCGAGAACTGGTGCGGAAATTCGTCCATCCGTCGCTTGGCCGAGGGGATTCGAACCCGGTCCAACAGGGCCAAGGCCTCCGCCCGCGCGGCGCGGCCACCCATGGACCGGTGGATTGAGAGCGATTCCGCGATCTGATCGCCCACCTTCATGGTCGGGTTGAGCGAGGTCATCGGTTCCTGGAAGATCATCGCGATCCTGTTGCCGCGAATATCGGCCATCGCGTTCTCGTCCAGTTTGGTCAGATCCCTGCCGTCGAACCGGATATTGCCCTGCGCGATCCGGGCGCCCGGTGGCAGAAGCCGCAGGATCGACAAGGCCGTCACCGATTTTCCCGACCCGGATTCCCCGACGACGGCCAGCGTTTCATTCGCATGTATCTGCATCGATAGATCGTGGACGGCAGCCTGCCATCCATCGCCGCTGCGGAACTCGGTCCGCAGGTTCTGCACATCAAGGATCGGAGAGGTTTCAGTGTTCATCGCAGGTATCCCACTCATTCCGCGCGGGTTTTCGGATCGATCGCATCGCGCAAGGCGTCGCCGAGGATGTTGAGGGCCAAAACCGTCAACAGGATCGCAAGACTGGGAAAGAGGACAAGCCACCAGGAATCCAGGATGTTCTCGAATCCCTCGCGGATCATGCTGCCCCAGGTCGGCGTGGGCGGCGGCACGCCAAGCCCGATGAAGCTGAGCGAAGCCTCGGTCCGGATGGCGCTGGCCATCCACATCGATCCCATCACGACGACTTCGGAAACCATGTTGGGGAAAATGTGAAGACCCATGAGCCGTGGATTGGAATATCCCATCGCCCGGCCCGCTTCGATGAAGTCACGCTGCTTCAGGGCGATTGTCGGCGCGCGGGCGACCCGTGCGAAGGGCGCAATCTCGGTGATGGCGATGGCGATCACGAGGTTCTCGAAACTGGCGCCCAGCATCGCGGCGATCATCAGACCCAGAAGAAGGGTCGGAAAGGACAGCATGACATCGAGGAAGCTCATCACCACACGGTCGAAGACGCCACCGATAAAGCCCGACAGAATGCCGATGGCCGATCCTACCACCATCGCGATCAGGATCGCGACGAAGCCCACGACCAGCGACACCCGTGCGCCATAGATCAACCGCGACAGCACATCCCGCCCATAGGTGTCGGTGCCCAGCCAGAATTCGGCGGAAGGCGGTTGCAGACGGTTGACGATATGCTGTTCCAGCGGATCGTAGGGGGCCAGAAGCGGGGCGAACACTGCCGCGCAGACGATCACGGCCAACAGGGCCAGCCCGACCCAGGACAGACGGTTGCGGCGAAACGCCAGCCACAGGGCGTTCTGGCGGACGGGAATATCGGATGTGATGGACATCAGTTGTATTTCACCCTCGGGTCGACCAGCCCGTAGGCAATGTCAGTCAGCATGTTCACAAGGATCACGAAGGTCGCGAAGACGACCATCAGACCCTGCAGCAAGGTGTAATCGCGGGCATTCAGCGCCCCCAGGATCAATCGGCCTAGCCCCGGCCGCGAAAAGACGATCTCGGTCAGGACAGAGTTTCCGATCAGCGTTCCGAAATAGAGGCCGACGACGGTCACCACCGGGATCAGCGCGTTGCGCAGCGCATGGCGCCGGATCAGCGGGCCGGGGCGCACGCCCTTGGCGCGGGCCGTGCGGATGTAATCCTCGTTCAGCACGCCCAGCATGGAAGATCGCGTGACCCGCGTGATATAGGCCGTCATGATAAGGCCCAGGTTCAAGGCGGGCAGCGCGAGGTTGCGAATGTGATCCCCTGCCCCGCTGCCACCGCTGCTGATGACGGGGAACCAGCGCAGATGGACGGCAAAGGCCAGAAGCAGCAGGATGCCCGAGACGAAAGCCGGGAAGGATAGCCCGACAAGCGACAGAACCCTGCTGAAATAGTCCGGCCACAGGTTCCGATGCAGAGCGGCATAGGTTCCCAAGGGGATGCCGAACAGCGCGCCGATCACAAGTGCCGCTGCCGTCAGCTCCAGGGTATAGGGCAGGACGATCGCCACTTCTTGCAGGACGCTGCGCCCCGTCGATAGCGAGTGTCCGAAATCGCCGGTGATCGCCTTGGCCAGGAAATCGACATATTGGATGTGGATCGGTTGATCCAGTCCAAGCTGCGCCCGCATCGCGGCCAGGGATTCGGCGCTGGCCTGATCGCCCAGGATCGCGATGGCGGCGTCCCCCGGCACCAGCCGGACCAGCACGAAGACGACGGTCAGCATCAGCAGCAAGGTCGGAATCGCCAGCAGGGCGCGTCGGATCACGTATTGGGTCATGCCACGGCTCCTTTGATTGTCAGTCGATCTGCATCGAATGGACGCAGAACCTCGGGCACGACACCTGTCGTCACCATCTCGGCCATCGCCGCCCCTGCGGCCGGCACGAGCTGGAAACCGTGACCCGAGAATCCGAAGATATGAAAAAGACCTTCGGTCTTGCCCGGACAGATGACGGGCAGAAGATCCTGCGTCTTGCCCTCGATCCCCGACCAACAGCGGGTGATCCGGGCTCCGGCGACCGAAGGCATCAATTCTTCTGCGGCCGCGGCTCCTCTGGCCAAGGCGTGGAAATCCATGGCGGTGCGCCCGCTATCCAGATCATATCGCCCCTGTATTCCCCCGCCCAGAACAAGGGTGCCCTGCGAGGATTGCTTGAATGACAGCGACCGGCCGATGATGCTGACGACCGGGCGGATCGTCTGGGTCAGCCGTTCCGTCACCATCATCATCGAGGCCTTGGCCAACAGGGGGATCGTCTCGCCCGCCATCGCAGCAACGCGGGAACCCCAGGCGCCTGCGGCATTGACGGCCTTTGACGCAACGAACGTGCCGGCTTGCGTCCGGACCGTCCAACCGCCGCCCGTGCGATTCAGTCCCTGGACCGGCGCCCCTTCCACGATGGTCACGCCGGCACGCCGGGCCGCTGCGCGGAATGCGACCAGAGTGCGATGAGGATCCGCCGCACCGTCATCCGCTGCATAGGCGGCACCGATGAATTTGGGATTGATGCCCGGAACCAGTCGGCGCAACTGATCCTGGCCGATGAGCGCCTCATTGGAATATCCGTTATCTCTCAGGCGCGAAATGCGCTGCCTCTCGGCACCCATCTGGTCATCGGTTTCAGCAACCCTGAGCTGGCCATGGGCATGAAACCCGCAGTCGTCGTCCACCAAGTCGGCGATCCGGTGCCACATGTCCATCGCGATTGTCGAAAGCGGCATTTCAAGCGGGTTTCGCCCCAGGGTGCGCACACCGGCCGCGGATGCGCCAGAGGCGTGGCGTCCAACGAACTCGCCTTCCAGAACGGTGACATCGGCCCCGCCTCTGGCAAGATGCAAGGCTGCGGACAGACCGTGCAGGCCGCCGCCGATGACGATGACGTCAGGGCTGCTCATGGTGCCTCGCGCCCCTCTTCAAGGGCAGCGAGTTCTCCCAGCGTCACAGGCTTCAACGGCGGACGGATTCGGAAGAAGCCGGTTTCCGCGCGGCTTTGATTGTATTCCTCGGACAGGATCCGGTTCACGCTGTAGCCGCATTGGCGACCTTGGCATGGACCCATTCCGCATCGGGTATAGGCCTTGACCTGGTTCGGGCCGCCGCGGTGCAGCTTGGCGGCGGCGCGAATTTCACCGGCCGTCAGTTCCTCGCACCGGCAAATGACTGTCTCATCAGGGATATCCGCATCGGGCGGCGGGTAAAGCGCGTCGATCACCGGGCGTGATGCCATCTTTTGCGCCAAGGTCGCGCGTGTCTCGCGAAGCCGCTGATCCAGCGATCCCACGCCCAGGCGCTGCGCAATGCCCAAGGCGGCAATCCGCCCTCGCGCCTCGGCGGCAAGCGCCCCGACGATACCGGCACCGTCCCCGGCCAGATAGAGGCCATCCACGCTGGTCATGCCCATGTCATCGGTTCGCGGGATGAAGCAGCCTTGGCCCTCGGACCAGTCATGATCGCAATTCATCGCCAGCGTGGCATGGATCGACGGCACGACTCCTTCGTGCAGAAGCAGCAGCGATGCCGGCTTCCTGTGGGATTTTCCGTCGGACGTGGTATAGGATACGGTTTCGACCCGATCCTGCCCGATCGCCCGAAGATCGCGGACCCCGCGCAACCACGGGAAGCCTGCCGCCCGCAATTGCCGCATCCACTTCAACCCCTTGATGAGGTCGCCTCGCCCGCGAAAGGCAGCCATCGCATGGGGGGCAACCCTGCCCACCTGCCCGCGTGGCGTCGTGTCCAGATAACCTGCAATCTTGCCGCCCAAGGCCAGCAACTGCCGCATGTAAAGCAGCGGCAGCGGCCCGGAACCGGCGATCCAGACAGGCTCATCCGGGATCTGGGCCGAGGTTTTCAGCAGGATCTGTGCGGCGCCGACCGTCATCACGCCGGGCAGCGTCCAACCGGGGATCGGAACCGGCCGTTCTTGCGCCCCGGTCGCCAGCAGGACGGCGCGATACCTGCGCGAGAAGGCGGCGTTGCCCTGCGACATGAAGACCTGAAAGCCCGGCTCTAGGTGCCACAGGCGTGTGCCGGGCATGTAATCGACACCGGACGCGCGGAACCGCGCGATCCTGTCCGCGCCCTGCGCATAGTCCGGACCCAGAGCCTGCCGCACCGCGTCCGATCGCGCGCCTTCGCCGGCCCGCCAAATCTGACCTCCGGGCGTCGTCTGTTCGTCGATGACCAAGGGGGCCAGCCCCAGTTCGGCCATCTGCACTGCAGCCGCCATGCCTGCCGGTCCCGCGCCGACGATCAGGATGTCGTGGTGGGCCGTCATGGCGCGATCCTTAGCTTGCCTTTGGCACGCTCGATCCGCATTCCGGGGCGCGCCTCGACCAGACAGGTCTGCACCGACGTTTCGTCATCCACCGTCGCAAGGCAATCGAAACAAACGCCCATCAGGCAAAACGGCGCACGTGGCGTTTCCTTGACCGGCGTGTGCCGGGCGATATGCGGCGTCGTGCGAAGCAGGATTGCAGCTACCGTGTCGCCGGGACGGGCCACGGTCTCGACGCCGTCGATATGGACATGGAAAGAAGGATCACCGGGATCAGCAAGCTGTCTGAACATTAAAGCGCCTATGGTGGAAAGGTTCGTAGGTTTCGGGAAGTGTGCCCGATGCGACATGGTCGGCCAGTTCCTTCGCGTGAACCGCGGCCAGGGTAACGCCCGAATGGCAGCTGGCGATGAAGATGCCGGGATGATCGGGCGATTGCGCATAAACGGGATGGCCATCCGGGGTCATGATCCGAAGGCCCGACCAATGCCGCACCAACTGCACCTTGGCCAGAGCCGGGGCAATCTCGACGGTCTTGCGGGACAGCCAAGCCGAGGCCCGCGTGGTCGAAGACACGTCCGTGCCGACTTCCTCTTTCGTCGCACCGATCATGATCGTGCCCTCGGCCGTCTGCCTCAGGCCGCTGCACGGAAGGGGAAGAACAGGCGCAAGTCGTTGCGTGACCAAAACCTGGCCGCGTTGAGCGCGGATGGGCACATCCAGCCCGACCTGACGGCCCAGCCGACCGCTTGCGATCCCTGCGGCGATCACGACGCGCCCTGCCCGCCATTCCCTCGTCCCGATCCGGACTGCGTAACCCCCGGCTTCTGGACGGATTTCGCGAACTTCGCTATTTCCTCTGACGTCGCCACCCTGGCGCACGATCGCCTTGTGCAGGGCGGAAAGCAGTTGAAGCGGGTTCACATGCCCGTCCCGCTTGCCGAAGCTGGCCCCGCTGACGCGGTTGCCAAGCCGCAGATCCGGTAAAAGTTTCTGGACTTCGTCGCGGCTCAGCATCTCGACATCCGGATCGCCGGCCTCGGGGTTCAGTGACAGATGTTCATCATGCAATCGATCGATCAGGGCCTTGCGCTGCGCGAAGCCGTCATCACCCATGCAGAAGGCAAGCCCGCCCTTGCGTTCATAATCGATCTGCGTGCCCTCGGCGTTCTCGCGCAGTTCCTGAAGGAATTCGGGCCAGATATCGGTGCTGCGCTTGGTCAGATCCTGATAGGCGGGCATTCCCTTGCCCTTGCCCTGCCCCCAGATCAGACCGAAATTCGCCCGTGCCGCCCTGAAATCCGTATCCGCGCCGTCCAGCACGAGAACACGCAGCCCCCGCAGCCCAAGGCCATAACCGATGGCGGCACCGACGGTGCCCGCTCCGATCACGATCGCATCGAATTCCGCCATGTCGCCTCCTGTGAAGTGTTGTCACGTTAGACCAGGCGGCGTTATCGTAACAAAGTCCAATTGACACCTTTGGTATTCCATCAGGTTATGAGGCAGCGATGGCGCGCACCTACAGGCAACCCACCTTGCGGCAGATCGAGGTCTTCAAGGCGGTGATCGAAACCGGCACCGTCAGCCGTGCCGCCGAGACGTTGAACATGTCCCAGCCAGCGGCCAGCAAGCTGTTGTCGAATCTGGAAGCCGATACCGGGCTGGATCTGTTCGAACGGCGTCGCGGCCTTCTGATCCCGACGGAGCGGGGGCAGCGGTTCTACGAAGAGGTCGACCGGATCTTCTCGGGCCTGGATCAGATTGCGCTGGCCATCGACAATCTGCGCAGCGAAGAACGAGGCCGCCTGACCATCGGTGTCCTGCCGGCCCTGTCGGGGCGCTTCATCTCGACGGCGATCCGCAGCTTTTCGAACGAACAGCCCGAGGTCTTCGTCTCGCTCCATGCCCGATCGTCGCAGTTCCTCGTGGACTGGATGCGATCCGGAAAGGTCGATGTATGCATTGTCGCGGGGCGCGTGGAAGATCCGCATATCCAGGTAGAGCCGATCCTGAACATGCCCATGGTCTGCATGTTGCCGCCGGATCACCCGCTTATGGAAAGGCCGGAACTGACCGTCTCGGATCTGGCGACCGAGCCACTGGTGGCGTTCATGCACAGCAGCTATACGCGGCTCCGGCTGGAACGCGCATTCGAGGCTGAAGGCCACCAACCCCGCGTCGTGACCGAAGCCACGACGGCCCAGAATGTCTGCGAACTGGTTGCGGCCGGAATGGGCATTGCGCTGGTCCACCCGATCTATGCGGAAACGGTCGAGGGGCGCGTGTCGGTGCGCCCCTTCGTGCCGGATAATTTCCTGGATTTTCAGCTGTGCCGCCTGCGTCACGGCCGGAACCGTCGTCTTGTCGCGACATTCGTGGAAATGGTGCGAGCGACGGCCAAAGCCTTCGCTCGCGACGGCATGATCACTCGATCAGATCGGTCAATTCGGTGATCCGGGGCGCAAGATTCATCTCGCCCTCCAGTTCGTAGCCGTAATCCAACTTTGCGTTGCGCAGCCAGACCTGACGAAGGTTGAACAGCGGCACGGCACAGATCTGTTCGTGGATCAGCCGCTGCGCTTCCGACCAATGGGCCAGTTGCTTGTCGGGATCACCTTCGACCTTAGCCGCATCAATCGCTTCGTCCGCCACGTCGCAATGCGAGAAATTGGTGATCGCGGTCGGTTTGTCTACAATGGCATCCGAGTGGTAGAATTCCGTCAGATAGGTATCCGCGATCGGGAACCGAGCCGCGCCGTAGAAGGTCGCGCCGCTCAGATCGTTCCGGGACATCTCGTGATAGGTCGGATGGTCGACGACCTGCATGTCCAGCGTGATCCCGGACTGAGCCAGCTGCGCCTGGATCACCTCCATGATGGGCAGTTGGGCGTTGTTGCTGGAAACCACGGACTTAATCGTGACGCCATTTTCAAAGCCTGCCTCCGCCAGCAGGGACTTCGCGGCTTCGGGATCATAGGCATATGTCCAGGCGCTGCAATCTTCGCCCAGATAACCCGACGGCACAACGGAGCAGCCCTTCGGTCCCACCTCTTCGCCCACGAAGCTCGCGATCTCATCCACATTGATCGCACGCGCGACCGCCTCGCGGACACGTTTGTCGGTCAAAGGCTCCATTGTCGTGTTCAGATGCAGGGTGCGGTATTCTGCGGGCCAGAAAACGTCGACTTTCGCAGTGTCCTCGCGATTCCAGCGGTCAATCCAACGCTGCTCGCGCTTGCCATAGATCATATCCAACTCACCTGATGTGAATGCCAATTCACGGCTGGCATCCGCCTGGATCAGGCGATAACTTATCTCGTCGATCTTCGGCGCACCTCGGAAATAATCGTCGTTTGCCACGAAGACCACCTGCTGCTGGGTGTCATAGCGCTGGAACGCGAATGGACCCGTCCCGACAGGCTGCCTTCCAAAATCGTCGCCCCCTTCCTCGGCCGCTGCCTTGCTGAAGATATTGCCGCCATGGTAATTCGATACAAGACCAAGAAATCCGGGCACCGGATGGGCCAGCACGATGCGAACAGTATGGTCATCAACCGCTTCAATCGTCTCGAACGCCTCATAGGCCGCAGCGAAGCTCGAGCGCTCGGGATCTTTCGCCCGCTCCAGCGAATAGACGACATCCGCGGCGGTCAACTCGCCCCATTCCCCGTGGAACTTGACCCCCTGCTTCAATTTGAAGATCCACTCGGTCCCGTCGTCCGAGGTGGTCCAGCTTTCAGCAAGGTCCGGTTCGAGTTCTTTCGGATCAGCGCTACCGGGTGGAAAACGGACAAGTCCGTTGAACACCCAGCCCATCGGCCCCTTTTCTGCTGTCGAAGACGCGCGATGAGGATCGAGCGTCTTGATCTCGGGCGCGTTGATGCCAATACGCAAAACCTTGTCTTGCGCCAGACCTGGCCCTGCCCACGCCAACCCGGCCAGCAAAGTCGTTGATATAGCAGCCGCTGTCGTAAAATTTATCATCTTGCTCCCCGTCGCATTTAGCTAGACCTATCTGGCATTTTTACAGGACATCCAGTCAAATAGAGATAAATGGAACCGGTATTCCCTCAGGCTATGGGCAGAGTGATCGCATCGGCATTGATGATTTGACCGCCACAGGAATGGCTCATGGAATTTTCGGCAGCGGCGCCCAACTTCCTAGCAGGGTAGGTTTCGCTGCGGCTTACACGAACGTCTAGTTCGGAGAAGGCTCCATGCGCCGCACGGCTGAGTGACGAACGGCAGCAATAGGCCGCACCTTGCTGTCAGCGATGCGCCAGATAGTCCGCCGAAACGTAACCCGAGATACCAGGCTTGTCGGTGAGCAAGACCCTGCACCAGACCTTACCGCTATTCGTCACGCAGTTCTGGCGGGTGAGTCGCGTTCCGTCGGGCAGGCCAATGATGATTCTGTGGTTGAGGCCCGGGCCCTCGCGCAGTTTCAGGAGATCGTCTGGCCCAGCGCCCTTCACCACTGCACCGGAACCGACCGCGCATCCGGTGGCGATCACGAGCGCGAGAAGAGCAGCAAATTGAGTTCGCATCATCCGTCCTGAATCGTTTTGCCCTCACTACGACACCGTCACGCCAAATGACAGCACGCCGGTGTCGTCGCGAGTAAGGGCTTGTCGAAGGATAGCCATTGAAGGCCCGGTTCCCCTTGGTAGAACAGAATTTCTGACCGGGATTTCACCGCAGTGTCAGTCGAGCGGCAGCTTCGGAGGATGTGGCCGCGCAGGATGAGGGTGGGGCCGGCGGGCTGTTCTGGGCCGAGATTTTCATCGTCAGCGACGATCAACCTGCAGGTGCGGCACAGAAGCTGCGGGTTGAGATGGGATTGTGCCAGCAGCGTCTGCTTCCCTCGGTCGCTGGATAATCGGTGCGAACCTCGTTCAGCCGCCAGATGCCATCCCGGATATAGGTCACGCTGCGCTCGCTATCCGGCCAGACATAGACATTCAGCCCGACCTGTTCGCGGGTCTCCTTCATCTCGTCCGCTGTTTGATAGAAGATCAGGCCACGACAGGGCTTTTCCGATGTCACCTCTCCTGCCGCGCTCCTGACCTGACAGGTGAAGCGGTCATAGGGAAGATCGCCGCTGCTCCATTCCTCCAGAAGGCGAGCGTTGGCGGCGCAAGCGGGCGCGATTCTGTCGATGCAGCCCATGTCAAAAGCACGGGACGCCTCGGCCAGCACCAAGGGCGGTTCGGGTCCTTCGCCATCCTCACGATGCGCGAATGCCAGCGGCTCCGCTGGCGTTTCGCCGCTGCGGACGGTTTCGATCAGCATCGTGCCATAGCGCAGACAGGCCTCGCCATCGGTGGTCGCGACCCGCGGGTGGAAGCAGCCGCGCTGATAGGCGGACAGGGCACCGGCAAGATCGGCGGGCTGACCGAGGCCTTTCGCCAGAATATTCCCGACCAGCATGCAGCCATAGGGTGAGACCGAGACATCGGCGCCCCGGCAGACGTAATCGGCCCAGCGATACGCATCCGGCAGGCGCTGGTTCTGGCCAAGCGCCTGTTTCGCCGCATCATAGCATTGCCACAGGTCGCCGTCGTTTGCCGCCGAGATCACCCGGTCGCAGGCCGCGCCGCGAACGTGAAGGGCGGCTTCCCCATTCCCCTGGCCGGCCATGGTGTCGGCAAGCTGGTCGCATGTGCTGCCTGCCTCATCCCCGCCGCGGCAGCCCATCCGCAAGACGGCGAGACGGGCTTCGGGATCATTGCGGCCCGGGATTCTCACGCCTGACAGGACCTGGCCTTCAGGGCCGTAAAGCTGCGCCAATGTCGGGCAGCCCTTGTTATTGGCCGGTCCACATGCCTCTTTCAGCATCGCTTCGGCCGCGGCCAGGCCATCCGGCGCATCCAGCGCCGCGTAGCTGTGCAGCGCCCAGGCGCAATCCTGCGCGTCGCCCTCGCCGGGGCTGAGGCAGGATTGCGCAAGCCTGTCATACCGTGCCGCCATGACCGGGCGGCTTTCCCGGAAGGTCGGATCGAGAACGCCGCCAAGGCTTTCGCAGATCGTGTCCTGGATGCTCTGCGCATCGCAAAGCGCAATGACGCGGGCCGTTGCCGCACGCCGATCCGCGTCCGGCCAGAAATCGGCCATGCCGGCCAGGGTGGCGCAGGCCGGGGGATCGCCCGCTGCGCAACCGCCGCTCAGGAACGCCCTCGCCTGGGCTACCCGGCGCGCGTCCAGCGTCGCGGCATCGCTGTAGGTCAGGAAATCGCGGTAGAGGTAGTAGGCGCCCTTGCAGATGCGTTGATTGGGTTCACGTGGACCAGGGGTGCAGAGCCCGGCCTCGATCCCCGCCAGGGCATACCGTTCGTTTCCGGTCAAGCCGGAGCCGCGGGCCGCGCGGACCGTGTCCATGTCGTCACTCAGCCCTTCGCAGATCCAGCTGATCCCCTGCTGACAGGCGATCAGATTGGCCCCGAAGGACGACGATGCCTCGACCAGCGAAGGCGCGCGGTCGACAGCCGTGCCCCGCGCCAGCAGAACACAGCCGAACCGATCTCGCGCGTCGCACAGTCCCTTTGAGATTTCCGTCGTCACGCTGCCATCTTCGGGCCCGGCATCGGGCAGAGCCAGCTCCCGCGTAAGCTCCAGCGTGTTGCCCTGACGGTTGACGGCCATCTGGCAGCCTTCCAGATCCCCGGCCATGCAGCCCAACAGTGCATAGCGGGTGACGACTGCGGGGCCGCGCCCCGGACCGCCGGGCGCATCATGGATCCGGCTGGCGAATTCGGTGCAGGCCGCGCCAAGGCCGAGATCGCAGGCCCGTTTCAGATCAGCCGGATCGCCGCTCTCTAGTCCCCGCGCACGCATGCCGTGCGCGGCAGAGAGCCGGGCTGCGTCATCGGACCAGCCGCCGGGATCCGACGGGGCGAAGGCCCTTCCGTCATGGACCAGTGCTTCGGCGAAATCGGCGCCTGACACACAGGTGGCGACCGTCTGAACGCGGGCGATCCGATCACGGAGGTTACTGCTGACAAGCCCCAGCGACAGCGCATAGCCGCCCGAATGCAGCCGATAGCCAGACATCGACGGGGTATAGGCGGGCATGGAGCGGGCATGGCCGTTCAACCCTTCGACCGTATCGGCGCGGGCCGCCACCACATGACAGGTGTTCGGAGGCGCAAGATAGGATTGCAGGCGGTTGGTGCTGACCTCAGGAGCGGCACTCTCTTGCCCACAGAAATATTGGACCGAGGAGACCGGCAGATAGCCGGTAGCACGTTCAAGTCCCTTGCCCGTGGGATAATCCAGCGCAAACCATGCGCTCCCCTCCGGGCCGAAGGTCACATTCCGCAGCAAAACCTCAGCGCCCGCCTCCAGAACGCGTGCTTCTGTTCCGGCGGGCGCGTCGTAAATGGGCTGCCCCGTGCAGACGTGACGGGTTTCCAGCGGCTGATAGGGCGGAAGATCCTGCGCCAGCGCCCACTCCGGATGAATGGCGGCCAGCAGAAACACGGTCACGGCACGCAGGGTATTTTTCGTCATGGGGGTCGTCCGCGATTGAAAGACACAGGTGCCGAATTCAGCATGACTCGAGGCGTGTAAAGATGGAACTCAAGTCGGTCCGATCCTCCTGAACAAGCCCATGCTTCACCCTGTCGCGTCCGACAGCCTCGTAGCAGCTCTGCGACCTGGGTGGTGCGTGAACCGGGCAAGGGCGCGGGAAACATCGACTTCCGAGACATTCGGTCGCACCATCCATTTGACCGCAATGTCCAGGATCCTGCCAAGGAGTGCTCCGCTGCCCCGGCCCCGATCCGTGCAGCCCGGTGTTTTTCAAAGACCTCATAATTAACCTATACAAAAGGGCTAATTGGCCGGAAGACAACCTCAGGGTATCACAGTCTTGTTCAATGCTGTCTTAGGTGGTTCTCATGTTTCGACCTGAAAGTGTTTCCGCTTTTCGTCCCGCCGTATCCCCGGACGACTGGAAGATCATCATGGCTGCGATAAGCGCCTACTCGCACAATGCCGAATACCGCGAGTTGTTGAGACGCCTGGAGCGTCAGGCGACGCTCAATGGGATCGGCGAGCAGTCGAGGACCCTCATGTCATCGCGGCGGCAATAACGGTGAACCCGGCGGCTTCCCTCTTGGGCTTCCTCAGATCCAGGCGCGCGGCGCCGCCCCGCAACACGTCGCGGCCGCTCTGAGCAGGGATGGCGAAATCGTTACCGGATGGCATTCTGCCGTATGCGCATGGTTTCGCCTACCTTTCGCGCTACACGTGAAAACCGCCAGAGCGTTGCACCATTGCCGGCTCTTGAGTTGAGGGTAGCGTCCCCTTGTCGCGGCGGGCAGTTGGTCAGCGAGTTCCCAGCGTTCCCGTCTCTGCTCGTCGCGATAAATCATGCATCCCTTCATCTCTTCTGAAAATGCGGCCGCTGCGAGTCAGCTGCGCGGAAGAGCAGCCCAAAGACCAGAAAGGTCCAGCCGGCACCACCCATCCAGCCGGCCATGACATCGCTTGGGTAATGCACGCCCAGCATCACACGGCTGATGCCGGCCAGGAGGCTGACAGCGATGGTCGCGCCGATGATGGTCCTGCGCACAGGGGACCGCCAGCTGATTGCCGAGAAGACCAAGCCGAGGCTGATATAGACCACTGCAGCATTGAAGCTGTGGCCGCTGGGAAAGCTGTAGCCGTCCGCCGCCACAAGATGCGGCACGACATCAGGGCGAGGCCGGGCAAAGCACTGCTTCAGTAGGAGATCCAGCGCCCAGCCCCCGGTGATCGTGACAAACAGCACCACCGCCTCGCGCCGGAGGTGGAGCATCGCCAAGACCCCCAGGGCGCAGACGGCGAACAGATGACGCAGCAGGACGCCGCCCAAGGCGGTCATGTCGCGCGCGGCAACCTCCAGCCATTCCGGCCCGCGCAGGTCCAAACCGGAGGGACCGCGAAACGCCAGCAGTCCCAGATCATCCACGCCGGCGCTGCGGCCGCTCACCACCAGCACCGCGAGGACCGCGAAGATCGCCCAGCAGATCGCCGCTGCGATCAGCGCATGATGCCGTGCGAGCGGCACCCGATGAACAGGAACATGGCTTGCCCTGACTGGATTGCGTTCCATCCGATCATGCCCCTGCAACCTTCCCGTCAGTAGGATCGTCCACGCGCCCTTGGTCCTGCAAGCGTGCCGTCCGCAACTCCCTAGCGGACGGCCGTGTCGAGCAGCACCCAGGGAGATGGCCAGGGGTCTAGTTTGCAGCCGGGCCTCATACTGCGAAGCCTGCGCCAACCCCATGAAAGGCTCTCGCGACCGTGCCCGTTGCGAGAGCCTCCCATGAAGGATGTGCGTTGCCTTCACGCCATCGAACGGGCCGAAAGACGGAACGTTCCGTGTGAACAAGAAGACCCTGTGCGTGTCGTGGCGCACAGGATCCTCTGGGGTTAAGTGCAAGGACTTGCCTCAACCTGTAGGTATTGCGGTTCTGCACGTCATGCAAGTTCACCGGGCGGTTGACTGCGGGTCAACCACGGCTGCATTCTACGTTTTCCACCTAGAAACATTTGATCGAGCGAATTGACATAAGGGGCGGCCTGCCTTGCCGTTGGGATCACCGCACGGTGGCCAGGACAGGTCGTGCCCTCCTTCGCGGGCTGCGGTTGGTCAATGGCCTCGCCAATGTCCATGATGCCGATCGTCCCCGCAAGAGCCTGGCGGGATCGCCGATGTCCTTAGCCGCAGGAGATTGCCTCGATAAGGCCGGTATTCTCGTCGTAGCTGACATTCATCCGGGCCCGGTTGACGTCGGACTGAACGGCACAGTTGGTGCAGGCTTCGCGCCAGACGACACCGGCCGGTTTCTCGGGCAGCGCATCCGTTGGTCGTCCCACCAGGTGCTGATAGGCGGATGCCCGGCACCGGTCCCCAAAATAGTATCTTTTCGAGCCGCCGTCGGTTTCGGCGATCCAGATTTCCGGCTCGCGCGGGTGGTTTCGGATCGTGGAACCCTCGGGTGCCCAATAGGCGAATGGCGGCGGGGGATCGGCCTCCATCACAACATCAGGCTGCGACAACGTCCCTTTGCCTTGCGACGCAAACTCCTTCGATTTGCAGCCCGGGAGAGCAGCAGCGATGACCGCCGCCAACAGAAACCTTGCTACCGGCATTGCATCCGCACCGTTTGCTACAGTGGTCACTATAGCACGAGCACCTGATCGGGCGAGAGGCGGTCCGCGCATCATCCTTCCGAAGAAAGGGGATCGCGTGGCCCGCGATCACCCAGGCTCGACCACCAGTTCGGACAGAGGTGACGATGGGGCAACAAAGACCGCCGTGTCGGTAATCGAGTTCGGTGCAGGCATCAGGCGATCCGCGGGAGTCCATCTCGATCAACCGGCTTCCGACCCGGCTGCGGTCCCGAAAGAAACATTTATCAAGAGCTGGTTACAGCAAATTCATTTGACCGGCGCAGCGGGGTCGCAGCATCTACGCCGATGAACCAGATGATCGCCATTCTGTATCGCAGCGACGCGCTGACTGCTGCGGATAGCGCGGCGGATGATGAAATCCTGTCGGCAGCGCGAGAGCGCAATGCATCCAGAAACGTCACAGGCTTTCTGCACCGCGAAAGCGATGTCTTCTATCAATGGCTGGAAGGACCGGCGGAGGCCGTCAGGGAGATCTTCGCGTCGATCATGAACGACCCTCGACATCGCAACGTCAAGCAGCTGAGCGAGATCATCATCACGGAGCGCAATTTCCGGTTCTGGTCGATAGCTGCCTCGGATGAGAGCACCACATCGCTGTTCGACTGGGCGGCGAAGGGCGGGATTTCCCTGCATCAGGTTCGGCCCGATCAACTCCTGTCGTTTCTACTGCACTGCGCACGACGGGTCTGAGACCGGATTGTCGCCGAGGCGGCGCACCCTGCCCCAGCCCAAGCGGGCGGAACAATCTCGGGTGCCGCCCCCAACGCGTTGCTGACGCCTGGATCTGTCTGGCTGCAGGGCTGCGTTGGCCGGAACCCAAGCCCTCGGTTGGGCCTTCTCAGAACAGGCAAGAAAAACCGAGCAGCAGTCGTGGCTTCAATCGACCATTACGCCCTGGTCGCGGATGACGATCCGCTGATCCGCATGGATGCCCAGGCGATCCTGGCCGGCGCCGGCTTCCGCGTCCATGCCGCAGCCAGTGCCGAAGAGGCCTTGCAGATCCTTGACCGGCATGGCCCTGCCATCCGGTTGCTGTTCACCGATGTGCAGATGCCGCCGGGCCCTCTGACCGGGTTCGACCTGGCCTGGCGTTGCGCGGAGACGTGGCCGCAGATCGGCATCCTCGTGGCCTCTGGCGCAGTGCCGCCGGAGCCGGGCGATATCCCTGAGCAGGCCGTGTTTCTCCCAAAACCGTTCAGTGAGGATCTTGTCCGCAATCACCTCAAGGCGATCCTGTCAGACAGCCAGGGTCCGCAAGACCGTCAGACCTCGCTGTCCTGACGGACACGAGTTCTTGTCGCCCTATCTCCATGCCGACCTGTTGGCACCGAGCAGGGTTTGTTCTCTCAGCGAACCAGTGTCAGACGGCGCGAGTTGGCGCGTGTCCTTTTTACGTAGGGCCGCAGAGCCGCGACCATGACCCGCTCCGGGCTTGCCCCCCTGCCCGCCGCCTCCAGCATCGCGAAGAGCGACTCCGCCGCTGCCGCCTGCTTTTCCGCCACCATGCGGAACGGCTCGCCAGGCGACTGGGCCATGATCCCCATCATTCCCGCTGTCCGAAGACCGATCACCGTCTGCGCGTCGATCCCCAGCCGGGCCAGCTGAATCCACAGGCGGACGGGGTTCGCAGGCATCGTGAAGCCGATCATGGGGATACATCCTTTGCGCTGTGGGGTCATTTTGGACGGCCATTCCGAACAATGGCAGGGAGCCTTATCGTCAGGATCAATCGCTACACCGTCTCGAAGATCACGAACCCCGACATCGTGTCGGCGACCTCGTCGTAGCGGCTGGCATCGGTGACGATGCGGATGATCGGCGCCTCAAAGGGGTCGTCGTCCTCGGGAATGACCTGGACGGTCCGCGGCACGGCAAACTCCCCTGCCCTTGCCGGGATCGCCACGAACTCGATCTCGCCGTCGCCGATGGTGCCGAATTTCATCATGCCTTCGAAAGGGCCGTGACCGTCGATCGCAAACCTGACCCGCCGCATCGCCTGCTCCTCTTGTCGTGGCAAGAGCGAACGGCGATCCCGCCGCCCTGTTCCGGGCAAACGGGCGCAGTTAGGAAAGATCAATAGCTCCCCTCGTGGCGATCCTCACTGGCGACCTCGCCGAGGCTATCCCCCCTCGTCGATGCGGGGTAGGAACCAGGCCAGCAGCCCGCCCAGCGGCAGGAAAGAGCAGAGCCGATAGACCGTCTTGACCCCATGGCTGTCCGCCAGTCCGCCCAGGACCGCCGCCGCAATGCCGCCCAAGCCGAAGTTCAGCCCATAGAACAGCCCGCCGATCAAGCCGATCCGGCCCGGCAGCAGCTCCATCGCATAGATCAGGATCGAGGCGAAGGCACTGGCCATGATCAGGTTGATCGCCACCGTCAGCACCCCGGTCCAGAACAGGTCGGCATAGGGCAGCACCAGCGTCAGCGGCAGCGGTCCCAGCACCGAGATCCAGATGATGCGGTGGCGTCCGATGCGGTCGCCGACGATGCCGCCAATCAGTGCCCCCGCCGCCGCCGCCAGCAGAAAGATGAACAGCATCATCTGCGCCGAGGGGATCGACAGCCCGAAACGGTCCATCAGGTAGAAGGTATAGAACGACCGGAAGCTTTCGCTGTAGGCGTTCTTGGAAAACATCAGCAGCGTCAGGACCACCATGCCGATGCCGATGGTCAGCGGCGCATGCCGGACATGGGCGCCGCCGTCCTTGGTGGCGCTTTTGCGCATCGCCGCGAACTCGGCGCTGATCCGGCGCTGCTTGCTGCCGATCCAGACCAGCAGCAGCATCGCCATCAGGGCGGCGACCGCGAACCAGGCGAGGCTCGGCTGGCCCCAGGGCACGATGATCAGCGCTGCGAAGACTGGGCCAAGCGCGCCGCCCGCCTGCCCGCCCACCTGAAAGATGCCCTGCGCCAGCCCCTGCCGCCCGCCCGCGGCATATCGCGCCATCCGCGTGGCCTCGGGGTGGAAGATCGACGAGCCGATGCCGATCAGCGCCACCGACACGAGGATCACCGCATAGCTGTGCGCAAAGGCCAGGCTGACCAGCCCCGACAGGGTGAACATCATCCCCGCCACTGGCGAATAGGGCGCGGGATGGCGGTCCGTCACCATGCCGATCACCGGCTGCAGCAGCGATCCGGCGATCTGGAAGGTCATGGTGATCATGCCGATCTGGACGAAGTCCAGGCCGTAAGCGTCCTTCAGGATCGGATAAGCCGCCGGGATCAGCGACTGCATCAGGTCGTTCAGAAGATGCGTCAGCCCCAGCACCATCAGCACGGTCACATGGGTTCCCGCGCGGGGGGCGGACAAGGCGGCGGTGGTCCTGGCGGCTGCTTTCCGGGAAAAAGGCGGGCAGGACATCCGGTTCCCTGCACCGCATCTCTGCCTTCAACATCGGCGGGGTGCAAGTGAGGGTGCGCGCTTGTCCCCACCGTGGCAAAGCAGGACAGCACAGCGTCCGTTCCGGCAGTTAACAAAGGCTGGTTGACTGCCGGGATTAACCATCTGTCAACGCTCTCCGGCTACCCCTCCTGTCAACAAGGAGAACATCGCCATGAACTATCGGGTCGCAAACTATGAATCGATGAACGGGAACCTGGCGCTGGCCGGGCAGGCCGTCACCGCCTGCCGCGAGGGCGCGCCGCGGCTTTCGCTCACCCCCGCCGAGCGGGAGGAGTTGCTGGCCCGAATTCATCGGCAGATCGCGGACCTGCACGCTCTCGAGGTGCGGCTGAGGAGGCCTGTGGCTCGCGCGGCAAGGAACCGACCTTCCGAAGCTGCGGATGGCTTATGAGAAGGTCAAAGGACTGAAGGCGCCGGCGTTCCAGCGGGGTGTCCGGGTGAAGCCGCAATAAGAAAGACCCCCTTGCGTGGCAGCGCAGGGGGGCCTTTCATGATGATTATCTGCCTCACGTGCAACCATGAGTGGCACAGGGTTGCAGACCGCGCAAATGAATTCGCCGACAATTTCTATCCTTCGCGCCGCACGCAATGCTTCTGGCGAGGCGACGATGCCGCAGGCGAGATCCCTCAATCCCCCGAAGCATAAAGCAGGGCGATGTCCCGATGGTGGAGTTCGCAGGCCCTCGTCTCTGACTTCACAACCGCGCGCTGCGGCTCCAGGACGACGACGCAGCCGCTCTTGAAGCTGTAATGCCTATCCCCGTTCGCCAAGGTCATCTGCACAGGAACCTCATCCATAGGCCGCTCAGGCTCCGCAGGGGCAGGCGCCGTCGCAACCGGGGTTTCACAGGCGGCAAGGAACATGGCGGCAGTGAGCGCGGCAATCGTCGTTTTCATGGTCTGCCTCTGGTATATCCTGTCCCACAACGCTCATCGGTCCAGAAGGGATGCGAGATGATTTCGGTGCCCGGATCGGCGAAATGGGCCGCTGCTACATCGACCGGTCCCCCTGATTTCCTGATATTGGCTTGAGCGACTGACCTTGGTTCGAGAAAGGTGATTTCCATGAGGATGTTTTTGATCGCGGTCCTTGCCGTCGCTGTCGATGGCACGGCAGAGGCCAAGTCGGCGGCTTGCAGCCTCACCGTCAGCAAGCGCGAGGTCTTCAAGGGGGCCTGCGACTATACCGCAGACCGGGACGGCAGCTTCCAGCTTGTCTCACCGAGCGGCTTTTTTGTCTATGTGAACATATCGGCCCCGGGCCAGGCCGATGGCTACTGGAATGGCTGGGATAAGGGGAACCACGCCCACACCGGTCTCGGGATTCTTCTCCGTGAAGATATAGATCGGGCATGCTGGTCGAACGGCTACGCCCAGGTATGCGCGAGGTAGTGTAGCCGCCCCGAGCCGAAGGCTGACGATGAGCCCCGGTGATGACGCACAGGCCCCTCTGCCACCCGACCAAAGCCACCTTGCTTCTGGAAGCGGTGGTGAAGCGGGTCCGGCAGACACGACCGAGGCCGAAGCCGCCCTCCGTGCCACTCTGCTGAACGTGCTGATAGCTATCAATTGATCAGGAGAACAAATTGCTCCGCTCTACCCCTTCCAATTCCAGCATTTTGGGGATTTCCGTCAACACGATTGCGATCTGCTCCAGATCGTCCATCCTGGCGGCGCGCCCCTCCTCGGCCCTTTGGGATATGTCCGCGAGTCCCATTATGAGCTTTTTATACTCCGAAGCATCGGCCAGCTCTCCACGCTTGAGCCGACCAAAGGCGCGCACCGTATCGATTTCGTCGGAGAACAGCATGTGCTGAGCGCAGATCAGATATGGGTCTATATCGCAAAGAAAGGCTATGCCCGCGAGGTCAGCCACGGTCAGCCGATCAACCGAAGGAATGTTGCCGGATTGGACGAGCCTGCTGTGGAATTGTCCCTGAACGATCTTCCGCGCCGAACCCGCGGCACGCTTGCCATACTGCTCGGGAGATCGAACTACCTGATGCGCCCGCAACTCCCCAAGGCTGTTCATCGCCTTGTCGTTTCCTCTGGCCAGCTTGCCATCATCAGCGGCGATCGCTGCCGCAATGCGCCGTGCTTTAGCGAGAACCTCAAGGACGTCAGTTCGCAAGGCGGTCAACTCTGGCAGAACTTCTTGGGACGGAACATGGTTTTCGGTGATCTGACGCATCTTCATCCGCAGCGCCTCGCCGGAACACGATAATACCTCGCCTGGCAGGCGTGTCGCTATTTTTCGTCCATGATCTTCCAACGCCTCAATAAAACTCCGTAGGTCCGGATAATTCTCCGTATCCCGTTGGTCGGTCGTTCCGCCGCCGTTTATCCTGCCGGCATGAGAACTTTCCGCTAAGAGCGCAAGACTTGGTGCGCGACTCGTCAACCATGCAAAAAGCCGGTCTGTCCGAAGTCGCGAGTTCCTGGCGCCGAACTGCGCAGTGATTTCAGGGATGAGTGCGTAGGTCCACAGACTCAAGGCGTTTCTGATGGCTTGCTCGGCATGCGTGAGATTGCGTCGCCCCCGTGCATGGGACCCGCTTCTCCGCAGGGGCGCGACGAGGATCACATATCCCTGTTGAATGAACCGCCTCTTTTCGATGGGAGATATCAACGTGCTCTTCGCGACCACCTGCTGGGTCGTGGGCACGAAGGCACTGAATCGGCGCCTTCCCACACTGTCGATAATCGACTGAGGAATAAGCTGTTCGTCGTAATTCGCTTTGTCGAGATCGTAGATCAGGAGGGCCGGCGCCAAGTCAGCGAAGCGAACCTCTGGCGAATTGCTGTCCCGTTGTCTCTTCTCGAGTTCAGCTTGCGCACCAACCTGGATCCTCGAGAGAGCTGCTTCAATTTCATCCATCGACGCCTCTCACGTCAAACAGCCGATTTGTTTCCCAAGCCGGTTGCGAACTCTCCTTCAGATTGCACGGACCTTTCCGTCCGGGTCAATCTCGATGTCCAGAACGCCGTCCAAGCCGAACCGATCCCCGTCAGCCCGCCGGCCCGATCAGCCGCGAGCCAGCGACGCGGACATTGATTACCTGGCGCAAGAACCCCATCATGAAGGCCTCGACGCCCTCGTCCGCCTCCTCGCCCGGCAGGCGGCACGGGAGTATCTGGGCTAATCCACCACGGAGGGAGGGGACACGCCGTGACCTTCAAAGCATCATCGCCTGTTCGGGCGGCCGTCTATGCCCGCTATTCCTCCGATCTGCAGCGGGATGCCTCGATCGAGGACCAGCTTCGGGTCTGCCGCAAGCTCTGCGCCGACAATGGCTGGCTGGTGACGGAGACGTTCCAGGATCGGGCAAGCAGCGGGTCCTTCGATCTGCGTCCCGGATTTCAGGGTCTGCGGCAGGCCGCCATGCGAGGCGGCTTCGACGTCGTGGTGGCCGAGGCCCTGGACCGTTTCTCGCGCGACCAGGAGCACATCGCCGGCTTTCACAAGCAGATGAGCTTCCAGGGCATCCGCATCGTCACCAAGACCGAGGGCGAGATCAACGAGATGCATGTCGGCCTCGGCGGCACGATGGCGGCCCTCTACATCAAGCACCTCGCCCAGAAGACCCATCGGGGGCTGGAAGGCCGGGTGCGGGACGGCAAGTCCGCCGGCGGCATCGGCTATGGCTACAAGGTTAATCGCCAGGCGCTGCCCGAGGGCAGTGCGACCGCAGGCGATCGGGTCATCCACGAAGCGGAAGCGGCGATCGTGCGGCGGATCTTCCGCGACTATGCGGCGGGCAAGAGCGCCCGCACCATCGCGGTCGCGCTGAACGCGGCAGGCATCCCTTCTCCAGCTTCGGGCCGCAGCAGCGGCACCTGGAGCGCTTCCACCATCGGCGGCAACTGGAAGCGCGGCACGGGGATCCTCAACAACGAACTCTATGTCGGCAAGCTGGTCTGGAACCGGCTGCACTACCGCAAGGATCCCACCACCGGAAAGCGGGTCTCGCGGCTGAACCCGCCCGAGGACTGGGTCGTCGAGGAGGTGCCACATCTGGGCATCGTCGACCACGCTCTCTGGGAGAAGGTGAAGGCCCGCCAGGAGGCAACCCGCGAGGAGATCTTCGAAAGCCGGGCCGAGAACCCTGACGCGCCGGGCATCGAACGTGGCCACCGGCCCCGTTACCTGCTTTCCGATCTGGTCCGCTGCGGCTGCTGCGGGGGCGGCTATTCGATGATCAGCAAGTCCCGGCTCGGCTGTTCGACGGCGCGCAACAAGGGGACCTGCGGCTATCGCCGGACGATCCTGCGCGAGGAGGTGGAGGAGCGAGTGCTCTCTGGCCTGAGGGAGCGGCTGATGAGACCGGACCTACTGCGCCGGTTCATCGAGGAGTTTCAGCGCGAGGTGCAGAGGGGGCGCCAGGAGGCCTTGGCGGAACGGGCCGATCTCGAACGCCGCCACGTCCGCGTCAAGAAAGCCATCGACAGCATCATCACCGCGATCACCGAGGGGATGTATAGCCCCTCCATGAAGGAGAAGATGGACGCGCTCGAAGCCGAGCGCGCCGAGATCGAAGCCGCCCTCGCCCGCACCGAAGAACCTTCACCGGTGGCGATGCATCCCGGCATCGCCGCGGTCTGCGAGAAGAAGGTGGCGGCGCTGAGCACGGCGCTGAACGCCGACGACACGCGCGTGGAGGCGGCGATGATCCTGCGCGGGCTGATCGAGAAGGTGGTGATCCACCCTGGTCCGGAGACGCAGGGGATCGATCTTTACGGAGAGCTGGGGGCGATCCTGGCGCTCTGCGCGGATCGGGAGGCCACACATGCCGACGCCCGCCTGGGCGGCGGGCGTTCGAGGCAAGTGACGATGGTTGCGGGGGCAGGATTTGAACCTGCGGCCTTCAGGTTATGAGCCGTGTCGAACGAACCATGAACAATCACTCGGAAGCGCGAGTTCTTGCGCAGTTTCCGACACTTGCCGATCCCTGCAGCGCGGCCCGGCTTCGCACGATCTGTCGGGATTGCGCAGCGATTTTCACCCTCGTGCTTCCACCATGCTTCCAAGGGGCCGAGACCTGATTTTCCGGTAGCACGACCATCAGGCGGCAGTGAGCGACCAGAAGCCAAACTTCCTGCCGTGGTCTTCCTTCAGCCGAGCGACATAGGCATCGTGCGTCTCGAACGCGCCGAAGTCCGGTATTTCCCGTGCGAGCCGGGCGCAGGAGACCAGGTGCTCGGCGGCATAGCGATACCGCTTCGCCCGCGATCGGGTGAGCGTGAAGTCGATCATCGCGCGGAGCACCAGAGTCGCGGCCAGCGGATGACGCTCTGACAAGGCCTCCGCCGCTGGGGCGAGATACTCGTAGTGATCCCCGTCGATCTCCTCGTGCCGGGCCTCCAGGAGGTCTGCGGCGCGATCCAGCGCCGGCCAGTCTAGGAAGAACTGCAGGGCGTGAAGAAGGCTCGGATGGGCCATGGCGTGCGCCATCGCCCGCTCCTCGGCCTCGATGTCGTCGAAGTCCGGAAGCCGCTTGATATAGGCCCGCAGGTAGCTGTCGGAGAGCGTGCGCTCGAAGCAGTCCCACCGGAACGCCTGCGCCTCCTCGCCGCGACCCAGCGCCTCCAGCGTCTGCAGGCGAACGTCCTGCCAGGCCAGCGGAACCTGCAAGCCGTCGCCGAGTTCCGCGCGCTCGAGGAACCCCAGCGCCTCACCCGCCCTGCCGGCCGCGAGCAAACGCTGTGCGATCTCGGCCGCGATCTGCGGCACCTTGCGGGTCTTCGGATCGTACTGGGTGATGAAGCCGTCGACGTCGCCCTGCGCATCGGCGATGTCCTTGAGCGCCATGGCGACCGTGCTGGTGCGCTCACGCGCCCGCATCTCGTGCTCGTAGGTGGTGCCGCCCGGGCCCCAGCCCACCGCTTTCCACTGGTCCTTCGGCGGAACCGGCACGGGCGAGCGACCGAGGTCCTCGGCCATCGACTTCAGGACCGCCAATCCCTCGTCGCCGAGCGCCGGCGCCATGATGCCGATCAGGCCGTCATACTGGCCATAGCCGTTGTCCTGAAGCGCATCGAGAACAGTGCCGGCGAGCGCCTGCGGATCCGGCCGGACCTTCGCGGCGAGCTGACCCAGATCGGCACAGGCTTGGTGGAAGATGCCGATGACGGTGCCGCTGGAGTCGTCGCAGCGCTCGAACACCGGTGTGGCGAGTGCCATGAACCGCCACATGAGCGCCAGCGCCTCGTCCGGATCGGCGGGCGCGATCTGCTCGACGATGGCACGTCGCTGAGTTTCGAGATCCGTGACGAGCGCCTTGCGGTTCTTCCAAGTGATGAAGCTGCGGGCGCGGGCGATGCTGGTCAGCCGCTTGGTGATCTCCCGCGCGGCCTCCCTCGGGCTCTGGGCCCCGGCCAGCGCGAGCCGCAGCTTGCGCTTGGCGGCCGCGTTGCCGGTGCTGACCTCGATCAGCAATTGCGCCAGGCGCTCCGCGCCCAGCGCTTCGAGGTTCTTCGCATTAAGGGTGGTCTTCGACGCCATCGGATCGCCAGTTTCTTTTCCCCGAGCCTAACAGCAGCCCGCGGGCACCGGAACCTGCGTTCTGATTCGCTGTGCTCGTCGATTTCCCGCATCAGCGCGCCGAGACGCCTTGCGCGGAAACGCGAGGCATCTCCTTTTTCTTCGCGATTTCAATGTGTTCGTTGACTGTCGCCCGCGCTTCAGCACTGTGGAACGGCGAAAGAACCACCGAAGAGCGCCATGCCTGTTGATTTCCACCCAGAACTGAGCCGGATAGGCTCGTAATTTCCACTGAGAATTGAGCCATGTGAACCTTTCCCCAAAGCGATGAGCGGCGGGGGTAACGGGAGTGATCCACATGGGACTTTTGAACATCATTCGACGCATGCACTTGCGGCAGAAGCTGTCGGTCCGCGAGATCGCGCGGCGCACCGGTTTGTCGCGCAACACGATTACGAAGCACCTGGCGGCAGACACGATCGAGCCGAAGTTCGCCACGCCGGATCGCCCGAGCAAGCTTGATCCTTTCGCCGAGAAGCTGGCCGGCTGGCTGAAGACGGAGGCCGGCAAGTCGCGCAAGCAGCGGCGGACGCTGAAGCAGATGCATGCCGATCTGGTCAAGCTGGGCTTCACCGGCTCCTACGGCCGGGTTGCGGCCTTTGCGCGGCAATGGCGCACAGATCGCCAGCGGGAACAGCAGACCACGGGCCGCGGCACCTTCGTTCCGCTGTCTTTCCGACCGGGAGAGGCCTTCCAGTTCGACTGGAGCGAAGACTACGGCCATCTGACGGACGAGCGCACCAAGCTTCAGATGGCGCATATCAAGCTGTCGCACAGCCGGGCCTTCCTGTTGCGCGCCTATCCGCTGCAGACCCACGAGATGCTGTTCGATGCCCATTGGCACGCGTTCCGTGTGTTCGGCGGCGTGCCTGAACGCGGCATCTACGACAACATGAAGACGGCAGTGGATCGTGTGGGCCGTGGCAAGGAGCGGCAGGTCAACCTCCGCTTCCTCGCCATGGCCAACCACTATGTCTTCGAGCCGGAGTTCTGCAATCCGGCAGCGGGTTGGGAGAAGGGACAGGTCGAGAAGAACGTTCAGGACTCCCGCCATCAGGTCTTACAAGGGATGCCGGGCTTTCCCGACCTTGCCATGATGAACACCTGGCTGGAACAGCGCTGCCTGGAGGTGTGGCAAGAGACCCCGCACGGCACGCTGCCCGGCACCATCGCCGATGTCTGGGCTGAGGAGCGGGCCGCATTGATGCCGTTGCCGCCGGCCTTTGACGGCTTCATCGAACTCAGCAAGCGCGTCTCGCCCACCTGCCTGATCAGCTTCGAGCGCAATCGCTACAGCGTTCCGGCATCCTTTGCGAACCGACCCGTCAGCCTGCGGATCTATCCGGACCGGCTGGTCGTGGCGGCCGAGGGCAACATCCTGTGCGAACATTGCCGCATCATCCAGCGCAGCCACAAGCTGCCACCGCGGACGATCTATGACTGGCGGCATTACCTGGCTGTTCTTCAGCGCAAGCCCGGGGCGTTGCGCAATGGCGCGCCCTTTGCCGAGTTCCCGCCTGCCTTCCGGCAGTTGCAGGAGCAGATGCTGCGCAAACCCGGCGGTGATCGGGAGATGGTCGACATCCTTGCCCTGGTTCTTCAGCACGACGAACAGGCCGTGCTGACGGCGGTGGAGTTGGCCCTGGCCGAGGGCGTGGCGACCAAGACCCATGTGCTGAACCTGTTACACCGGCTGGTCGATGGCAAGGTCATTGGCGGGCCGCCCCTCGATACCCCGCAGGCCCTGGCCCTGCGCCGTGAGCCAAAGGCCAATGTGGAGCGCTATGACGGCCTGCGCACCCAAGCTGCAGGAGGCCGTCATGCGTCATGATCCTGCCAGCGGCGCCATCGTCATCATGCTTCGCAGCCTGAAGATGCATGGCATGGCGCAGGCCGTGACGGACCTGATCGAGCAAGGGGCGCCGGCCTTTGACGCAGCCGTGCCGATCCTGTCTCAACTGCTGAAAGCCGAACTGGCCGAGCGCGAGGTCCGCTCCATCGCCTATCACATGAAGGCCGCACGCTTCCCCGCCTACAAGGACCTCTCGGGCTTCGACTTCTCAGCCAGCGAGATCAACGAAGCCACAGTCCGGCAACTCCACCGCTGCGAGTTCATGGACGGGGCCCAGAACATCGTCCTGATCGGCGGCCCGGGCACGGGGAAGACCCACATCGCAACCGCCCTCGGCGTCCAGGCCATCGAGCATCACCGCCGCAAGGTCCGCTTCTTCTCCACCATCGAACTGGTCAATGCCCTGGAACAGGAAAAGGCCAAGGGAAAGGCCGGGCAGATTGCCGAAAGCCTGACCCGCCTCGATCTCGTGATCCTCGATGAACTGGGATACCTGCCCTTCAGCGCCTCGGGCGGGGCGCTGCTCTTCCATCTGCTGAGCAAGCTCTATGAGCGGACCAGCGTCATCATCACCACCAACCTCAGCTTCAGCG
>NZ_JBQEOI010000030.1:0-35696 GCF_052045125.1 Paracoccus sp. 22332
GAGCCGCCCGCGCCCGCCGCCTCGAAGCTGGCGGTGCGGATCGTCAGCACCTTCTTCGCGTCCTTCGACCGCACCGTCTGGATGGCGTTGCCGGCATAGACCGGGCGTTCGAACGTGTCGGCATCGACCACCTTCGACACCTCGGGGATCACCATCGCGTCCAGCAGCGCCGCCACCCGCGGCATCACGTTCTTGGCGTCCGTCGTGGCCGGCGCCGCGACATGATCGTACGCGCCCGCCAGCGAGACGATCAGCGCCGCCGTCGGCTCGGCCAGGCGGTGGCCGTAGCGCGCGTCCTCGGCCACCAGGACGCGGGCGACCCCGGCGATGGTCGCGGCCTCGGCGGCGGCGGCGCGGGCCTGCGCCCCGGCGCAGAGCACCGTCACGTCGCCCAGCGAGGCAACGGCATTCACGGCCTTGGCGGTGGCGTCGCGGTTCAGCACCCCGTTCGTGACTTCGCCCAGCAGAAGAACGGCCATCAGATCACCCCCGCTTCTTTCAGTTTCGAAACCAGTTCGTCGGCCGAGCCGACCCTGATGCCGGCCTTGCGCCCCTCGGGTTCGCGCGTGGAGACGATCTCCAGGCGCGGGCTGACATCGACGCCGTAATCGGCGGCGGTCTTCTCCTCCAGCGGCTTCTTCTTGGCCTTCATGATGTTGGGCAGCGACGCGTAGCGCGGCTCGTTCAGGCGCAGGTCGGCGGTGACCACGGCGGGCAGGCCGACGCTGATCGTCTGCAGGCCGCCGTCGACCTCGCGCGTCACCTTGGCGCTGTCGCCCTCGATCTCGAGCCTGCTGGCGAAGGTCGCCTGGCCCCAGCCCAGAAGCGCCGCCAGCATCTGCCCGGTCGCGTTCATGTCGTTGTCGATGGCCTGCTTGCCGGCGATCACCAGCCGCGGCTGCTCGGCCTCGACCACCGCCCTGAGGATCTTGGCCACCGCCAGGGGTTCGATGTCCTGGTGCACGTCCTCCGAGGCCACCACCAGGATCGCCCGGTCCGCGCCCATCGCCAGCGCCGTGCGCAGCGTCTCGGCCGCCTGACGCACGCCGATGCTGACCGCGATCACCTCCTCGGCCTTGCCGGCTTCCTTCAGCCGGATCGCCTCCTCGACCGCGATCTCGTCGAACGGGTTCATCGACATCTTCACATTCGCCAAGTCAACCCCAGACCCGTCAGCACGAACCCGAGCCTTCACGTTGTAGTCAATAACCCGCTTCACGGGGATGAGGATCTTCATGGGTCAGATGTCCTTCACCAGGCGCAGCGCGTCGTAGATCGCGGCATGGGTGTTGCGCGCGGCCACCGCGTCGCCGATGCGGAACAGGCGGAACCGGCCCTCGGGGTTCTTGCGCACCGCCTGCACGCCGCCGGTGGTCAGGGCTTCATAATCGACCTCTCCGCCGTTCGAGGACAGCGCCTTCAGGTCGAAATACAGTTCGTCCAGCGGCCGGGTGCCGTGGTTGACCACCACCTGGTCGACGATCCGGTCGCGCGTGACGCCGCCGTAGTCGCTGCCCAGCGTGGCGCGCAGCTGGTTGCCCTCGCGCGCGACCGATTGCAGCCGCCATGTGACGGTGAAGGTCGTGTCCAGCTTTTGCAGGCTGCGCATGTAGGGAACCAGGTTCATCGCCATCACCTCGGGCGAGAAGCTGCGGTCGGGGGTGACGATCTCCACCCTGGCGCCGGTCGCGGCGATCAGGTCGGCGGCTTGCAGCGCGGCGTGGTCGCCCGCGTCGTCATAGACCAGCACGTTCTGGCCCGGCTTCACGTCGCCGGAAAGAATGTCCCAGGCGGACACCACCAGATCGTTGCCCTCGGTCAGAACCTCGGTATGGGGCAGGCCGCCGGTGGCGATGATGACCTCGTCCGGGTCGGTCGCCAGCACGTCGTCGGCCTCGGCGAAGGTGTTGAAGTTGAAGGTGACGCCCTTCTTCTCGCACATGGCCTGCCGCCAGGCGATGATCGAGATCATCTCGCGCCGCCGTTCCTGCAGCGCGGTCAGGCGGATCTGGCCGCCGGGCTGGTCGGCGGCCTCGAAGACCGTGACCGCATGGCCGCGTTCCGCCGCGACGCGGGCGGCCTCCATCCCGGCGGGGCCTGCCCCGACGATGGTGACGCGCTTTTTCGCGGGCGCGGCAGGGATGGTGTGGGGCATGGTTTCCTCGCGCCCCGTCGCGGCGTTGTGCAGGCAGAAGGCCAGCCCGCCCTGATAGATGCGGTCCAGGCAATAGTTCGCGCCGACGCAGGGGCGGATGTCGTCCTCGCGCCCCTCGATCACCTTGCGGACCAGATGCGGGTCGGCCATGTGGGCGCGGGTCATGCCGACCATGTCGACCAGCCCGGCGGCGATGGCGTGGCGCGCGGTCGGCACGTCGGGGATCTTGGCGGCGTGGAAGGTGGGAAAGTCGGTGGCCCGCCGGATCTGGCCCGCAAATTCCAGATGCGGGGCGTTGCGCATTCCCTGCACCGGGATCACGTCGGTCAGGCCCGCGTCGGTGTCGATATGGCCGCGCACCACGTTCAGGAAATCGACCAGCCCGCTGTCCTTGAGCTTCTGCGAGATGGCAATGCCGTCTTGCGCGTCGAACCCGCCCGGCAGGCATTCGTCGCCCGTATAGCGCACCCCCAGCAGGAAATCCGGCCCGCAGCGGTCGCGGATGCCGCGCAGGATGTCGAAGGTGAAGCGCAGCCGGTTGTCCAGGCTGCCGCCGTATTCGTTGTCCAGGTCGTTGGTCAGCGGCGACCAGAACTGGTCCATCAGGTGGCCATAGGCCTGGACCTCCAGCCCGTCCAGGCCCGCGGCCTTCATCCGTTCGGCGGCATCGACGTAATCGCCGATGATGCGCCGGATGTCCCAATCTTCCATCTTCTTGGGGAAGGAGCGGTGCGCGGCTTCTCGTTCGTGACTGGGCGAGACGACCGGCAGCCAGTCGGCCTTGTCCCAGCGGGTGCGGCGGCCCAGATGGGTCAGCTGGATCATCACCGCGCAGCCGTGGTCGTGGCATTCGTCGGTCAGCTTCTTCATCCAGCCGACGACCTCGTCCTTCCAGGCCAGGATGTTGTTGAAGACCGGCGGGCTGTCGCGCGACACCGAGGCCGACCCTGCCGTCATGGTCAGCGCCACGCCCGCCCTGGCCCGTTCGACATGATAGGCACGATAGCGGTCCTTGGGCATCCCGTCCTCAGGATATGCCGGTTCATGGCTGGTGATCATGATCCGGTTGCGAAGCGTCAGGTGCTTCAGTTGGTACGGCTGAAGAAGGGGGTCGTTCGACATGATCTGCCTGCCCGAGGTGGATGTGTTGACGCAAGGTTTTCCGAAATGTTCAATTGTGTCAACTTAAAAATCATCTATGAACTGATTGCACCCAAAGTTGCACATCCTGCTTGTGAGGGGGGCGGCAATTGCTTAACCACGGGACCATGGATCAGGTGAATGCACCCGAAAGTGGATGGCGCGGATCGCGCGAGGGTTGGCTGGAAGCCGGCTATCAGGCGCTGATCGAAAACGGCATCGACGCCGTGAAGATCCTGCCGCTGGCCAAGCGGCTGAACCTGTCGCGCACCAGCTTCTATTGGTTCTTCGCTGATCGCGAGGCGCTGCTGGCGGCGCTGATCGACGGCTGGGAAGAACGCACCACCAAGCCCCTGGTGGACGCCACCACGCAATATGCCGAAAGCGTGTCCGAGGCGATGCTGAACGTGCTGACCTGCTTTCTGGCCGCGAATGTCTTTGATTCGCGTCTGGAATTCGCGGTGCGCAGCTGGGCCTTGCAGGACGAGGGGGTGGCGGCACGGGTGCGCGCCGCCGACGAGGCGCGGCTTCAGGCCATCGCCGCCATGCTGGTCAAGTGGGGCCATCACAGCGCCGAGGCCGATGTGCGGGCGCGCACGATCTATCTGGTCCAGATCGGTTATATCTCGATGCGGCAGCAGGAAGACATCGAAACCCGGCTGGAACGCATTCCGCTGTATGTGAAGATCTATTCCGGTCGAGAGGCCGAGCCGCGCGAGCTTGCCCGGTTCACCGCCGGAATCCGTCGCAGCTACGCCTGAAAAGGTCGTTCGAATCGACTTTTCGCCCTTGGGAATGACGCAAGCTGTGCGAGGCGACTCGTGCGGCCCTGTGAATTGTTCATGTAAGTCACTGAAAGGTTCTTAAGTGCATATCAAATGCGCTTTTATGAACTTTATGATGACAGTCATGAACATTTTGTTGCAAGCTGGGGGTCGAATCGCTAGCGATAGGGGAAGCCAGGCCTTGCGGGGCGGGCGACGGGAGGAAATCGGAACAGATGCGGATCGGGATCATCGGTGCGACGGGATGGCTGGGATCGGCGCTTGGCGGCCGGCTGCTGTCCCTGGGCATTGTGACGCCCGACCGGCTGGTGGTCGCCAACCGCAGCGGCGCAAGGACCGATTATCACGGCCATCCTGTCGTCTGGGCCAGGGACGCGGTGCAGCTGGCGGCGCTGTCGGATATCGTGGTCGTCTTGGTCAGGCCCCAGGATTGGCCCGCCCTTGGACTGGGCGCCGAGGGCAAGCTGGTCCTGTCCTTCATGGCAGGGGTCGGGTCGGACCGGCTGCGGGACTGCGGCGGCCGGATCGTGCGCGCCATGCCCAACGCGGCGGCCGATATCGGCCGGTCCTGGACGCCCTGGTGGGCCGACCAGGGCGTCACCGATGCCGACCGGCAGGCCGTGACGACGATCCTGTCGGCCATCGGCACCTCGGACGAGATCGCGCGGGAATCCCAGATCGACCTGATGACCGCTCTGCCCGGTTCGGGGGCGGCCTATCCGGCGTTGATGGCGGTCGCCATGGCGCGCTTCATGACCGATAACGGCCTGCCGTCGGACATCGCCTGGCGTGCGGCCGACGCCGCCGTCTGCGGGGGCGCGGCGATGCTGGCGGGCCGGATCGCCGACGCGCCCGCGCTGCTGGCGGCCTATCGCGACTATCGCGGCACCACCGCCGCCGGGATCGACGCGGCCGAGGCGGCCGGGTTTTCCGCAGCCATCCGGGCCGCGCTTGACGCGGCCGCCCGCAAGGCACGCGCCATGGCAGGGGATGCGCCCGCCTGAACCCGAATCCTTCATGCCGGCGGACCCGCCCGCATTCGTTTGTCGCAGCACCACCCAATCATGAGGTCGCCATGTTCGACGAATTCCCGCAGATCGACAACGGTCTGCTTCGTGATCTGAAACGGGCCATCGACGAGGGCTTCCGGGCCTTTACCCGAAGCTATGGCGACGCCATCGAAACCATGTTCGATCCGTTGCGCCATTTCCTGAACTGGTCCGAAAAGCTTCTGACCGGCACCCCCTGGCCGATCATCATCCTGATCGCGGCGGGGCTGGCGTGGTTTGCCAGCCGCAGCGCCCGGATGGTGATCGGCTGCGTCGCCACGCTGTGCCTTATCGGCGCCTTCGGGATGTGGGACGACATGATGAAGACGATCTCCATGATCCTCACCTCGACGCTGATGGCGATCGCGGTGGGACTGCCCATCGGCGTGCTGATGTCGCGGTCGGACCGAGTGCAGGCGGTGGTGAACCCGATTCTGGACGTGATGCAGACCATGCCGCCCTTCGTCTATCTGATCCCGGTGGTGATGCTGCTGGGCATCGGCAAGGTGCCGGGACTGATCGCGGTCGTCATCTATGCGATCCCGCCGATGATCCGGCTGACCAACCTGGGGATCCGCCAGGTGGATGGCGAGGTGCTGGAGGCCGCGGACGCCTTCGGATCGTCCCGCTGGCAGCGGCTGGTCAAGGCCGAACTGCCGCTGGCGCTGCCCACGATCATGGCGGGCATCAACCAGACGATCATGATGGCGCTGGCGATGGTGGTGATCGCGTCCATGATCGGGGTGCAGGGGCTGGGTCAGCCGGTGCTGCAAGCGATTTCCAACCAGTATTTCACCTTGGGGCTGTTCAACGGCCTGGCCATCGTCGGCATCGCCATCGTCTTCGACCGCGTCAGCCAGGCCTGGGGCCGCCGCATCCAGAAACATCGGGGGGGCCACCATGTCTGAACCCATCGGCATCGAGATCCGCAACCTGTACAAGATCTTCGGCCCGCGCGGGGCGGATTACGTGGATGCCGTCAATCGCGGCATGACCAAGCAGGAACTGAACGACCGGCATCGCCACGTCCTGGGCCTGCGCGACATCAACATCGACATTCCCGCGGGCGCGATCCAGGTGGTGATGGGCCTGTCGGGATCCGGCAAGTCCACGCTGATCCGCCACATCAACCGGCTGATCGACCCGACCTCGGGCCAGATCCTGATCGAGGGGCAGGATGTCGTGGGCATGACGCCCCAGATCCTGCGCGAATTCCGCCGCCACAAGACGGCGATGGTGTTCCAGAAATTCGGGCTGCTGCCCCACCGCACCGTGATCGAGAACGTGGGCTACGGGCTGGAGGTCCAAGGCGTGGACCATGCCGCCCGCGACAAGGTGTCGATGCGCTGGATCGAGCGCGTGGGCCTGCTGGGGTTCGAGACCAAGTATCCCAGCCAGCTGTCGGGCGGGATGCAGCAGCGCGTCGGCCTAGCCCGCGCCCTTGCCAACGACGCGCCGATCCTGCTGATGGACGAGGCCTATTCGGCCCTTGACCCGCTGATCCGGTACGACATGCAGACCGTCCTGCTGGATTTGCAGAAAGAGGTCCGCAAGACCATCGTCTTCATTACCCACGACCTGGACGAGGCGCTGCGCATCGGCGACCGCATCGCGCTGCTGCGCGACGGGCAGGTGATCCAGCAGGGCACCGGGCAGGACATCGTGCTGAACCCGGCCGACGACTATGTGGCGAACTTCGTCCAGCATGTCGACCGGGGCAAGGTGGTGCAGGTCGGCTCGGTGATGGAGCCGCTGGGCATCAACGGCACGGCGCCCGCGATGATGGTGAAATCCGACGCCACCCTGACCGACGCGGTGCGGCAGATGATGGCCAAGGGCGTCCATTTCCTTGAGGTGCAGGACAAGGGCGGCAAGCCGGTGGGGCGGCTGTCGCTGGAACGCGCGATCTCGGTCGCGGCGGGGGCGGCCTGATGCGCGCGCCGCTGGCGGGGCTGGACGGGCAGGGTTTCGACGTGGCGGTGATCGGCGCGGGCGCGGTCGGCTGCGCCACCGCCCGCGAGCTGGCCGCGCGCGGATTCCGCGTCCTGCTGGTCGATCGCGGCGACATCGGGGCTGGAACCTCATCCCGGTCCAGTCGGATGCTGTATTCGGGACTGGGTTATCTGGCCGTGCGCTATCCGCTGTGGCAGATGGCGCTGCGCCCGCGCGACATGCTGCGGCGGCTGGCCTATACCCGCGACGTGATGCGCTGCCGGGCCGAACTGGTGCGCGACATGCCCGGCCACCTGACGCGGCACCGGTTCCATTACCCGTTCCGTAAGGGCGATCGCTATCCGCCCTGGCTGGTCGACCTGGGCTTCAAGCTGGTCGAGGGGCTGGGCGGCTGGAAGGTGCCGCTGTCCTATCGCCGCAAGCGGGTCGCCCAGGCGGCTGGCGACAGCGCGATGGCGGCGGAATTGGCCCGCACACAAGGCGGCGCACTGACCGGGATCGGCACGTTTCAGGAATACATGTATGCCTGGCCCGAACGGATCTGCGTGGATACCGCGCTTGACGCCGAACGGCGCGGCGCCACCCTGCGCACCTATACCGCCGTCACGGGGATCGAACGGGCCGGGGACGCCTGGCAACTGACGCTGGAGGATCGGGCCCTGGACACGGAACGGGCGCAGGTCCGCGCCGCCGTGGTCGTCAACGCCGCCGGTCCCTGGATCGACCGGGTGCCGGGCGGAGGGCAGGGGCCGCGCGTGCTGGGCGTCAAGGGTGTCAACGTCATGGTGCGCCTGCCCGCCAACTTTCGCGGCCAGGGGCTGGAGGCGTTTTCCACCAAGGGCGAACCCTATTACGTTTTTCCCTGGCGCGACCTGCATTTCATCGGACCGACCGAAACCGTGGTCCGCGACGATCCCGACACCATCCGCGTGACCGAGGCCGAGGTCGATTACATCCTGGCCCAGTTCAACCACCTGTTCCCGACCCTGAACCTGACCCGCGCCGATGTGGTCCATTGCTGGTGCGGGGTGCGCCCGACCTCGACCCTGGACGGGCGGGAAACGGTGCTGCCGGTGCGGGTGGTGGAACAGCCCGACCGCCCGAACCTGCTGGCCGTCACCGGCTCGACCATCATGCTGCATCGCCACGCGGCGCGGATGGCGGCGCGGGCAGTGGAGCGGCGGCTGGGACGGCGGGGCGCGCCCGCCGGCGGCGCGATCCCGGCGCCCGACGGCGACATCGCGCGGATCCTGCGCACGGAACACGTCACCCACCTGGACGACCTGATCCGCCGCCGCCTGCCGCTGGGCCTTGATCCCGACCTGGGCCGGGACAGCGCCGAGGAAATCTCGCGCGCCGCCGCAGCCGCCCTGGGCTGGTCCGAGGAACGGCGGCGGGCCGAACTGGAACGCTTCCACCAGGAAACCGACCGCATCTATCCGGCGATGGCGCCCGTCGTCTCAGCCCGGCTGCGCCGCACCGGCTGAAACGTCGCGCAACAGCCAGCCTGCGAACAGCCGCGCCTTGGCCGAGGCGCGGGGATGGATCACCAGCCGGAACGGCACCGAGGACGGAATGTCCTGCGGCACCAGCCTGACCAGCCTTTCGCGGGCCAGCAGGTCTGTCATCAGCCCGTCCCAGGCCAGCACCGCGCCCACGTCGTCCTGCGCCGCTTGCAGCGCGATCATGTGGTTGTTCACGAACAGCCCGCGCCCGGTCGGCGCCGGGCCGCCCAGGGCCGCCAGCCATTCCGCCCAGTCGGTCCACTGGTTCTTGTCGTGATGGACCAGCGGCACATGCGCCAGGTCGGCGACGCTGTGGATGGCGTGGGCGGCGGCGAACCGGGGGGTGCCCACCGCGATGATCCGGTCGCGGAACAGGTCGCGCGATTCGCCGGGGCCCGGGTTCTCGGTCAGATAGCCGATGCTGATGTCCTGAAAGCCCTTGGCGACCTGCACGTCGCTGACGATCTGGGACACCGTGATGGTCGGATGGATGCGCCAGAAGGCGGTGATCTTGGGCGTCAGCCACAAGGCGCTGACGGCGGTCGTCACGGCGATGGTCACGTCGACCGCCTGCGACCTGTCGCGCAACTGCGCCACCGCGTCCGAGATCGTCTCGAACCCCCGTTGCAGGGCGACCAGCAGGAAGGCGCCCTGTTCGGTCAACTCCACCCCGCGATGGCGGCGGATGAACAGCGCGCATCCCAGATCGGCTTCCAAGGCCTTGATCTGATGGCTGATCGCGGCCGGGGTGACATTAGTCTCATTTGCCGCTGTCTTGAAACTGCCATGCCGCGCGGCGGCCTCGAAACTGATCAGTGCCGTCATGGACGCAAAGTCATAGGGTCTGGTCATCGCACCCCCTGGGTTAGCTGATCTAAGCCAGGATGAATTTTTCTGCCGTTGTCAGCAAGCCCGCCAAGGCGGATTTTCGCGGCAATGTGTCACACCCTTCGAACAGGATGCCAGCCATGACAGCCACAGCCCCCACCATCCACGACCTGCTTGCCCGCCGCGCGCCCGGCCACGCGCTGGAACAGCCCTTCTATACCTCGGCCGAGATCTATCAGCTGGACCTGGAAACCATCTTCTATCGCGAATGGCTGTATGCCATTCCGGCGGCGCAGCTGGTCAAGGCCGGGAATTACGCGACGCTGAAGGTCGGCGCCTATAACGTGGTGATCGTGAAGGGCGGCGACGGCGTGATCCGCGCGTTCCACAATTCCTGCCGCCATCGCGGGTCCATCGTCTGCAAGGAACGCGAAGGCAAGGTCGCCAAGCTGGTCTGCCCCTATCACCAGTGGACCTATGACCTGGACGGCCGCCTGATCTGGGCCAACAACATGGGGCCGGATTTCGACCCCACGAAACACGGCCTGAAGCCCGTGCATTCGCGCGACCTGAACGGGCTGATCTATATCTGCCTGGCCGAGACGCCCCCCGATTTCGAGGAATTCGCCCGCACCGCCAGCCCCTTCCTGGAGGTTCACGACCTGCGCGACGCCAAGGTCGCCTATTCGTCCACGATCATCGAAAAGGGCAACTGGAAGCTGGTCTGGGAAAACAACCGCGAATGCTATCATTGCAGCGCCAACCACCCGGCGCTGTGCCGGTCCTTCCCGCTGGACCCCGAGGTCGCGGGCGTGTCGGCGGACGGGTCGATCTCGGCCCGGTTGCAGAACCATTTCGACGCCTGCGCGGCGGTGGGCGCGCCCGCGCAGTTCACCCTGGGCGGGGGCGGGCAGTTCCGGCTGGCCCGAATGCCGCTTCAGGAAAACGCCGTCAGCTATACGATGGACGGCAAGGCGGGCGTAAGGAAACAACTGGGCCGGGTCGCCAAGCCGGATGCCGGGTCGCTGCTGGTGTTCCACTATCCGTCCACCTGGAACCACTTCCTGCCCGATCATTCGCTGACCTTCCGCGTCATGCCGATCAGCCCGACCGAGACCGAGGTGACGACCACCTGGCTGGTCCACAAGGACGCGGTGGAAGGCGTGGACTATGATCTCAAGCGCCTGACCGAGGTCTGGATCGAAACCAACGACGAGGACCGCGAGATCGTCGAGACGAACCAGGAAGGCATCCTGTCGCCCGCCTATGTGCCCGGACCCTATTCGCCGGACTGGGAAAGCGGCGTGATCCAGTTCATCGACTGGTATGCCGACTGGCTGGAACGCGGCGTGGCTCCGCAGCGCCTGGCGGCGGAATGAACGCGCTGGCCAGGCCCAGCCTGCGGTTCTGGTCCGACGCCGAGCCGCTGGAATGCGTGGCGACCCTGCCCGAGGCGCCGAACGTCATGACGTTCTGCTTCCAGGCCCCCTCGGGCGCGCTGTTCGGTCACGATCCCGGCCAGTTCATCACGCTGGAACTGCCGGTGCCGGGGGGCGCGGTGTGGCGGACCTATACGATCTCGTCGTCGCCCTCGCGGCCCACGTCGCTGACGATCACCGTCAAGGCGCAGCCGGGATCGGTGGGGACGCGCTGGATGTTCGACCACCTTCGGCCGGGAATGCGGCTGAAGGCGTCCGGCCCGGCGGGGCGGTTCTCGGTCATTCATCATCCGGCGCCGAAATACTTGTTCATCTCGGCCGGGTCGGGGATCACGCCGATGATGTCGATGACGACCGCGATCTATGACAGCGGTCGGCCCGCCGACATCGTTTTCGTGAACTGCGCCCGCCGCCCGTCCGAGATCATCTTCCGCGAGCGGCTGGAACAGATGGCCTCGCGCACCGAAGGCATCGCGCTGAAATGGGTGGTCGAGGAGAAGGATCCCTATCGCCCTTGGACCGGCTTTCAGGGGGTGTTCAACCAGTTGATGCTGGGCCTGATGGCGCAGGACTACCTGGAACGAGAGGTGTTCTGCTGCGGACCCGAGCCGTTCATGCAGGCGGTGCGCGATGCGCTGTCGGGCCTGGGCTTCGACATGGACCGCTATCACCAGGAAAGCTTCCATGCGCCCCCGCCGGAAGCCGAGGTGGTGCCGGACGACGTGCTGCCCCATGACGGCCAGGCGGCCGAAGTGACCTTCGCGGCCTCGGGCGTGACGCAGCCCTGCGCGCAGACCGACACGATCCTGACGGTGGCGCGGGCGGCGGGGCTGAACATCCCGTCCGGCTGTTCGATGGGCATCTGCGGCACCTGCCGGATCCGCAAGCTGTCGGGCGAGGTGCATATGGTCCATAACGGCGGCATCACCGAGGACGATGTCGAGGACGGCTATATCCTCGCCTGCTGCTCGAAGCCGATGGGCGCGGTGGCGGTCGAGGTTTGACGGGCCGACCCCGGACGCGTCGGGTGAAGGCTGTTGCCTGTGCCCGACGCGTCATCGCCTTCTGGTCGCATGGGCGTGAAGAACGCCCCGCAACGTTCCCGTCTTACCCCGCCAGAAGGGCCGCGTTGCCGCCCGCCGCCGTGGTGTCCACGCACAGGTGGCGTTCATGCGCGACATGCGCCAGGTCGGGCATTCCGGTGACAAGCTGCACGATCTCTCCGTCCCGGTCCGCCAGGGCTTGCGCATAGGCGCGGCCCTGCGCGTCGTCGCCCCACCACAGGGCGGCGGCCATCGCCGGCAGGCGGGTCAGCGCCTGCGGCGGCAGGGGGCCGTCCACGCCCACCGCGTCGCCGCCAAGCGCGGCCACGGCCGCGACCTGCGCGGCCACCGTCTGCGCACCGGGGCCGAGGCACAGGACCGGCGGGCGGGTATGGGCGGTCAGGCGGTTCAACTCTCCGGTGGGGCCGGGCATCAGGCGCTCGTCGATCTTGCGCGACACATGGGCGGCAAGCTGGCTGCGGATGCGGGCCTCATCGGCCTGGCCCTGCCAGTCGCCGCCCGCTGACGCCGGGGCCTGGGGCGCGAAGAACCGGGGCACATAGCGCGGACCGCCCGCCTTGGGGCCGGTGCCCGACAGCCCCTCTCCTCCAAAGGGCTGGCTGCCGACGACCGCCCCGATCTGGTTGCGGTTCACATAGATGTTGCCCACGTGGATCGCGTCGCTGACCTCTTGCACGCGGCTGTCGATGCGGGTGTGCAGGCCGAAGGTCAGGCCGAAGCCGCGCGCGTTGATATCGGCCACCACCTGATCCAGCCGGTCGCCCCGAAAGGTCGCGACATGCAGGACCGGGCCGAAGATTTCGCGTTCCAGATCGGCGATGCCGCCGACGCGCAGCATGGTGGGCGGGATGAAGGTGCCCTGCGCGGGAATGTCCAGCTTGTGGATCACGCGGTTGCCGTTGGCGGCGATATAGCCCCCGATGTCGTCCCGCGCGCCCGTGTCGATCACCGGACCGACATCAGTTTCCAGCGACCAGGGATCGCCCACGACCAGTTCTTCCATCGCGCCCCGGATCATTTCGATCAGATGCGGGGCGATGTCCTCCTGCACATACAGGCAGCGCAGGGCCGAACAGCGTTGCCCGGCGGACCGGAAGGCGCCGTTCACGATGTCGCGCACCGCCTGTTCGGGCAGGGCGGTCGAGTCCACGATCATCGCGTTCAGCCCGCCGGTTTCCGCGATCAGCGGCGTGCCGGGCGCCAGCTTTGCGGCCATGGTGCGCGCGATGGTCCGGGCGGTGTCGGTCGAGCCGGTGAAGACCACGCCCCGCACGCGCGGATCCGCCGACAGCGCCGCGCCGACCACGCTTCCGTGGCCGGGGAGCAGTTGCAGGGCCGAGACCGGCACGCCCGCCCGGTGCAGCAGCCTGACGCCATATGCCGCGATGATCGGGGTGGCCTCGGCGGGCTTGGCGATCACCGCGTTGCCCGCCATCAGCGCCGCCGCGATCTGGCCGGTGAAGATCGCCAGCGGGAAGTTCCACGGGCTGATCGCGCCGATGACGCCGCGCGGGGCGCCGGGGGCCGCTTCGCCCTCGGCCGCGTAGTAGCGCAGGAAGTCCACCGCCTCGCGCAACTCGGCCACGGCGTCGGCCAGGGTCTTGCCCGCCTCGCGCGCGAGGATGCCGAAGATCGGGCCGAAGTGTTCCTCGTAACGATCGGCGGCGCGGCGCAGCACGGCAGCGCGTTCGGCGGCGGGCGCGTCCCAGACCCGCGCGTCCTCGATGGCCCGCGCGGCGGTGTCGGCGTCGGCCATCGTCACGGTGGCGATGGTGTCGCCCGTGGCGGGGTTCGTCACGTCCTGCACCGTGCCCGTGGGTTCGCGGACCGTCAGCGGCACCACGTCCTCCATCGCCCCGTCGCGCGCGGCGGCGATCCGGGCCAGCGTTTCCTCGTCGCTGATGTCGAACCCGGCCGAGTTGCGGCGCGCGGGCGCGAACAGGTCGGCGGGCGCGCTCAGCGCGGCGGGGGGCCGCGCGGTGGCCAGCGCGTCGAAGGGATCGCGGGCGACCTCCTCGGGGGTGACGGCTTCGTCGACGATCTGGTTCACGAAGCTGCTGTTCGCACCGTTTTCCAGCAGGCGGCGGACCAGATAGGCCAGCAGGTCGCGATGCGCGCCGACCGGGGCATAGATGCGGCAGCGGCCGTTCGTTTCGCGCAAAACAATGTCGTGCAGCCGTTCGCCCATGCCGTGCAACCGCTGGAATTCGAAGCGGATATCGTCCGCCATTTCCAGGATCGCGGCGACGGTATGGGCGTTGTGGGTGGCGAACTGCGGATAGATCCGGTCGGCATGGCCGATCAGCTTGCGGGCATTGGCGATATAGCTGACATCCGTTCCGGCCTTGCTGGTGAACAGCGGGAAACCCGGATGACCGTCCACCTGGGCGCGCTTGACCTCGCTGTCCCAATAGGCGCCCTTGACCAGCCGCACCATGATCCGGCGGTCCAGCCGCTGCGCGGTTTCATACAGCCAGTCGATCGTCTGGCCCGCGCGCTTGCCATAGGCCTGCACCACCACGCCGAAGCCGTCCCACCCGGCCAGCGAAGGGTCCGACAGCACCGCCTCGATCACCTTGAGCGACAGGACCAGCCGGTCCTGCTCCTCGGCGTCGATGTTCATGCCCATGTTCGCGGCCTTGGCGGCTTGCGCCAGCCGCAGCACCACGGGCACCAGCTCGCGCATCACGCGGGCTTCCTGCGCAACCTCGTATCGGGGATGCAGCGCCGACAGCTTGATCGAGATGCCGGGATTCTGTTCCACCGACCCCTTGTCGCAGGCCTTGGCGATGGCGGCGATGGCGTCGGCATAGGCGCGGTCATAGCGGGCGGCATCGGCGCCGGTCATAGCCGCCTCGCCCAGCATGTCATAGCTGTAGGTGAAGCCCTGCTTCTCGCGCGTCCGGGCGCGGTCCAGGGCATCGGTGATGGTCTGGCCCAGGACGAACTGGCGGCCCATTTCCTTCATCGCGCGGCCCACGGCGGTGCGGATCACGGGTTCGCCCAGGCGGCGGACCATGCGGCGCAGCGTCCCCGCCTGGTCGTCGTCCAGCACCTTGCCGGTCAGCATCAAGGCCCAGGTCGAGGCGTTCACAAGGCTGGACGACGCCTCGCCCAGGTGCCTGCCCCAGTCCGAAGGCGCGATCTTGTCCTCGATCAGCGCGTCGATGGTGATCTTGTCGGGGACGCGCAGCATCGCCTCGGCCAGGCACATCAGCGCCACGCCCTCGCGCGTGGACAGGCCGTATTCGGCCAGGAAATGCTCCATCAGGCTGGGGCGCGCCTCGGCACGGATGCGGCGCACCAGGTCGGCGGCGCGGGCGGTGATGGCGGCGCGGGCGTCGGCGGACAGGTCGGCCTGGGCTGTCAGGCGATCCAGAAGCTGGCCCTCGTCCGCGAATTTGGCCTGGGTGGAAAAGACGCTGGGACTGACGGAAGACATGCCTGACTCCTTGACTGATCCGACAGGTATATCAAAGATCGAATAGTCGGTGCGCCTGAAAATGGCTGCCGGGCTAGGCCGATGGAATAAAGAACAAGGAATTTTCGGGATGACCGTCACTCTGGACGCCCTGGACCGCAAGATCCTGGACGAACTGACCCGCAACGCCCGCATCCCGGTGGCCGAACTGGCCCGCAAGGTGGGGCTGTCCAAGACCCCCGTGGCCCTGCGCATCCGCCATCTGGAGGAGATCGGCCTGATCACCGGATATCGCGCGATCCTGTCGCCGCTGAAGCTGGGCCTGACCCATGTCACCTATGTCGAAGTCAGCATGACCGACACGCGCGAGGCCGCCCTGCAACAGTTCAACGCCGCCGTCCGTGCCATCCCCGAGATCGAGGAATGCTACATGATCGCGGGCGGCTTCGACTATCTGGTCAAGGTGCGGTCCCGCGACATGGCCGATTTCCGCCGCATCCTGGCCGAGAAGATCTCGGGCCTGCCGCATATCAGCAACACGTCCAGCTATGTCTCGATGGAGGCGGTGGTGGAACAGACCTTTACGCTTGGCTGAGCCTGTCGATGATCCAGGAGGCGATCATCAGATCCAGATGCGCGCCGCCGCCGTTCTTGAAGACGGTGATGTCGTCATCCGACTGCCGCAGCCGCGCATCGGGGCGCAGCATGTCGTAAAGATCGCCGCGGATGCTGTCCGCCGTGATCGCGCCCGAGGCCAGCGGCATCAGCAGCTCGCCGATATGGGCCGTCGTCTCGCGGCTGTCCACGAACAGCGCGGCTCGGGCCATCAGGGCATCGTCGGCCTCTCGCATGTCGGCCTTGTAGGCGCCGATCAGGTCGACATGGGTGCCGGGCCGGACCCAGTCGCCCCGGATCACCGGGTCGCGCGCCATGGTGGTGGTGGCGATGATGTCGGCCCGGGCCACCGCGTCCTGCAGGTCGGCCGCCACCGACAGGCGGGCGGGGACGGTTCCCAGCCGGTCCAGCAGCGCCTGCGCCTGATCGGGCCGGCGCGCCCAGACCGCCACATCCTCGATCCCCGGCAGGACCGCCGCATAGGCCCGGACCAGGCTGGCCGCGACCGCGCCCGCGCCCAGGATCAGCAGGCGGCGGCTGCCGGGCCGCGCCAGCAGGCTGGCCCCCAGCACGGAATCCGCCGCCGTCTTGAAATCCGTGACCAGCCGGTTTTCCACAAGCGCCCGCAGATGCCCGTCGTCCTTGTCGAAGACCAGCATCCCGCCCTGTACCGTCGGCAGCCCCCTGGCGGCGTTCCCGTCGAACACCGTGAAGGGCTTGGCGCCGTAGCCCAGCCCCGGAATGAAGGCCGACCGGGTCATCATCGTGGCCGTCGCGGGGCCAAGGAAGGTGTCCGCGATCTCGGCCCGCGGCAGGGCGTGACCGGCCCGCAGCGCCTGGACCGCGCCCGGCCAGTCCAGCCGACCGGCCGCCGTGTCAGAGGTGATGAAGCGGGGGGTGGGGGTCTGAGTCATGATGCGGCCCATTGCTGTGGCGGTTGTCGGTGCAGGTCAAGCAGATTCCAGCGGATTGATAAGGCGGCTCCGCCGGTCTGGTTTGAGGTTGGGCGGGGCGAAGGGAACTCACCTCAAAACGTGAGGTATGATACAACGCCGCTGCCGCCCGTGATCAACGACAGACCGGCCAGTCTGCTGATATGGTTAGGTCTGGCGCCGGCAGGGCGGGCAATTCGCGGGCCTTACTGCACCGCCCGGATCGCCGGATAGGCGGCGCGGAACGCCTCGTATCCCGCCTCGAAGCGGTCGCGCAGCGTGGCGTCGGGGGCGATCTCCTCGACCACATCGGGGGCGGTCATCACATCGGCCGGGCTGCCCGCGCCCGCCGCGACCATGCCCAGCCGCGCCGCGCCCAGGGCCGCGCCGAATTCGCCGTCCGCAGGCAGGTTCAGCGTCACGTCCAGCGTCGTGGCGATGGCCCGCAGCCAGTACCGCGACCGCGCCCCGCCGCCGATCGCCATCATCCGGTCCAGCCGCGCGCCCGTGGCCTTCAGCGCCTGGTTGCTGTCGCGCAGCCCGAAGGCCACACCCTCCAGCACGGCGCGGACCATGTCGTCGCGCGTCGTGCCCGACCCCAGGCCGGTGAAGGCGCCGCGAATGACCGCGTCGTTATGGGGCGTCCGCTCGCCCGATAGATAGGGCAGGAACCGCACCGTGCCCGGCGGTTGCAGCGCGTGGCCCAGGTCCGCCGTCAGGTCGGCGGGCCGCGCCCCGGTGATCCGCGACAGCCAGTTGAGGCTGTCGGTCGCCGATAACATCACCCCCATCTGGTACCACGTCCCCGGCACCGCATGGCAGAAGGTGTGCAGCGCCGTTTCGGGCGCGGGGTGATAGCCGTCGCGCGCCGCCACCAACACGCCCGAGGTTCCCAGCGACACGAAGCCCTGGCCCTCGGCCATGGCGCCGATCCCGCAGGCGGCGGCCGCATTGTCGCCCGCGCCGCCCGCGACGATCACGAGATGCGGCAGCCCCCAGGACCGCGCCAGATCCGCGCGCAACTGACCGGCGGCGTCGGACCCCTCGACCAGGCGCGGCATCTGGTCGCGGCGCATGCGGCCCGCCGCCAGCAGCGCGTCGGACCAGTCGCGCGCGCCGGTATCCAGCCAGGACGTGCCCGCCGCATCCGACATGTCGGTGACGTGATCGCCCGTCAGATACAGGTTCAGGAAAGCCGCTGGCAGCAGGACGCGGGCAATGCGGGCGTAATGGTCGGGTTCATGCGCCCGCACCCATTCCAGCTTGGGCGCGGTGAAGCCCGGAAAGACGATGTTGCCCGACAGATCGCGGACGCCAGGGGTCGCGTCCAAGGCGGCGGCCTCGGCATGGCTGCGGGTGTCGTTCCACAGGATGCAGGGGCGGATCACCCGGTCGTCGGCATCCAGCAGCGTCGCGCCGTGCATGTGGCCCGCCACGCCGATGCCGCGCAGGGCGGCGAATTCGGGATGGCGGTCGCGCAGCTCGGCAACCGCGCCCTCAAGCGCGGCGATCCAGTCGCCGGGTTCCTGTTCGGACCAGCCGGAATGGGGATGGCTGACGGGATAATGCCGCTCGGTCGAGCCGATGGGCCTGCCGCCGCTGTCCACCAGCAGCGCCCGCAGCCCGGATGTGCCAAGATCGATCCCCAGAAAACTCATGCTTCCTCCCCTTGGAATGCGTTCATCGGTCCGTCGGCTGCCGATCCAGAAGCGCGTCCAGCATCCCGTCCATGTCCGGCAGCACCACGGTGGCCCCGGCATCCGTCAGACGGCGCGCGTGATCGGCCTGCATCCCGGCCAGGTGGCTGCCGCCGGTAAAGCCCACGGCGCGCATTCCGGCAGCGCGGGCGCCGACGATGCCGTGGGGCGAATCCTCCATCACCGCGCAGGCCTCGCGCGGGACGCCCAGCCGGTCAGACGCCAGCAGGAACAGGTCGGGGGCGGGCTTGCCGCGCTTGACCTGATCGGCGCTGAAGATGCGGTCGCCGAACCGATCGGCCAGCCCCGCCACCTGCAAGGTCACGCCCAGCCGGTGGATCGAACTGCCGGTGGCGATGGCCACCGCGACGCCGCGCGCCGCCAGATCGTCCAGCAGCGCCGGAATGCCGGGGATCACCCGCAATTCGGCGGGATAGCGCGCCAGCAGCCGGGCTTCGAAATCCTGGGCGAAATGGGGCAGGTCGTCGCGGTCCAGGGACTCGGCGATGTGGCTGACGATGGACTGGATCGACACGCCCAGGAACTTGCGCCGCAACTCGTCGATGGTTGTGTCCAGCCCTTCGGCCGCCATCAGGTCGGCCAGGGTTTGCAGCGACATCGGCTCGCTGTCGACCAGGCAGCCGTCCATGTCGAAGATCACGGCGCGGATAGCGGACATGCGGCCCCCTTCGTGTTGGCGTTAACGGTCAGATCCCTACACCCATCGGGCGCGGATGACAAATGCCGCCGCCTGCGGTATTGCCGGGACCATGACCCATCCCCACCTTTCCCCCGTCCGAGAGCTTTACGTCTCGCCCGACGCCGCCGCCGCCCTGCTGGCCGAGGCGGGCAAGCTGCCCGCCTGGAAGCTGGAGGGGCGGCAGGCGGGCGACCTGGCACTGCTGATGAACGGCGGCTTCGCCCCGCTGCGCGGCTACCTGACCCAGGCAGACCATGACGCCGCCCTTCCGCAGGCGGGTTGGCCGGTGCCGCTGGCCTTGCGGGTGACGCAGGATTTCGCGGCGCGGGTCCAGCCCGGCGACGACATCGCCCTGTGCGACGAGGACGGGGTGGCGGCGGTGATGTCGGTAACCGACGCCTGGGGCGATCCGGTGCTGCTGGGCGGCAAGGTCAAGGGATTGCGACGCTTGGGACAAGGTCCGCCCAACGCCCTGCGTGCGCTGTTCCGCGACAGGGGTGCCCACCGGGTTCTGGCGGTCCAGCCGGACCGGCCCGATCAGGTCGCTGCTGCCGCCCGGCGGGCGCGGGAACTGGACGCTGCCCTGCTGATCCAGCCGCTGCCGGGTGTGGTGGCCGATGTCCCGGACGGCGCGATCCTGGCACCGCTGCCGGTGGCCCTGCCCGGTGGTCCCCATGTCGCGCTGTGGCAGGGGATGGTCGCGCGCAATCACGGCGCCACGCATCTGATGCTGTTCGACACCGCCGCGCGAGACAGCTATCGCCCACATCAGGACCGGATCGGGGTGAAGATGGTCGGGCCGGACAAGGCCCCGTGACGGCACAGCCCGCCCGGTCTTGGGGGGCAGGGCGCGCGTCCGCCCCGCCGAATGTCAGTGGACGCTGACCGGCGTCAGTTCGTTCTGGCGCGCCAGCAGGAAGGCCAGCGAACGTTCCTTGACCAGGGCCAGCCGTTCGCCGTCCGCGTCGTGGACGGCATAGAGGCTGTCGATGCCCTCAAGCTGCTTGCGGACCTCGATGGGCAGGGTGCTGGTCTCGACCTGCCGGATATAGACGGTCTTCGCGGCGTCGCTGCCGCCGAAATCGAATTTGGTATCCATGATGATCCCCTTTACTTGCGGCTGATCGGAATGGTCTGGACGATCTGCCTGGGCTGCACGCGCTTCAGATCAACATGCAGCAGTCCGTTTTCGATGCTCGCGGCCTCGACCTCGACCCCGTCGGCCAGAACGAAGCTGCGCTGAAAGGCGCGGGCGGCGATGCCCCGGTGCAGGAACACGCGGTCCCCGTCCGGTTCCGCCATCCGGCCGCGGATGACAAGCTGCCGGTCCTCGGTCGTGACGGACAGGTCCGGCTCGGCGAAACCGGCGACGGCCAGCGTGATCCGAAACCCATCGGGCGCGATATGTTCGATGTTGTAAGGCGGATAGCCCTCGGCCCCCTTGGCGGCCCGTTCGGCCAAGCGTTCGATCTGATCGAAGCCAAGAAGATAGGGATGCGCCCCCAGTGAAATCTTCGTCATGTCAGCCCTTTGCCCATCAAGCGACTGTGGCGCGGACCCCGTTTGCGGCAATCCGCCTGGGTTCAATATGTGGGCGGGCCAGGGGCCGTGCAAGGGGCGGTCAGGGCCGGATTCCGCAGGCGGCAGCGGCCTGGGCGATGGCCGCGCGCGATCCGGTCAGCGGAAAGCCCGCGCGCCGGCCTGCCGATGCGACCTCGACCCCGCTGCCCGACATCAGCGCCCGCAGCAGCGGCGATCCCGAATCCGCCGTGGTATAAAGGATGCCGTTCTGCGCGATGAAGGCCTGGGAATAGGCCCGGCCGTCCACGCTGATCCGCGTGCCCTGGGCCGACCCGCCCAGTCCCGCCACGCCGATCAGCGCCTTGCCGCCGCGCTGGCAGATAAAGTTCAGTGAACGGTCGCCCAGGTCGATCGCGGCGGAATGGGCGCCGCCGGCGCTGTGGGTGGTCCAACGCGGCGCCACGGCGCGATCCTGGGCGGGCGCCTCGGACCCGCCGCCGCTGCATTGCCGGGCGACGCAGGCCGCATAGGCGGGGCTGGAAGCGGGTCCGTGATGGAACATGCATTGATTGACGCAAAGCTGCTCTTCATCCATCTGCGCCATCGCCGGGGCGCCCGCCAGGACAATGGCCAGCATCAAGGCCGCTTTCGGCGTCGGAACCATCGTCGCACCCCCTATGACCGCTCTCATTTTCGTGAGGTCTTGAAAATATTCAAGCCGCATTCGCGCGTCACGAAGCATCTTGTTAACATGCGCCGTGCTAACGATTATAGTCGATGCGAAGATCCTTCGCGTCCAGCCGGGCAAGCCAGATGAACATGCACCATGAAATGTCCCATGACGAAATCGCCCGCGCCAAGCTGGCGGCGCTGCGCTGCGAACATCGCGACCTGGACGAGGCGATCGCCGCCCTGTCGGCCCAGCAACTGACATCCTCGCTGGCGCTGCAACGGCTGAAGAAGCAGAAGCTGGTGCTCAAGGACCAGATCGCCCGGCTCGAGGATGAGATCACCCCCGACATCATCGCCTGATTGCGGCGACGCGCCCCCCGCGCTATGGCAGGCGGGCAGATGCGGGGGACAAGGATGGACAAACCTGTGGGCATCATCATGGGCAGCCAGTCGGACTGGCCGACCATGCGCGAAGCCGCGGCGATCCTGGAAGAACTGGGGATCGGTTACGAAGCCCGGATCGTCAGCGCGCATCGCACCCCCGACCGGCTGTGGGATTACGGCAAGACGGCGGTGTCGCGCGGGCTGCGGGTGATCATCGCCGGGGCAGGGGGCGCGGCGCATCTGCCGGGAATGATGGCGTCGAAGACCCGCGTCCCGGTGATCGGCGTGCCCGTGCAGACCAAGGCGCTGTCGGGTGTCGATTCGCTCTATTCGATTTTGCAGATGCCCAAGGGCTATCCGGTCGCCACGATGGCCATCGGCGCGGCGGGGGCGGCCAATGCCGGACTGATGGCGGCGGGGATCCTGGCGATCTCGGACCCTGCGCTGGCCGAACGCCTGGACGCCTGGCGCCAGGCCCTGTCCGATTCCATTCCTCAGGAGCCGCGCGATGAGTGATGTCAAAACAATCGGCATCCTGGGCGGCGGCCAACTGGGCCGGATGCTGTCAGTCGCGGCCAGCCGCCTGGGCCTGCGCTGCCATATCTATGAGCCCGGCGCCGCGCCTGCGGGCGAGGTGGCCTGGCGGGTGACGAACGCCCCCTATGAGGACGCCGAGGCCCTGCGCGCCTTTGCCGACAGCGTGGACGTGATCACCTATGAGTTCGAGAACGTGCCGACCTCGGCGCTGGACCTGCTGGAAAGCCTGCGCCCGATCCGCCCCAACCGCCGTGCCTTGGCGGTGTCGCAGGACCGGCTGACCGAAAAGACCTTTTTGAACGAGATCGGGCTGGCGACCGCCCCCTTCGCCGACGTGCCGGAACAGGCCGATCTTGAACCCGCCATCACCCGGATCGGCCGCCCCTCGATCCTCAAGACCCGCCGCATGGGCTATGACGGCAAGGGCCAGGTCCGCATCGGCGAAGACCCGGCGGACTGGACCGGCGCGCCCTCGGTCCTGGAAGGCTTCGTCACCTTCAGCGCCGAGATCAGCGTCATCATCGCCCGCGGCGCCGACGGCCAGGTCGCGGCCTTCGATCCCGGCCTCAACGTCCATCGCGAAGGCATCCTGCGCACCACCACCGTGCCTTGCGGGCTGCCCGGAAAGGTCACGACCGACGCCGTTCTGATCGCCGCGCGCATCGCCAATGCGCTGGATTATGTCGGCGTGATGGGGGTCGAGCTGTTCGTGACCCCGCAAGGCCTGATCGTGAACGAGATTGCGCCCCGCGTCCACAATTCCGGCCACTGGACGCAGGCGGGCTGCGCGGTGGACCAGTTCGAACAGCATATCCGCGCCGTGGCCGGACTGCCGCTGGGCGATGGCCGCCGCTATGCCGATGTGGTGATGGAGAACCTGATCGGCGACGATCTGGACCGCGTGCCCGACCTGCTGAAGACGCCGGACGTGCAGGTTCACCTGTATGGCAAGGGTGCGCCGCGTCCGGGGCGCAAGATGGGGCATGTCAACCGGATCATCCGGTGAAACCGCCCCGGCTGGCCGTCCGCGCCGCGATCCTGCGCGACGACCGGCTGCTGATGGTCAACGCCTATGCGGGGCAAAGATCCGACCTGTGGTGCCTGCCCGGCGGCGGGGTCGAACCCGGCCAGTCCCTGCCTGAAAACCTGATCCGCGAAGTGGCCGAGGAAACCGGCCTGACGATCACCGTCGGCGCGCCGATCCTGGTGAATGAGTTCCACGATCCCGCCAGCGGCTTCCACCAGATCGACCTGATCTTCCGCGCGAAACTGACGACCGCCGACGTAACCCTGAACGACCCAGAGGGCGTGGTGAACCGCATCGTGTGGGCCAGCCGCGCCGACCTTCGCAGCCTGCGCCACAAGCCCGAAACCCTGGCCCGCGCGGTCTGGGGGAACCACGCCGCCTGGTACGACCCGCTGGAACGGATCGTCCGCTGATCATCTTCTGTGCCTAAATATCCCACAGGGGGCGCGGGGGACNCCCCCGTTACTCCGCCGCCTCGTTCATCGCGGTTTCCGACCCCGCCTTCATGCGGAACCCGCGCTCCAGTTGATCGAAGGGCGCCACCGGATAGTCGCCGGAAAAACAGGCGTCGCAATATTGCGGGCAGGCGTTGTTGCGGCCCTGCGCCTCCCCCACGGCGCGATAAAGACCATCCAGCGACACGAAGGCCAGCGAATTGACGCCGATCCAGTCGCGCATCTCCTCGGGCGTCATGTTCGCGGCCAGCAGCTTGTCGCGGTCGGGCGTATCCACGCCATAGAAACAGGGCCAGGCGGTCGGGGGCGAGGCGATGCGGAAATGCACCTCGGCCGCGCCCGCGTCGAGGATCATGTCCTTGATCTTGCGGCTGGTGGTGCCGCGCACCACGGAATCGTCCACCAGCACCACGCGCTTGCCCGCGATCAGCGACCGATTCACGTTCAGTTTCAGCCGCACGCCCATGTTGCGAATCTGCTCGGTCGGTTCGATGAAGGTGCGGCCCATATACTGGTTGCGGATGATCCCCATTCCATAGGGAATGCCCGATTCCTGGGCGAAACCGATGGCCGCCGGGGTGCCGCTGTCGGGGACCGGGCAGACCAGATCCGCCTCGATCGGCGCCTCGCGGGCCAGTTCCACTCCGATCTGGCGGCGGGTCTCATAGACCGAGCGCCCGCCGATGATCGAATCGGGGCGCGAGAAATAGACGTGTTCGAAGATGCAGAACCGGCCCTTGGACGGGCCGAAGGGACGCGACGATTCGACCTCTCCGCGAGAAATCACCACCATCTCGCCCGGCTCGATCTCGCGGATGAACTCGGCGCCGATGATGTCCAGCGCGCAGGTTTCGGACGCCAGCACGAAGCCGTCGTCGCCGACCTTGCCCAGCACCAGCGGGCGCACCCCCAGCGGGTCGCGCACGCCGATCAGCTTGGTCCGGGTCATGGCGATGACGGAAAACGCCCCCTCGATCCGTCGCAGCGCGTCCTTCATCCGCTCGGGGATGTTGCGCTGGATCGACCGCGCCATGAGGTGGATGATGCATTCGCTGTCCGACGAGGACTGGAAGATCGAGCCGCGCTCGATCAGCTCGCGGCGCAGGGCGGCGGCATTGGTGATGTTGCCGTTATGGGCGATGGCGCAGCCGCCCATATGGAATTCGCCGAAGAAGGGCTGCACGTCGCGGATCGCGGTCGCGGCCTTGGTCCCGGCGGTGGAATAGCGCACATGGCCGATGGCCAGCGGCCCCGGCAGGGTCGCCATCACCTCGGCCTTGGTGAAGTTGTCGCGGACATAGCCGAAGCGATGGGCGCTGTTGAAGCCGCTTTCGGGATCATGGGCGACGATGCCGCCCGCTTCCTGCCCGCGATGCTGCAAGGCGTGCAGCCCCAGGGCCACGAAGTTCGAGGCATCGGCGACGCCGATGGCCCCGAAAATGCCGCATTCCTCATGCAGGCGGTCCGAATCGAACGGATGGGCCAGGAAGGGTTTCATCGCGGCATCCTGAATGGCTTTGGGCTGTCCCGCGCTATGTAGTGCGGGTGCGTCCCAAAGTCACGCCCCCACGGTGCGGCAGGGGCGGATTTTCGTCATCGAAGCGTCACGCGCAGGGCAGTCATGCAGGTCGTGCATCAGTTCGCGGCAGGCGGGGTTTCCTGGGCCGAAGGCGTGGCCGCGGCCGTGCAGCCCGCCACCATCTGCTCGTAGCGGCTGACGATCCAGCCCGGCGCGTCGTCGGGAACCTGGCTGTCCAACTGGCCGCGCATCCGTTCGAAGACCTGCGCGGACCGGCTGTTTTCCACGACCGCGACCTGCTGGCTTGTCATCACGCGGTCATAGACGATGAAGGCGATGGCGACCAGCAGGATGCCGCGCGCCACGCCGAACAGGAAGCCCATGCCCTGGTCCACCCCGCCAAGCGCCGAACGCTGCACCACGGACGAGAACAGCGGCGTGATGATGGAAAAGACCACCAGGGCCAAGGCGAAGACCACCGCGAATCCGGCGATGGTGGCCAGTTCGCAGCTGTCGCCCAGGAAACGGTCCAGCACCGGCAGCTGCGCGATCAATGGCCGCATGGCGGCGGCGAAGATGAAGGCCAGGATGGCCGCGCCGATCCAGCCCAGGATCGCCAGCGATTCGCGCACGAAGCCGCGCGACCAGGCCAGGATGGCCGAGAGGATGATGACCGCAGCCACCACCGCGTCGATGATCGTGAAACCGTCCATTGAACCTGCCCCTGCGCCGGTTATGCTTTCATTTCAGGCACTTCAGCCGGCGCCGAAGACCTCGCCCACAAATCCCGTCAGGTCGGCGATGCGCCTTGTGCCCATGCCGCCCGCACCCTCGACCTTCTGGCTGTCGGGTAAAATCGCCTGTGAAAAACCAAGTTTCTGCGCCTCTTTCAACCTGTTTTCCGCTTGCGCGACGGGACGCAGCGCGCCGGAAAGGCTGATTTCGCCGAACAGCACCGCATCGGGCGGCAGGGCGCTGTCCTCGCGCGCCGACAAAAGCGCCCCCGCGATGGCAAGGTCGGCTGCCGGTTCGTTGACCCGCATCCCCCCCGCGACGTTCAGGAATACGTCCAGTCCTGCGAAGGGGATGCCGCAGCGCGCCTCCAGCACGGCCAGAATGGTGCTGACCCGGCCGTTGTCGAGGCCTACCACCGTGCGGCGGGGGCTTGCCAGCGTCGAGGGGGCGACCAGGGCCTGAACCTCGGTCAGGACGGGTCGGGTGCCCTCGATCCCGGCAAAGACGGCGCTGCCGGGGACCGGCTGGCCGCGTTCGGACAGAAACAGGGCCGAGGGATTGGCGACCTCGGCCAGACCGCTGCCGGTCATCTCGAAGACGCCGATCTCATCCGCCGGGCCGAAGCGGTTCTTGACCGATCGCAGGATGCGGAACTGATGGCCGCGCTCGCCCTCGAAATAGATCACGGTATCGACCATGTGTTCGACGACTCGCGGCCCCGCGATCTGGCCCTCCTTGGTGACGTGGCCGACCAGGAAGATCGCCACGCCCTTGCGCTTGGCGAAGGTCACCAGCTCATGCGCGGCGGCGCGGACCTGGGCCACGCTGCCCGGCGCGGCCTCGACCTGATCGGACCACAGCGTCTGGACGGAATCGATGATCGCCAGGTCGGGGCGTTCGTTGTCCAGCGTGGTGAGGATGTCGCGCAGGTTGGTCTCGGATCCCAGCCGGACCGGCGCATCGGCAAGGCCAAGGCGCTGCGCGCGCATGCGGACCTGGGCGCTGGCTTCCTCGCCGCTGATATAGACCGCTTGCAGCCCGCGCCGGGCAAAGGCCGCCGCGCCTTGCAACAGCAGCGTGGATTTGCCGATGCCCGGGTCGCCGCCGACCAGAACCGCGCTGCCGGGGACAAGCCCCCCGCCCAGAACCCGATCCAGTTCGTCCATTCCGGCCAGATGGCGCGGGGGCGGGGCCTCGGTCGTTTGCAGGCTGGACAGGGGGACGGCCCGGCCCTTGTGGGCGCCGAGGCCCCGGCCTGGTCCCTGGGACAGCGGCGCCTCTTCGACGATGGTGTTCCAGGCGCCGCAGGCGTCGCAGCGCCCGGCCCATTTTTTGTGGGATGCGCCGCAGGCGGTGCAGGTGAACGCGGTGGTGGATTTTGCCATGACGGGTATGTGGCATCTGGGGGTTGCCGTCGCAAGTTGGGTATTTGGGCAAAGAAGAAGCCCTCACGCCTTTGTCGGCTTGATCTTTCGAGGGGGCCCGGTCAGGTTCCGGGCGCAAAATCAAGGCGTCCCAATGGCCACACCCCGACCGTTCTCGCGTTACGAATTCACCATCGCCTGGCGATACCTGCGCGCCCGCCGGGCCGAGGGCGGGGTCAGCGTGATGACCTGGATCAGCCTGATCGGTATCGCCCTGGGGGTGATGGCGCTGATCGCCACGCTGGCCGTGCGGGCGGGTTTCCGGGCCGAATTCGTGGACACGATCCTGGGGGCGAACGCCCATACCACCGTCTACATGGCGCCGCAGCGGATCAGCAACGAGTTCACCGAGGATGTCTATGTGGTGCCGGGCCGGATCGCCGATTACGATGCGATGGCCGCGGCGCTGGCGCAGGTTCCCGGCGTCATCCGCACCGCGCCGGTGGTGCGCGGGCAGGTCATGGCGACCGCCAATGACAGTTCGAACGTGGCTGAGGTTTTTGGTATATCCCTTGATGATCTCAAGGAAATGCCGCGCATCGCGGATGCGGCGACATCGGTTGGCAGTCTTGAGGATTTCGACCGGGGTATCGCCATCGGCTCGGGCATCGCGCGGGAGCTGGCGGTCGGCTTGGGCGACAAAATCCGCCTGATCGCCCCCGAGGGCGCGCGCACCGCCATCGGCACCACGCCGCGCGTGAAGGCATACGAGGTGACCTATATCTTCAGCGCCGGGCGATACGACATTGACCGCACCCGCATCTACATGCCGATGGCCGAGGCGCAGTCCTATTTCAATCGCGAGGGCGTGGCGGACGAGATCGAGGTCTTCGTCACGGATCCCGAGAAGGTGGACGACTGGACCCTGCCGCTGCTGGCTGCGGCGGGCGAGGGGGCGCAGGTCTGGAACTGGCGCGACAGTTCCGGCAGCTTCCTGGCGGCCCTGGACATGGAGGATGACGTGATGTTCGTGATCCTGTCGGTGCTGGTGCTGATCGCGTCGATGAACATCACCAGCGGGTTGATCATGCTGGTCAAGAACAAGGGCCGCGACATCGGCATTTTGCGCACCATGGGCCTGACCGAGGGTGCGGTGCTGCGCGTCTTCTTCCTCTGCGGGGCCTTCACCGGGGTGATTGGCACCATCGCCGGGGTGATCCTGGGCGTGCTTCTGGCGCTGAACGTGGACAGCATTATGGCGGCGCTGAACGCCCTGACCGGCGGCGGCGCCTGGCAGCCCGAGGTGCGCGGCATCTATCGCCTGCCCGCCGAGTTGCGTGCCTGGGACATCTTCCGCGCGGTCGCCCTGTCGCTGTTCCTGTCCTTCGTCGTCACCATTTTCCCCGCGCGCCGTGCCGCGCGCATGAACCCGGTCGAGGCGCTGCGCTATGAATGACGTGTTGCGCTTGGAAGCGGTCGGCAAGACCTATGGCAAGACCGGCCCCGCCCCGGTCGAGGTACTGCGCGGCCTGGACCTGACCGTTGCACGGGGCGAGGTCGTGGCGCTTGTCGCGCCGTCCGGGGCAGGGAAATCGACGCTGCTGCATATCGCCGGGCTGCTGGACACGCCCGATGCGGGCCGAGTGATCCTGAACGGGCGCGACATGACCGGCCTGCCGGACAAGCCCCGGACCGAGGCGCGGCGGCGCGAGCTGGGCTTCGTCTATCAGTTCCACCACCTGCTGCCCGAATTCAGCGCGGCGGAAAACATCGTCCTGCCGCAACTGGCAAACGGCGTTTCCCAACGCGACGCCGCCGCCCGTGCCGCCGATCTGTTGGGCCGGGTCGGCCTGTCGCATCGCGCCGATCACCGCCCCGCGCAACTGTCGGGCGGCGAACAGCAACGCGTGGCCTTCTGCCGGGCACTTGCCAATGCGCCCAGTCTGCTGCTGGCGGACGAGCCGACCGGCAACCTGGATCCCGAAACCTCGGACCGGGTGTTCGACATGCTGATGGCCTTGGTCCGCGACACCGGGCTGTCGGCGTTGATCGCTACTCATAACCACGCCCTGGCCGCCCGCATGGACCGGGTGATCGGCCTGAACGCGGTTGCCTGAGCCATCCCGCCGGGGCAAACTTCCCGAAAGCAACCAGAGAGGCAGCGATGAAGGCGATATATGGGGCGGCCCTGACCGGACTGGCGATGGCGGGCGTGATCGCCGCCTGCGCGCCCACCCCGAACGACCAGGCCCAGGCGCGTAACGATTTCAATGCGCTGTGTGTGGATTGTCACGGCCCCGCAGGGCATGGTGACGGCCCTGCGGCCGAGGGGATGGTGCCGCATCCGGTCGATCTGACCCGCGTGGCCGCTGATAACGGCGGCGTCTTCCCGCGCCTTCAGGTGATGGGCCATATCTACGGCTTCACGCCGGGGCGCAGCGAATCGCCGATGCCAGAATTCGGCGACCTGCTGGACGGGCCGACCATCCCCTATGACGCGGGCGATGGCGTGCTGACGCCCACGCCCGTGCGGCTTGTGGCGCTGATGGAATATGTCGAGGGCATGCAGCGTTGAAGATCCTGCACGCTGCGGCACTTGCGGCGTCCCTGGCCCAACCCGCCGCCGCCGACCCGTTCGAGGATTTCGGCACCGCGATGAAATACGGCCTGCCCCTGGCCGCCGCCGTCTGCGCCGCCCGCGACGATCGGCTGGAGGATTTCGCGATCCGGGGCGCCTTGCAAGCGGTGGTGGTCCTGGGCCTGAAGACCTGGCTGGACGGCACACCGATCTCGGTCCGTCCGAACGGACAGGGGCGGGGCTTTCCGTCGGGACATTCCGCGTCGGCTGCCTTCGGCGCGGCCGACTTGGCGGGCAAGTGCTTCCCCGACGACCGCGCGGCAGGGATCGGGCTTTACGGCGCGGCGGGACTGACGGCGGCCAGCCGGGTTCATGCGGGCGAACACACGATGCAACAGGCCCTGACCGGCGCGCTGATCGGCTTCACCTTCGGCGCCGCCGATTTCGGCATCGGAACCGAGGGCGCCAGCTTCAGCGTCGGAATGCGCTTCTAGCGCCCGCAGCGGTCCAGCCAGGCGTCGATGGCGGCCAGCGATTCCGGCTCGTCCAGCCAGGGGACATGGGCGCGGCCCGGCACTTCGGCGAAGATCGTGTCGGTGCGGCGGCCCAGCATTTCGGCGGCGACCTCGGCCGACAGCAGGTCCGAATTGGCCCCCCGGATCAGCGCCACGGGCAGGCCCGCCGTCGCGTCCCACAGCGGCCACAGGTCGGGGGCTTCCCCTTCGAACGCCGCCAGGAAGGCCTCGCGCAGGGCGGGGTCATAGCGGATCCGCAGCCCGTCCGGCGTTTCCTCGTAATGCCGCCGCGCATCCTCCAGCCAGCGGCCGTCGGGAACATCTGCAAAGCCCGGCATCGCCGCAGGCAGCCGTTCCGCAAGCGCCTGATGCGTCCGCGCCGACGGGTTGCGCCCCACATAATCGAAGATCCGCTCCAGCCCCGCCTGCTCGATCACGGGCCCCACATCGTTCAGGCACAGCCCCAGCAGCCGGTCATGCGCCACGGCAGCCAGCAGCATCCCGATCAGCCCGCCGCGCGAGGTGCCCAGCACCGCCGCCCGCTCGATCCCCAGGTGGTCCAGCAGCGCCAGGGCGTCCTTGCCTTCTTGCGGGACGGTATAGGTGGCGGCGCCGGTGAAATCCGACTGTCCGCGCCCGCGATAATCCATGCGGATCAGCCGCACCCCCGACAAATGCGGCGCGACATAGTCGAAATCGCCCATGTTCCGCGTCAACCCCGACAGGCACAGGACCGGCAGTCCCTCGCCCTCATCGGAATAGGCCAGCCGCGCCCCGTCACCTGCCGTAAAGACCATGCCCATCTTCTGTGCCCAAATATCCTCTGGGGGTCCGGGGGGCGAAGCGCCCCCGGCGCGACCTCACAAATTCTCGCTCTGCGGCATTCCCAGCACATGATAGCCGCCATCGACCAGCACGACCTCTCCGGTCGTGCAGGCGGCCCAGTCCGACAGCAGCCAGACGGCGGTGCCGCCGATCGCCTCCAGCGTGGCGTTCCGGCGCAGGGGGGCATTGGCCTCGGTATGGCGGAAGGTCTTGCGCGCTCCGCCGATGGCCGCGCCGGCCAGGGTCTTCATCGGGCCGGGGCTGATCGCGTTCACGCGGATCCCGTCCGGGCCCAGGTCGTTCGCCAGGTAACGCACCGTCGATTCCAGCGCCGCCTTGGCCACGCCCATGACGTTGTAGAACGGCGTCACCCGATTCGATCCGCCATAGGTCAGGGTGATCAGCGACCCGCCTTCAGCCATCAGAGGATGTGCGCGCCGCGCCACCTCGATGAGGGAATAGCAGGAAATTTCAAGGCTGTGCTTGAAGTTCGCCCGGCTGGTATTCATGAACCGGCCGGTCAGTTCGTTCTTGTTGGAAAAGGCGATGGCGTGGATCAGAAAATCCAGCTTGCCCCAACGTTCGGTGATGGCCGCGAAGGCCGCATCCAGCGACGCGTCGTCGGTTACGTCCACGTCCAGCAGGAAGTCCGACCCCAACTGCGCGGCCAGCGGCTGCACACGCTTGCCGAACGCCTCGCCCTGATAGGAAAACGCAAGCTCGGCCCCCTGGGCGGCCACCGCCTTCGCGATGCCCCAGGCGATGGAATGGTCGTTCGCGACCCCCATCACAAGCCCGCGCTTGCCCTTCAGAAGATCGCCCATCAATGACCTCGTTCTTATTCTTTGTATCGCGACATCAGCAGGGTGGCATTGGTGCCCCCGAAGCCGAAGCTGTTCGACAGCACGGAATCCAGTCCCGCATCGTCCACCCGGCTTGTCGCAATCTCGCCCGGCTGGATCTCCGGGTCCAGAGTAGTCACATTTGCAGATGCTGCAATGAAGTCATTTTGCAACATCAGCAGGCTGTAGATCGCCTCGTGCACACCCGTTGCGCCCAGGGAATGCCCGGTAAGCGATTTGGTGGAACTGATCGGCGGCGTGTTGCCCTCGCCCCAGATGCGGCGGATCGCCTTGACCTCGCCGATGTCGCCCACCGGGGTCGAGGTGCCGTGCGCGTTGATATAGCTGACCGACCGCCCCTCGGGCAGGGTCGCCAGGGCCAGCCGCATCGACCGCTCGCCGCCCTCGCCGGACGGGGCGACCATGTCATAGCCGTCGCTGGTCGCGCCATAGCCGGTCACTTCGGCGTAAATCTTGGCGCCGCGCGCCAGGGCGTGTTCCAGTTCCTCCAGCACGACCACGCCGCCGCCGCCTGCGATCACGAAGCCGTCGCGCGTCGCGTCATAGGGGCGCGACGCCGTCTGCGGCGTGTCGTTGTATTTCGACGACATGGCGCCCATCGCGTCGAACAGGCAGGACAGCGTCCAGTCCAGTTCCTCGCCGCCGCCGGCAAAGACGATGTCCTGCTTGCCCATCTGAATCTGTTCCACGCCATTGCCGATGCAATGCGCCGATGTCGAACAGGCCGAGGTGATGGAGTAGTTCACGCCCTTGATCTTGAAGGGCGTCGCCAGGCAGGCCGAATTGGTCGAGGACATGCAGCGCGTCACCATGAACGGCCCCATGCGCTTGGGGCTGCCCTTCTGGATGACGGTCTGGTGCGCCTCGAAGAAGTTGCTGGTCGACGGCCCGCCCGATCCCATGATCAGGCCGGTGCGCGGGTTCGACACGTCGCCGTCCTCAAGCCCCGAATCCTTGATCGCCTGTTCCATGGCGATGAAGTTGTAGGCCGCGCCAGGACCCATGAAGCGCAGGTTGCGCTTGTCGATGTGATCCTCCAGCACGATCTGCGGCATGCCGTGGACCTGGCTGCGGAATCCGTGTTCGGCATATTCGGGGGCGAAGACGATGCCCGAACGGCCCTGTTTCAGGCTTTCGGTCACCTCCTCGGCGTTGTTGCCGATGGGCGAGACGATGCCAAGGCCGGTGATGACGACGCGTCGCATGGGGCCTTCCTCCTTCTGGTTAGATGGCCGCCATCAACTGGATGACAGCGCGACCTTCATGTCCCTGACCTGATAGATGGTCTCTCCATCCGCCTCGACGCGGCCATCGGCCACACCCATGGTCAGGCGCCGTGTCTGCACGGCCTTCGTGAAATCGACGTGATAGCGCAGAAGCTTGCGGTCGGGGCGGACCATGCCGGTCAGCTTGACCTCGCCCACGCCCAGGGCATAGCCGCGCCCCTGCCAGCCCCGCCAGCCCAGGTTGAAGCCGGTCAACTGCCACAGCCCGTCCAGGCCCAGGCAGCCCGGCATGATCGGATTGCCGGGGAAATGGCAGGCGAAGAACCACAGGTCCGGGGTGATGTCGAATTCCGCGACCACATGGCCCTTGCCATGGTCGCCGCGATCCTCGGAAATGTCGGTGATGCGGTCCATCATCAGCATGGGCGGCTCGGGCAGTTGCGCATTGCCGGGGCCGAACAGTTCCCCGCGCGCGCAGGCCAGAAGGTCGCCCTTGTCGAAGCTGGTTTTCTCCATCGCCATGCGGGTCTTGCCTTTCGTGTCGGCACGCGGCCGGGCCTGTCCAAGTTGACGTTCCGTCTATCATCCGCCGCGAAGGCGGTGCAAGTCCAAGCCGCGCGGGACGTTCAGCGTTTGCGCACGAACTCGGTCCGCAGCACCAGCCCCTTGATCGTGTCGTGGCGGCAGTCGAGCTCTTCGGGGTTGTCGGTCAGGCGGATCGACCGGATCACGGTCCCCTGCTTCAGCGTCTGGCCCGCGCCCTTGACCTTCAGATCCTTGACCAGCACCACCTGGTCGCCATCGGCCAGCGGGTTGCCCGCCGCGTCGCGCACTACGGCGCCAGCCGCCACCTCGGCCGCGATTTCCGAAGCCGGGCGCCATTCGCCGGTCGCCTCGTCATAGACATAAGGGCACCTCGAAAAATTGCCCGGCCCGAGTTGCTGCGGTATGAACGGGGGGTGATCGGCTGCTTGGGCGTAACGATGGCACAGATGGGTTTCTTCGATCTTTCGGACCGCTATGCGAGCCTGGATGCCAAGAAGGACCCCTTGGTCGAGATTGACGCCGTTGTGCCGTGGGAGGAGTTCCGCCCGACGCTGGAGCGGGTTTGGCGCAAGCCAGATGCGGAGCGGAAGTCGCGCGCCGGGCGCAAGCCGATGGACGCCGTTCTGATGTTCAAGACACTGGTCCTGGGCGCGCTCTACAACCTGTCCGACGACCAGATCGAGTATCAGGTGCGCGACCGTTTGTCATTCATGCGGTTCCTCGGCCTAGGGCTTGAGGACCGGGTGCCCGATGCCAAGACGGTGTGGCTTTATCGCGAAGCGCTGGCGCAGGCGGGCCTGGTGGAGGCGCTGTTCAAGCAGTTCGACGGCTATCTGGCGCGCCGGGGTTACATCGCGCGGGGAGGGCAGATCCTGGATGCCTCCATCGTCCCGGTGCCGAAGAACCACAACACGCGCGAGGAAAACAAGGCGATCAAGAGCGGTGAGGTGCCCGAGGGCTGGTCCGACAAACCGGCCAAGCGGTCACAGAAGGACGTTGATGCCCGCTGGACCAAGAAGCACGGTAAATCCCACTATGGCTACAAGAACCATGTGAGCATGGACAGGAAGCACAAGCTGGTAAGACGTTACCATGTCAGCGATGCCGCCCTGCATGACAGCCAAGCGGTGGACCACCTGCTGACGCGGGGCAATACCGGCGCGGGGGTCTGGGCCGATCCGGCCTATCGGTCCGAGGAGATGGAAGCCAAGCTGCGCGGCATGAAGCTGAAGAGCCACATCCACCGCAAGGGCAAGCGCGGCAAGCCGCTGACCGAGCAGGCCAAAAGCAGCAACCGGACCAAATCCTCGGTGCGTGCCCGGGTCGAGCATGTCTTCGGCGCGCAGACCAATGACATGGGCGGCACGCTGGTGCGCACGATCGGCATGGTGCGGGCGAAGGCGAAGATCGGGATGAAGAACCTCGCTTACAACATGCGCCGCCTCGGCCAGCTGAGCCGCCTGAACCCGTGCCCGGGCTAACCCAGGGGCGCGGAAATCAAGTCGTGCGGCACGAAACGCCGCGCGCGACAGGCAAAGCATCAAAGACCCCGTAGCGCACAAGGGCACTGACGGGTGGCATCACGCCCATTTCAAGCCGCCGAGCCCGCGACCCGCGACCGGAAAAGGTCAAAAATCGAGGTGCCC
>NZ_JBQEOI010000031.1:0-32360 GCF_052045125.1 Paracoccus sp. 22332
GATGTTGAAGGCCTTCGCCGCCTGACGCTGGCTCATGCCCGCCGCGCAGGCCTGGCGAACCCTGAGATATAGTTCCACGCTGAAAATCCTCGCGCCCTCCCTGCTGTCGCAGAAAGGGAAAGGGTGGACGACTTTTACGCCGCCCGCAGCAGCTCCATGCCGCCGCTTCCGTGGACTAGTTTCTCACCGCCGTTCTCAACAAGCCTGCTTCTACTGGCAGCGGCCTGCTCGGGCTCGTTTTTTGCGCTGCAGCGCCCGCTAATTGGCAGGCACGGCCCCTTGAGAGGAGCATTGTGGTTGCTCCTGTGCGGCACGCTCTGGCTGTCGCCGTGGCTTCCGCAGGGTTTCCACCAGTTCCAGACGGCAGAGACGAGCGCCATTCTCGCTCTCTTGTTCCTCGGGGTGTTCCCGGGGGCGCTGGCCTATCTTACCTGGATGGTGGCAGTCGGCGAGCTTGGAGCCGCAAGGGCGGCCAACCTGCTTTTCTTCATGGCTCCCGCAGCGGCCCTGATCTCGATCCCGGTTGTCGGCACTTGGCCGGGACCAAAAACCGTTGTTGGCGGCCTCATTGCCTTGATCGGAGTCCTCATCGTCCACCGCAGCAAGCTCACTGCCGAGCAACAGCGGAGCGCTCCGAGCTTAAACCGCTGAAATGACTGCTGTTGTTCGAACGCCTGCTTGGGACTCCAAACCGTATCGCAGAAGAACTCCATCGCCAGCGGTGGAACACGCGCCAGATACTTCGATGTCGGCTGTCAACAGCGAGGTAAAGAAAACGGAGGTTTTCTTGCCATAAGTTGCGGGTCATGGCGTTGTCATTTTCAGAAGACAACCGCGCTTTATGTCAGAAGTGTACATCACGGCTTTGATGAGGGGCTATCCAGCTCATCAACAACTCCAGGCTCTGCCGATCATGCCTGTCAGGGCAAGTTTCTGCGCCTTGTATTCCTTCCGGCGCTGTCATCGTTGCCAGCAAGTCGGGCGGAATTACGCTTTTCTTCCCATCACTCCGCCGAGTTGAGCCGCATCCGGGCGCGGCGCTCGCGGCGTTGCAGTTCCCGGCCAAGGCGGATCGACTGCTCGACGAAATCCAGGTGATCGCGGGCGGCCTTGTCGGCCAGGGCGGCGTCGCCCGCCTCGATCGCCGCGATGATTCCGAGGTGCTGGTCCAGCAGCTTGCGGCCGGTGCCGTCGATGCTGCGCAGCAGGTCGCGGTTGTAGAAGATGCCCCGCCGGGTCAGGTCGAAGACCGAGGCCATCATGTGGATCAGCGTCGTGTTGTGGCTGGCGTCCACGACCGCGCTGTGCAGCCGGAAATCGGCCTCCTGCTCGGCCTCGCGGTCCTGGGCGTCCCAGGCGGCCCGAAGCTCGTTCCGGATCGCGGCCAGGCGTTCCTTGTCGGCCGCGGTCGCGCGTTGGGCGGCGAGGCGGGTCGCGAATGCCTCCTGCTCGCGGCGGTATTCCAGGTAATCGTGGAACGCCTCGCCATGGCGCGCATAAAGGGCCAGCATTGCGGGTGACATCGCCCGTCCGGTGAGTTCGGCGATATAGGTGCCGTCGCCGTGGCGGACCGTGACGAGATTGCGGCTTTCGAGAACCTGCAGGGCCTCGCGCAGCTTCGGGCGCGAGACGTGGAAGGCGTCGGCCATCTCGCGTTCGGACGGCAGGCGGGCGCCGCCCTTCAGCACCCCGTCCACGATCATCGTCTCGATTTTGTCCACTACCATCTGGACCACCGATTCGTGGTCGATGGGTTCAAAGACATCCACTGCGATCATGGTCGGCACTCCTCGGCTGCGCGGCGCAGGCGGTCGGCAATAATATTTACCTCGGATGGAACGGTTTCAAGGCGACAGAGAGCCAAGCAAGCAATTGTTATAGAATGTTTTCATGGAACCGGGCTTTGCATCCCATGGTCTTCCTACAGCCTGATCCCCCGATTCTGGATCAAATTCAAAGCTTGGTAAATTAAAATATTGACTTGCGACAGAGGACAATATTATAAACCTCTTGCGGCAGAAGATTGCCGCCCGCCGGGAGGGGCGGTCAGAGGGAGCGGGAGGATGCCGATCATACCCAGCAGGACGCCTGCGCCTTGCCGAGGCGCGGCTTCACGGGCCGGGCCTGCGCAAGCCCCGAGGCTGGCTGCACGCGGCCCCGGACCGCACCGCCTGCCCGGCGGGGCCTGACCGATCGCGCCGTCGCCATGATCCGGTCGCCGTCGCCATGATCCCCAGTGGGCGAGGCGCGGATCAAGGGGACGGACCACCCGGAAATCGTTCTGCGCACGGAAAGGCTCTGCGCAGGTCAAGGCCATGTTTCGGTGAAAGGACGGCACGGAATGGCCGGAACCATCATCGCCTTGGCCGTCCCATACCCAAGCCCCATACCCAAGGGCGGCCTCCGGGGATCGGCCGCCGCTGCGCGCCCTGCAAGGCGCGCCTTGTCCCCGTCCACGCCATCCCCCGCATACCCCCGACAGTCCTTCAGCCAAGGGAAACATGATGAAAGATCAGGGCTCTGACATCGACCCCGTCGAATCGCAGGAATGGCAGGACGCGATCGCCGACGTGATCGAGCGCGACGGCGCGAACCGCGCGCATTTCCTGCTGGACAAGGCGGTGCAGCAGGCCCGCGCGGCCGGCGCCAACCTGCCGTTCTCGGCTACGACGCCCTATCAGAACACGATCCCCGTGGACGACCAGCACGAGTTTCCCGGCGATCTGGACATGGAATGGCGCATCCGCACCATCAACCGCTGGAACGCCATGGCAACCGTCGTGCGGCGCAACAAAGAATCCAGCGAATACGGCGGGCACATCGCCTCCTACGCCTCGTCGGCGGTGATGTATGACGTGGGCCTCAACCACTTCTGGCGCGCGCAGTCGGAGATTCACGGGGGCGACCTGGTGTTCTTCCAGGGCCATGTGATCCCCGGCATCTACGCGCGGTCCTTCATGGAAGGCCGGATTACCGAGGAGCAGTTGCTGAACTTCCGCTCCGAGGTGGGCGGGGGCGGGCTTTCGTCCTATCCGCATCCCTGGCTGATGCCGGATTACTGGCAGTTCCCGACCGTCTCGATGGGCCTCGGGCCGCTGATGGCGATCTACCAGGCGCGGTTCATGAAATACATGCACAACCGGGGCCTGATCGACATGGCCGACCGCAAGGTCTGGTGCTTTCTCGGCGACGGCGAGATGGACGAGCCCGAAAGCCGCGGCGCCATCGATCTGGCCTCGCGCGAGAAGCTGGACAACCTGATCTTCGTCATCAACTGCAACCTGCAGCGGCTGGACGGGCCGGTCCGCGGCAATGGCAAGATCGTGCAGGAGCTGGAGGGCGATTTCCGGGGCGCCGGCTGGAACGTCATCAAGCTGCTCTGGGGCAAGGGCTGGGACCAGCTGCTGGAGAGCGACACCACGGGCCGTCTGCGGCAACTGATGGACGAGACCGTGGATGGCGACTACCAAACCTTCAAGTCGAAGGACGGCGCCTACATCCGCAAGCATTTCTTCGGCAAGTATCCCGAAACCGCGGCGCTGGTCGAGGACTGGACCCACGACCAGATCTGGGCGCTGAACCGCGGCGGCCACGACCCCGAAAAGGTCTACACCGCCTTCCGCAAGGCCATCGAGACGAAGAACCAGCCGACCTGCCTGCTGATCAAGACCATCAAGGGCTATGGCATGGGTTCGGCCGGCGAGGGCCAGAACATCACCCACCAGCAGAAGAAGATGGCCGAGGAGCAGTTGCGCGCCTTCCGCGACCGCTTCAGGATCCCGGTCTCGGACGAGGATCTGCCCAAGGCGCCGTTCGTCGCGCTGAACAACGCGCAGAAGGCCTATCTGGCAGACCGCCGCAAGGCCTTGGGGGGCGATTTCCCGCAGCGCCGCTCGCAGTCGCCGAAGCTGGAGATTCCGCCGCTCGAGGCGTTCGGCGCGCAGCTGACCGGCACGGGCGAGCGCGAGATCTCAACCACCATGGCCTTCGTGCGCATCCTGACCACGCTGCTGCGCGACAAGAACGTCGGGCGGAACGTGGTGCCGATCGTGCCGGACGAGAGCCGCACCTTCGGGATGGAGGGGCTGTTCCGATCGGTCGGGATCTACAACCCCGAGGGGCAGAAATACACCCCCGAGGACCGCGAGCAGATGTCCTACTACCGCGAGTCCGCCGACGGGCAGGTGCTGCAGGAAGGGATCAACGAGGCCGGCGCCATGGCCGACTGGATCGCGGCGGCCACGTCCTATTCCAACCACGGCGTGCCGATGATCCCCTTCTTCATCTACTATTCGATGTTCGGCTTCCAGCGGGTGGGCGACCTTGCCTGGGCCGCGGGCGACAGCCGCGCGCGGGGCTTCATGCTGGGGGGCACGGCGGGCCGCACGACGCTGAACGGCGAGGGGCTGCAGCACGAGGACGGCCACAGCCACATCCTCGCCGGAACCATCCCCAACTGCATCAGCTACGATCCGACCTTCCAGCACGAGGTGGCGGTCATCGTCCATCACGGGCTCACGCGGATGTTCCGGGATCAGGAGGACGTGTATTTCTACCTCACCCTGATGAACGAGAACTACAGCCACCCCGACATGCCCGAAGGCGCCGAGGAGGGCATCATCCGCGGCCTCTACCGCTTTCGCGAGGCGGCCCGGCCGGCAGAGCGGCACGTGAACCTGATGGGCTCGGGCACCATCCTGGTGCAGGCGATCAAGGCCGCCGGGATGCTGGAAGCCGATTTCGGCGTCACCGCCGACATCTGGTCGGCCACCAGCTTCAACGAACTGGCCCGCGACGGCCAGGACGCGGCGCGGTGGAACCGGCTCAACCCGCTTGAGGCGCCGCGCGTGCCCTATGTCACGCAGGCGCTGTCAGGGGCGAAGGGCCCATTCATCGCCGCCACCGACTACATGAAGAATTATGCCGAGCAGATCCGCGCCTTCGTGCCTGGCCGCTACACCGTGCTGGGGACCGACGGCTTCGGCCGCTCGGACAGCCGGGTGAACCTGCGTCGCTTCTTCGAGGTGGACGCGAACCACATCGCGGCGGCGGCAATGGTTGATCTGTTCCGCGAGGGCGCGATCGACGAAGCCACGCTGCGGGACGCGCTTGGCAGATACGACATCGACGGCGGCAAGCCCAACCCCCGGCTGGTCTGATCGGGAGCGAGGAGGAACCACATGGCAATCGAAGTGAACGTTCCCGACATCGGCGACTTCAAGGATGTCCCGATCATCGGCATCCTCGTGAAGGTCGGCGACAGCATCGCCGTCGAGGACCCCCTGATCGAGCTCGAATCCGACAAGGCGACGATGGAAGTGCCAAGTCCGGTCGCAGGCAAGGTCACCGCGATCTCGGTCAGCGCGGGCGACAGGGTGTCCGAAGGCGCGCTGATCCTGACCATCGAGGCCGAGGGGGTGACGGCCGCCGACGCCCCCGCGCAGGACGCGCCCAAGCAGAATATCCCGGACCAGCCCGCCCCGGCGGTGGCGTCAGTGCCGGCTGCGCCCGCGCAGGAGGGGGGCGCCATCACCGACAGCGGCTTCGGCAAGGCCCATGCCTCGCCCTCGGTGCGCGCCTTCGCCCGCCAGTTGGGGGTCGACCTCGGCAGGATCAACGGCAGCGGCCGCAAGGGCCGCATCCTGCGCGAGGACGTGGCCGCCGCGCTGAAGGCCAGCGCCGCCCCCGCCCCCACGGCAGCGGCCCCCGCGCAGGGCGGCATGGGCATCCCGCCGATCCCGATGGTGGACTTTTCCAAGTTCGGCCCCGTCGAGGACGTCGAGATGCCGCGCATCAAGAAGCTGTCCGGCCCCGCGCTGCACCGGTCCTGGCTGAACGTCCCCCACGTCACCCACAACGAGGAGGCCGACATCACCGAGATCGACCGCTACCGCAAGGAGCTGGACGACGAGGCGAAGAAGGAGGGCTACCGCGTTACGCTCTTGTCCTTCGTCATCAAGGCCAGCGTCTCCGCGCTGCGGAAGCACTGGGAGTTCAACTCGTCGATCCACCCGGACGGGGACAAGCTGATCCGCAAGTCCTATTACAACATCGGCTTCGCCGCCGACACGCCGAACGGGCTGGTCGTTCCCGTCATCAAGGACGCCGACCGCAAGGGCATCATCGAGATCTCGAAGGAACTGGGGGAACTCAGCGCCAAGGCCCGCGCGGGCGAGCTGAAGTCGCAGGACATGCAGGGCGCGACCTTCACCATCTCGTCGCTGGGCGGGATCGGCGGCACGTCCTTCACGCCGATCGTCAACGCGCCCGAGGTCGCGATCCTGGGCCTGACCCGGTCGCGGATGGCCCCGGTCTGGGACGGCGCGCAGTTCGTGGCGCGCAACATGCTGCCGATGTCGCTGAGCTACGACCATCGCGCGGTGGACGGGGCGCTGGCCGCCCGCTTTGCCGCGACGCTGCGGCACCTGCTCGGCGATGTGCGCCGGATCATGCTGTAAGGGAGGGCGACGTCATGGAAGTCAAGGTTCCCGATATTGGCGATTTCAAGGACGTGCCGGTCATCAGCATCCTCGTGGCCGTGGGCGATGAGGTGGCCGAGGAACAACCGCTGATCGAGCTTGAGTCCGACAAGGCGACGATGGAGGTGCCCTCTCCCGCCGCCGGCCGGATCGCGGCAATTGCGGTGAAGCCGGGCGACAGGGTGTCGGAAGGCGCACTGATCCTGACGCTGGAGGCCGCAGGCACAGGTCCGGGCGCGGGCGAGGTCGAGCCGCGCAGCACCGACAGCGAATATGGCGGGCGCGGCGGCCCGGCTGACGCCCCGGCCGCGCCGCAGCCCGCCCCGGCGGCGGCGGTTCCCGCCTCGGCGCGCGGCGACGTTCATGCCGAACTCGTGGTGCTCGGTTCCGGCCCTGGCGGCTACACCGCCGCCTTCCGGGCCGCAGACCTCGGCAAGAAGGTCGTGCTGATCGAGCGCAACCCGACCCTCGGCGGCGTCTGCCTCAACGTCGGCTGCATCCCCTCCAAGGCGCTGCTGCACGCCGCCAAGGTCATCACCGAGGCCGAGGAGATGGCCGGCCACGGCATCGCCTTCGACACGCCCGTGGTGGATCTCGACAAGCTGCGCGGCTGGAAGGACTTGGTTGTCAAGCAACTGACCGGCGGCCTGTCCGGGTTGGCCAAGGGCCGCAAGGTGCAGGTGGTGACGGGCTACGGCCGCTTTACCGGCCCGAACATGATCGAGGTCGAACAGGACGGCACGAAGGCCTCGGTCAGCTTCGACCAGTGCATCATCGCCGCCGGATCCGAGCCGGTGACGCTGCCCTTCATCCCGCATGACGACCCCCGCGTGATTGACTCCACCGGCGCGCTGGAACTGGACGGCATCCCCGAACGGATGCTCGTGCTGGGCGGCGGCATCATCGGGCTGGAGATGGCCTGCGTCTATGACGCGCTCGGCACCCGCATCACGGTGGTCGAACTGATGGACCAGATCATCCCCGGTGCCGACAAGGACATCGTGAAGCCCCTGCACAAGCGCATCGAGGGCCGCTACGAGAAGATCCTGCTCAGGACGAAGGTCACGGACGTCAAGGCCGGCAACGACGGCCTGACCGTCACCTTCGAGGACGAGACGGGCGCGACCTCGACCGACAGCTTCGACCGGCTTCTGGTCGCGGTCGGCCGCCGCCCGAACGGCAAGCTGATCGGGGCCGAGGCGGCGGGCGTCGCGGTCGATGAGCGCGGCTTCATCGCCGTGGACAGCCAGCAGCGCACCAACGTGCCGCACATCTTCGCCATCGGCGACGTCGTGGGTCAGCCGATGCTGGCGCACAAGGCGGTGCACGAGGGCAAGGTCGCGGCCGAGGTTGCAGCGGGGCAAAACCGCCATTTCGACGCCCGCGTGATCCCCTCGGTCGCCTACACCGACCCCGAGGTCGCCTGGGTCGGCGTGACCGAGGCGCAGGCCAGGGCCGAAGGCCGCAAGATCGGCAAGGGGATGTTCCCCTGGGCGGCCTCGGGGCGGTCGCTGTCCTTGGGCCGGTCGGAAGGCATCACCAAGGTCATCTTCGACGAGGCCGACGATCGGGTGATCGGCGCGTGCATCGTCGGGCCGAACGCGGGCGACCTGATCGCCGAGGTGGCGCTGGCGATCGAGATGGGCGCCGACGCGGTGGACTTGGGCCATACCATCCACCCCCACCCGACGCTGAGCGAGACGGTCAACTTCGCCGCCGAGATGTTCGAGGGCACGATCACCGACCTGATCCCGCCGAAGAAGCGGCACTGAGCCGGGCGCGCCCGTATCCCGGTTTTCTGAAAGCCCCGGCACGGGAGGTAGCGCCGGGGACCACTGGAGCAACAAGACGGCGGGGCTGTCCCCGTGATCCGAGGAGGAAAGATGACTGGTTTCCTGATATTCATCCTGGCCCTGCTGCCCATCGCCACGGTGTTCCTGCTGCTGGTGGTGCTGGAACGCTCGGCCAAGCTTTCGATGTTCGTGGCCTACCTGGTCACGGCGGCAACGGCCCTTCTGGTTTGGGGCACCGACCTGAACAAGGTTCTGGGGGCCACCGCCAACGGGGCCATCACCGCGATCAGCCTGCTTTACATCATCTTCGGCGCGATCCTGCTGCTGTTCACGCTTGAGGAAAGCGGCGGCATCCGGTCCATCCGCAATGGCTTCACCAGCATCTCGCCCGACCGGCGCATGCAGGCCATCATCATCGCCTGGATGTTCGGCTCGCTGATCGAGGGCGCGTCGGGCTTCGGCACCCCCGCCGCCATCGCCGCGCCCCTGCTGGTCGCGATCGGCTTTCCCGCCATGGCCGCGGTTCTCGTGACGCTGATCATTCAAAGCACGCCGGTGTCCTTCGGCGCGGTCGGCACGCCGATCCTCGTCGGCGTCAACACCGGCCTCGACGGCCAGGAGATCGTCGAGTCGACCATCGCGCCGATGGCCTACAGCGACTATCTGCTGGAGATCGCCGTCAAGGTCGCCACCATCCACGGCCTCGTGGGCTTCCTGATCCCGCTGATGCTGGTCGGGATGCTGACGCGCTTCTTCGGATCCAACCGCTCGTTCATCGAAGGCTTCCGCATCTGGAAATTCGCGCTGTTCGCGGGCCTCGCCTTCACCATCCCCTACTGGATCATCGCCAACATCCTGGGGCCGGAGTTCCCGTCGCTTCTGGGCGGCATCATCGGCCTGCTGATCGTCGTTCCGGCGGCGCGGGCGGGCTTCCTGATGCCGAAGGAGGTCTTCGACTTCCCGCCCCGCACCCAATGGGACGACGCCTGGGTTGGCAAGCTGGACGACCTTGAGGATCACCACGCCAGCCGTCCGGTGATGCCGCTGCTGAAGGCATGGGCGCCCTATCTGCTGGTCGTGGCGCTTTTGGTGCTGACCCGCGCGGTCGGACCGGTCAAGGCATGGCTCACCTCGCCCGAGGTGACGCTGGCGCTGGACAACCTGTTCAGCTCGGGCATCAACGCGCGGGTGCAGGTTCTGTATCTGCCCGGCACGGTGCTGATCCTTGCGTCGATCTTCACCTTCTTCCTGCACGGGATGAGCGGGCGGGACTATGGCCGGGCGCTGCGGTCCTCGGGTTCGACCATGATCGCCGCCGCGCCCGCGCTGCTGCTGGCGGTGCCGATGGTGCAGGTGTTCATCAACTCGGCCTCGGACAGCCTGGCCAGCATGCCGATCGTCCTGGCCGAGGGCGTGTCGTCCGCGGTGGGGCAGGCCTGGCCCATGTTCGCGCCGCTGATCGGGTCGATGGGCGCCTTCGTCGCCGGGTCGAACACGGTCAGCAACATGATGTTCTCGCTGTTCCAGTTCTCGACCGCCGAGCAGATCGGCCTGGGCGCGGCGGGCGCGGGCACCGTGGTGGCGCTGCAGGCCATCGGGGGGGCCGCGGGCAACATGATCTGCGTGCACAACGTGGTCGCCGCCTCGGCCACGGTGGGCCTCGTCAACCGCGAGGGCGAGATCATCCGCATGACCCTGATCCCGATGACCTACTACATCGTCCAGGGCGGGTTCATCGGGCTTGCGCTGCTGGCCGGGGGATTCAACATGTGGTGGATCGCCGCCGTGATCTGGGGTGCGGCCGTGCTGCTTGTCATGTCGCGGAACCGGGGGCGCGCGTCCACCCCCGTCGCCGTCCGAAGCTGAGGTAGGTGAAATGTCCGCAAAGCCCAATCCGCGCGTCGGCCTGTTCGTGACCTGCCTTGTCGATGCCATCCGGCCCGGGATCGGCTTTGCGGCCCTCCAGCTGCTGGAGGAAGCGGGCTGCCGGGTCGAGGTGCCGCAGGCCCAGACCTGCTGCGGCCAGCCGGCGCTGAACAGCGGCGATGACAAGGACGCGGCGGACCTTGCGCGCCGGACCATCGCCGCCTTCGAGGGCCATGACTATGTCGTGCTGCCCTCGGGGTCCTGCGCCGGGACGATGGTGCACGCCTATCCCGAACTGCTGGCGGGCGACCCGGAATGGGCCGCCCGCGCCCGCGACTTTGCCGGGAAGACCCACGAGATCACCAGCTTCCTGGTCGATGTCATGGGCTACCGGCCCCGAGGCCGCCGCCTTGACGCGACGGCCACCTATCACGACAGTTGCGCGGGCCTGCGGGAACTCGGCATCGCCGCGCAGCCGCGCGCGCTTCTCGCCTCGGTCGAGGGGCTTGAAATGCGGGGGCTGGAAGGCAACGACGTCTGCTGCGGCTTCGGCGGCACCTTCTGCGTGAAATATTCCTCCATCTCGAACGCCATCGTCACCGAAAAGGCCGAGGCGGTCGAGCGCACCGGGGCCGACCTGCTGCTGTCGGGCGACCTCGGCTGCCTGATGAACATGGCGGGCAAGCTGCACCGGCGCGGCGCGAAGACCCGCTGCTTCCACACCATCGAGGTTGTCGCGGGCCGCGCGGGCGGCCCCGCCATCGGCGAGGAGGGCTGAGCATGAACGCGCCGCAGCAAGGCTTCAAGGAACGCGCCGACGCCGAACTGAAGAACGCGGTCCTGAAGATCGCCATCGACCGGACCACCGGCAACGCCGAGCGCAAGCGCGCCGTCGCGGTCGCCGCCTTCCCCGAGTTTCAGGCCGCCCGCGCACGGGGCCGCGCCATCAAGGACCATGTCATCGCCCATCTCGACCACTACCTCGAGATGTTCGAACGGAACGCCACCGCCGCGGGCGCGACCGTCCACTGGGCCAGTGATGACGCCGAGGCCCGCGCCATCATCACCCGCATCTGCCTTGAGGCCGACGCGAAGCTTGTCACCCGCGCGAAATCCATGCTGGGCGAAGAGATCGGCCTGCCCCATGCGCTGGCCGACGCCGGGATCGAGCGGGTCGAGACGGACCTGGCCGAGCACATTATCCAGCTTGCGGGCGAACGGCCCTCGCATATCGTCTGGCCCGCCATGCACCGCACCCGCGAGCAGGTGGCCATCCTGTTCAAGGAAGCCCATCATCCGCCGCCCGCCGCCGATGATCCCGCAACCATGGTGCAAAGCGCCCGGCGCGAGCTGCGCGCCAGGTTCCTGGGTGCCGACATCGGCATCTCGGGGGCGAACTTCCTGGTCGCGGACACCGGCGCCACCTGCACCGTCACCAACGAGGGCAACGCCGAGCTGACCACCACGCCCCCCCGCATCCATATCGTCACGGCGGGGATCGAGAAGCTGGTGCCGTCCACCGCCCATGCCTTTGCGCTGCTGCGGCTGCTGGTCCGGTCGGCCACCGGCGGCGAGATGACGCAATACACCACCTTGCACTGCGGCCCGAAACGCCCCGGCGACGCCGACGGCCCCGAGGAGATGCACATCGTCCTGGTGGACAACGGCCGCACGCGGATGCTGGCGGACGAGTTCCGCCCCATGCTGCGCTGCATCCGCTGCGGGGCCTGCATGAACCATTGCGTGGTCTATCGCCAGATCGGCGGGCACGCCTATGGCGGGACCTATCCCGGTCCCATGGGCGCGGTGCTGACGCCGGTTCTGGACGGGCTCGCGCAATCCCGCGACCTGCCCCATGCCTGCACCATGAACGGCCGCTGCGCCGAGGTCTGCCCGGTCGAGATCCCCCTGCCCACGCTGCTGCGGGCCTGGCGCACGCGCAGCTGGCGCGAGCGGCTGGAGCCCCGGTCCGTCCGCGCGGCCCTTGGCCTCTGGGCCATGGCGGCGCGGCGGCCGGGGCTTTACCGCCTGGGCAGCCGCATCGGCGTGCGGGCGCTGCGGCTGTTCGGGCGGCGCGGCTGGATCGCCAGCCTGCCGCTGGCCGGCGGCTGGACCGCCTACCGCGACCTGCCGCGCCCGTTGGGGCGGACCTTCATGGAACAGTACCGCGCCGAACAGGCCCGGAAGGAAGGCCGCAGATGACCGCCCGCGACCGCATCCTTGCCGCCATCCGCGCCGCCCGCCCGGCGCCCCTTCCGCCCGCCGAGGCCATCGCCGCCGAGGCCGCCGCCCTGCTGGATGCGCCCGAAAGCGTCCGCCCCCGGCCCGTCGAAGCGGTGCTGGCGGCCGAGTTCGTGCGGAAAGCCTCGGCCCTCGGGACGAGTTTCGACCATCTGCCCGACAGGGCGGCGATCCCCCTGGCGGTCAACCGCTATCTGGACACACATGGCCTGCCGCCGGCGCTGGCGCTGCAGCCGGCCCCGGCGCTTGCCGCTCTGGACTGGACGGGCATAGATACCCATGACGCCGTCGCGCCTGACCAGACGGCCGCCTTGGGGCTTGCCCTCTGGGGCATCGCCGAGACCGGGTCGCTGGTCATCCACTCCGGGGCGGATGCGCCGATCCTGCTGTCCTTCCTGCCGCTGCACCACATCGTCGTGCTCGAGGAACGCAGCCTGCTACCGCATCTCGAAGACTATGCGGCGCGCATGGCGGGACAGCCCCAGCCCCGCAACGCCATCCTCATCACCGGCCCCAGCGGCACCACCGACATCGAGGGCAGCTATGTCCGGGGCGCGCACGGCCCCGGATTCCTGCATGTCCTCATGATCGGCGGCTGAGGCCGGTCCCGCCCGTCATCCGCATCCCGGACCATCCCGCGTCCGGGCTGCCCCGTCATCGCCGATCCGACTGGAGCTCACGACCATGACGCAGCGATCCCCGACCGACCTCAAGGCGGACCCCGCGCCTGTCGAATCCGGCCCGGCCTTCCTCGACGCGCTTCGCGCAACCGTGGGGCCGCGCCACGTCCTGACCCGGCCGCAGGACACCGAGCGCTTCCGCATGGGATACCGCTCCGGCGGCGGCGAGGCCGAGGCGGTCGTCCGCCCCGGCTCGCTGCTGGAACTGTGGCAGGTGCTGCAGCTTTGCGTGAAGGCGGGACGGATCGTGATCGCGCAGGCGGCCAACACCGGGCTGACCGAGGGCTCGACCCCCAAGGGCACCTATGACCGGCCCGTGGTGATCGTGAACACCCTGCGGCTGTCGCGGATCGACCCGATCCTCGACGGCGCGCAGGTCCTCTGCCACGCGGGGGCGACGCTTTACGAGCTTGAGCGCAGGCTCGATCCCCTGGGGCGCGATCCCCATTCGGTGATCGGATCAAGCTGCATCGGCGCCTCGGTCGTGGGCGGGGTCTGCAACAACTCGGGCGGCGCCTTGGTGCGGCGGGGCCCGGCCTACACGGAACTGGCGCTGTTCGCCCGGCTGGATGCGGACGGGACGCTGCGGCTGGTCAACAACCTCGGGCTGCGGCTCGGCAATGATCCTGAGGCGATTCTGCGCCGCCTGGATGCGGGCGAGATCCGGCCCGGGGACGTGGACCCCCAAGCCGGCGCGGCGTCCGATCACGGCTATGCGGAACGCGTCCGCGACGTGGATGCAGAAACGCCCGGCCGCTTCAACGCCGATCCGGGGCGGCTGCACGAGGCCTCGGGCTGCGCCGGGCGGCTCGCCGTCTTCGCGGTGCGGCTGGACACCTTCCCGCGCCCCGCCGCGGCCGAGGTCCTTTACGTCGGCACCAACGACGCGGCCGCGCTTGCCACCCTGCGCCGTCGCCTTCTCACCGAACTCGACCCGCTGCCGATCGTGGGCGAGTATATCCATCGCGAGGCCTGGGACATGGCGGCCCGCTTTGGCCGGGACACGCGCCTGTTCATCGAATGGTTCGGCACCGCCCGGATGCCCGTAATGTTCGCGCTGAAGGCTTGGGCGGATGCGCGGCTGCGGAAGATTCCCCTGACTTCGGACCTCAGCGACCGCGTCCTTCAGGTCGCGGGCCAGCTTGCGCCGGGACGGCTGCCGCGCCGGATGCGCGACTTCCGCAACCGTTTCGAGCATCACCTGATCCTCAGGGTGGAAGCCCCGGTCGATCACGCCGGGCGCATCCTGAACGAGACGGTGGGCGCCGACGGCTGGTTCCGCTGCACGCCCGGCGAAGGGTCAAAGGCGTTGCTGCACCGCTTTGCGGTGGCGGGCGCGGCCGTGCGATACGAAGCGATGAACCGGCGCCGCACCGGGGGCCTGGTGGCGCTGGACGTGGCGCTTCGGCGCAACGACCGCGACTGGATCAAGCCGGTGCCGCCGGAATGGGCGGACCAGGTGGCGGCGACCCTTTCCTATGGCCATTTCCTTTGCCACGTCTTCCATCTGGACTACGTGCTGAAGAAGGGCGCCGATCCCGCTGCCTTCAAGAAGGCCATGCTGGCGATGCTGGACGCCGAGGGTGCCGAATACCCGGCCGAGCACAACGTGGGCCATCTTTATCACGCCAAGCCCCAGCTTGCCGCCTTCTACGAGGGCCTCGATCCCTTGGCGCGCTTCAACCCCGGAATCGGCGGCACGCGCCGTTCCTGAGGGCTGCCGCCGGTCCCGGCGGGATCGGTCCGGTGCCCTCATGCCTTTGGCGGAACGGCTGTTCCGCCGGGTCTGCCTCTGCCCCGGTCTGCGGCAAGGCGGCAGGGGCGACCGGGCAGGGTTCCGGGCGCGGGCCATCCGCGGCCCGTTGCCCCCCTGTCGGCGGCTCCGGCCTGTCCTGCCCCTCTACATCAACGCCTGCTGTCCCCCCGGATACCGGTCGCCGCTGCCATCCGGCCGGGACCGGCGGACCGGGCGGGGCGCGGCCCGGCATGTCACGCCTTCATGGCCGTGTCCCGATGCGCAGGCTTCATCATTTCCTTTCTTCCGGGTATCTGGCGGAGCAATGTTCTGAACCTGCCTGCAAACTCAGGTCGCTGCCCGTGGGCCTGCCGCCCCCCGCCCTGCGTCTGCGGGACTTGGCAGGCTTGCATCAGCCGGGGATGCGGGGGGTTCCGATCCGGCCTTGCGCGCTGCCGGATAGCGCGCCGATGCGGACTGAAGGAAATGCCGATGCAGACCCCTGCGCCCCTGACGGTTCTTGGCCTTGTCGCCCTTGCCACCACGGCGATCGTCTGCGGCGACACGGCCGGCAAGCTGCTGACGGGGGCGGGGGTGCAGCCGCTGTTCGTGGCCTGGTCGCGCTTCGCGCTGGCGGCCCTGCTGCTGTTCTGGGTGCTGGGCCTGCGGCCGGCCGGCCTGGGGCGCCTGCTGGACTGGCGGCTGATCCTGCGGGCGGCCCTGATCGTCGGCGCCATCGCCTCGATCCTGACCGCGCTTCGGACCGAGCCCATCGCGAATGTCTTCGGCGCCTTCTTCATCGGCCCGATCGTGGCCTATGTGCTGTCGGCCCTGGTGCTGGGCGAGCGCGTGTCCTGGGCGCGCACGGTGATGCTGGCGCTGGGATTTGCCGGCGTGCTGCTGGTCGTCCGGCCCGGCGGCGAGATGGGGACCGGCATGATCTTCGCGGTGATGGCCGGCACGCTCTACGGCTCGTATCTTGCCGCGACGCGCTGGCTGACCGCCTTCTATCCGCCGCCCTTCCTGCTCGGCTCGCAACTGGTGATCGGGGCGGTGCTGCTGCTGCCTGCGGGCCTTGCCAGCATTCCGGCAAGCGCCGACCTGCGGGTCTGGGTGCTTGTGATCGTCAGTTCGCTTGCCTCTGCCTTCGGCAACTATCTGCTGGTGGTCGTGAACCGGACGACGCCGGCGACGGTCTCGGCGCCCCTCATCTATTTCCAGTTGATCGCCGCCACCGTGATCGGGTTCCTCGTCTTCGGCGACTGGCCGGAACCGCTGACCCTGCTCGGCCTTGCCGTGATCTTCGCCTCGGGTGTCGGCGGCCTGGCGCTAGTGCCGAGGCGCTAGGCGCGGCGGCCCCGTTCGTGGCGTACACTGACAAGCGCCACGAAGCTGCTCTGCAGTAGCTCAGCCTCTGCACGCGATCCACCCGCGCAGGGGCGCGGGAGGGCCGCAGGCGCCTTGTTCCCCGGACACGCCCGAGAAACCTAAACGCCGTCTGCAGAGCGCACTGCGCCCAAGCGACCGTATGCAAACCGCAACAGGGCCAAAGGCGAGCGGAGCCCTGAAGGAATTGCGCCAGCGCCAGTCTGTCTCGCAACCCTCGTCCGAACGAAGCCCTGGCTCCGCTCGCCGCCATCGCCTGTCCTGAGCTTCCGATTGTGGGACGGCGCGCGCGTTCTACCGAAGGGGAGAAGGCAAGCAGGGCGGCTCGACATTCACTCCTTACCCACTTCCTTGGCGTTCCCTCCCGTTCGCGGCAGAAAGCGATAGACCGACGACCGTGCGATGCCGAGCTGCCTGAATAGCCCCATGTTTCGTGGACGCCTTCTTCGCTAACTTTGAGGCAAGGAGGCCATGATGGGCACGGGCAATTTCACTGACGACTTCAAGCGCGATGCTGTCGCGCAGATCACGGAACGGGGTTATCCGGCAAAGGAAGTTTCGGCACGGCTGGGTGTGAGCACGCACTCGCTCTATGCCTGGAAGCGCAAGTTCGCGAAGGCAGTGTCGGGTGATACCGAGAAGGACGCCGAGATCCGTCGGCTGAAGCGCGAGCTGGTCCGGGTGTCGGAGGAGCGTGACATCCTAAAAAAGGCCACCGCGTATTTCGCCAGGGATGCAAAGTGAGATACGCGTTCGTGGCCGAGCATCGGGGTCAGTTTTCGGTGCGGGCGATGTGCCGCTGCCTGCGTATCCAGCCGAGCGGGTTCTATGCGTGGCTGAAGACACCGCTGAGCCAGCGGGCGCAGGAAGACAGGCGCCAGACCGAGTTGCTGCAAAAGGCCTGGGTTGAGAGCGGCAAGGTCTACGGCTACCGCAAGCTGCATGACGATCTGGTCGAACAGGGCGAAAGCATTTGTCCGAACCGCGTTTCCCGACTGGCGCAACTGGCGGGGATCAAGGCACAGATCGGCTACAAGCGCCGCCCCGGCAGCTATGGCGGCAAGCCGTCGGTCGTGGTCGACATCGAGCCGGTGAACGCCACCGGTTCGAGAGAACCGGCGAGGCCTCGACCGGCAGTTTGATGTCGAGGTTCGCCCGAATATTTCGCACTGATGGCCATGGGCCTGCTCGCCACGACCGCCATGTCCGACAATGGCCCGGCGAAAAGCATCGCAATGGTATTGTTCGGCATCGTACTGGGTCTCGCCGGCACCGATGTGAATTCCGGGGTCGAGCGGTTCACCTTCGGGCTTACCAGCTTGCAGGACGGTGTCAGCATGGTGGTCATCGCCATGGGTCTGTTTGGCGTATCGGAAATCATCTTCAGCTTCGCCACCACCACAGCCGTGGTCGAGAAGATCAGCATGCGCCGGCTGAAGCGCGATCACGAACAGCGCTGGCGCATCGCCAATGCCGCTTTGGCCGACAGCCTGCCAGGCCTTCAGGCGGTTAGCGAATTCGGCGGCACGAATTTCTTGCTGACCGATCCCAAGCGCCAGCTGCAGGCCGATGCGCTGGCCCGGGCGGCGCTGGCGCGGGGAATCGTGATCGAATCGGTAGCGCCCTGCTATTCGTGCCACGCGCAGGGCGCCCACCGCTTCCGCATCGGCGTCTCGTCGATCGGTCAGGACCGGATCCGGCCCGGCCTTGCGCTGCTGGCCGATCTGGTCGCCGAACTGCGCTCCACGGGAACCTTTTCCGCGCCACCAACCGGCGCGGGCTTGCCGACCTCGGCCTCCCGTGCGCCCAGCCGAAAGACGCAATGCACCAACTTGAAAGCCGGCATCGTCACCTAAGTCCGAGCAGCCGGGAAGGTCTGGATCACTGCCGGAAGGGATTGACGATCCGAAGCCTGCCTTCGATCAGCTGACCATGCTGAAGATCTTCCGTATAGAACCGCTCGCAGCCGCTGGTCAGCGCAGCCGAGACGATCATCGCGTCATAGACCGAAAACCCATATCGCTCGCCGACAGCCATGGGTCTCTCCACCACGGGCGCGCGGGAGCCACTCCCCCGCTTTCCCACCCGTCGCGCAGCCCCCGGCCTGTCTCTTCCTCTTGCACCCCCTGCCCCGCTGTTTCGGCCTTATCGGTTCCGATGACGCCAGTCCCATGGCATGTCGAATTGTGAGGACCAGGTGCAGCGACCGGCTTGGCGAACGGCGGCTTTTTCATCCAGATAGGCGGTCGAATATTAGCCATAAACCAAGATCCAACCCTGTGCGACCATCCGTCGTGCAGCAGCATGCGGCAGAGGAACCGCGGGCTGCGCGGGGCGACCGTGCCACCTGCTGTGGCCACCCGGACGCCTTTGACCCCGATCGTTTCCCGAACCCGCCCGACCGCTATAGGCGCGGGGCCGTGCATCTGCATCGTTGCCAGCTTTGCCCTGCAGGAAGCGGTGATCATCCTGTCGACCCTGCTGGCCCGCTTCCGCTTCGAGCCCGTCCCGAACCGTACGCCTGATCCGCAGATGATCCTGACCCTTCGCCCGCAAGGCGGCGTCTGGCTTACGGTGCGCCCCCGCCGCTGAGCAGCGCACGCCGAAGGCATTCGTGAAGGCCCGAAGCCTGCGCGTTTGGGGAACATAACGCGCTTGGCATCTACAGCGGAAACTATGATGAGAGCCATCGATCCCAAGAATTCTACCGCACGCGTCCACGCGCCAGAGGTCAGGAAAGGCTGCCCCCTGGCGAGCCTGTCCTGTCAGGGCGCCGCCGCTGCGGGAGTGTCGCGGCTTCCCAGATACTGCCGTGCCGTCACGGCAGCCAGGATCGCAAGGCCAAGGGCAGTCGAGATCGGCTCTGGCGCGATCAGCAGCAGAGCGGCCAGGACCAGTACGATCCGCTCGACCACCCAAAGCGGGCCAAGCAGCCAGTTGGTGATCGCCGCCGACAGCGCCACGATGCCCAGGACCGCGCCGGTGAAGGCCAGCAGGAAATCGGGCAATGTGAAGGCCTGCGTGACGATCAGCAGCGAAGGCGAGAAGACGAAGACGAAAGGCACCATGGCCTTGCCCATCGACAGCCGGAAGGCGGTGTTGCCCGCCTTGAAGCCGTTGGCCCCCGCGATCCCCGCGCCTGCATAGGCGGCAAGGGCCACCGGCGGCGTCACGTCGGCAAGAACCCCGAAGTAGAAGACGAAGAAGTGGGCCACCAGCGGTTCCACGTTCATCATCCCCAGCACCGGCGCGGCCACTGCCACCATGATGATATAGTTGGCGGTCGTCGGCACGCCGCAGCCCATCAGGATGCAGACCACGGCCGTCATCACCAGCGTGAACAGCAGGGTCAGGGTCTGGACGGTGAACAGCTCGAACGGCAGAAAGCCCAGGAAGGCGTGGAAATCAGCCGCCCCGCTGGCTGCGACCGAGGTCACCATGAAGGCGATCTTGAAGCCCACGCCCGTCAGCGTGACGATGCCGATGACGACCCCCACGAGGGCAGCGGCAGCGGTCACCGACAACGACTGGCGTGCGCCGGACACGAAACCCTCGAAGATGCCGGCGGCGGTTTCCTTGATGCCACCCAGGACGCCGGAGGCCATTATCCGCTGGATCAGATAGACGGCCATGCAGGCGGCAATGGCCCAGAAGGCCGACAGGAAGGGGGTGCGGCCCGACATCAGCATCCAGACCAGCAGGATCAGCGGCGCGACCGACAGCCAGCCTTCGCGCAGAACCTTTCCGGCCTTGGGCAGTTCTTCTTTCGTCAGGCCGCGGATGCCCAGGCGCTTGGCTTCCAGGTGGACCTGCACCAGCACGCCGAAGAAATGCATGAAGGCGGGCACGATGGCTGCGATCAGGATGGTGCGCAGCGGGATGCCCAGGTATTCGACCATCAGGAAGGCCACCGCCCCCATCACCGGCGGCGTGATCTGCCCGCCGGTCGAGGACGCCGCCTCGACCGCGGCGGCGAAGTGGCGCTTGAAGCCGATCTTGATCATCGCCGGAATGGTCAGCGCGCCCGTGGTCACCGTGTTGGCGATGGACGAGCCGGAGATCGTGCCCAGCATGGCTGAGGACACGACCGAGACCTTGGCGGGCCCCCCCGAGAAACGCCCGGTCAGCGCGGTGGCCAGGTCGATGAACAACTGCCCCAACCCGATCTTCTGCGCCATCACCCCGAACAGGACGAAATGGAACACATAGGTGGCGATCACCCCAAGCGCGGTGCCATAGATTCCCTGCGAGGTCAGATACAGGTGGTTTATGATCGTGTTCCAGTCTGCGCCGGGATGGACCAGAATGCCGGGCATCGACCGGCCCCAATAGGCATAAGCGATGAACAGCGCCGCGATCACCGGCAGGGGCCAACCCATCGACCGGCGCACGGCCTCCATCAGCGTGACCAGCAGCAGCGTGCCCATCACGATATCCAACGTCAATGGATTGCCGACGCGGAAGGCAAGCTGGTCATAAATCCAGGGCACATAGAAGGAACTGACCGCCCCGGCGATGGCGAACAGCCAGTCATAGACCGGAATGCCCAGAATGACGAAGCCCGTGGTCTTGTGGCGGTCTCTGTGGAAGGCCGCGAAGCTGAGAAAGATCACGAACAGCGACACGCCCATGTGCAGCCCGCGATGGGTGGTGGCGCGCGGGATGCCAAAGCCTGCTGTGTAGAAATGATAGACCGACAGCAGGAACAGGATGACCCCGGTCAGGATCGCCACCGGTCGCAGGACGGTGCGGAACCGGGCCTCGGGGTCGTATTCTTCCTCCAGCGCGCGCAGTTCGGCGTCGGTCAGTTGGCGTGCAGTTTCGTTCATTCGTCATTCCTGCGTTTCAGGGACGGAAAAAGGACGCGGACCACGGGTCCGCGTCCTTTGAACCGGATCGGACCCGTGCTTACTGAAGCTTTCCCACTTCCTTGTAGAACCGCTCGGCGCCGGGATGGAACGGGATGCCCGCGCCCTGCGTCGCGCTGTCCAGCGTGATCTGCTTGCCCTTGGCGTGGCCCGCTGCGAACAGCTTTTGCGTGTTCTCGTTATACAGCGCCTTGGTGATGCCGTAGATCAGTTCCTCGGACTGATCGGCCGAGGTGACAAGCTGTGCGCCGACCGAGATGGTGGGAACGTCCGCGTCCTGCCCGTCATAGGTGCCGGCGGGGAAGTTGTCGGTAGCGAAGAAGTTATAGGTTTCCAGCAGCTTCTCGACTTCGGGACCACTGATCGGGACCAGCCTCACGTCATGCTGGCTGGCCAGTTCCGCAATCGCGCCCGCCGGATAGCCGCCCACGAAGAAGAAGGCGTCCATCGCACCGTCGCGCATCCGATCGGCCGCCTGATCGGGCTTGAGGTATTCCGCCGTCACGTCGGATTCGGACAGGCCATAGGCTTCCAGGATGATCTTGGCATCGACCAGCGTGCCCGATCCGGGTTCGTCCAGCGAAACGCGCTTGCCCTTCAGATCCGCCACGGAATTGATACCCGCGTCGGCGCGCGTGACCAGATGGATGCTTTCGGGGTAAAGGTTCGCGATCAGCCGCAGCTTTTCGACGGCAGGCTGGCCTTCCCACAGCCCCGTGCCGGTCTGCGCCCAATACGCCACGTCGGACTGGGTGAAGCCCGCCTCCAGCGCGCCGCCATTGATCGCGTTGACATTGCCCACCGATCCGTTCGAGGCCACGGCGGTCGCAACCAGGCCCGGCACGCCGCAGGATCCGCCATCCTCGCAGGCCCGAGATCCCGGCGGGTTCGAGATCGCGTTCGCGATCAGCCCGCCAATCGGGTAATAGGTGCCTGCGGTGCCGCCGGTGCCGATGCGGAAGAACGACATGTCCTGCGCAGAGGCGGCCTGACCGATCGAGGCTGCAATTGCGAATGCTGCAAACAGTGCTTTGATTTTCATATCCCTATCCGGTTTATTGCGACTTCAAGAACACGTTAGCACAGGATGCGGCGGTCACAACCATTCGGCACGCTCATCACCAAGGCGCTTGCTGACCTTGGCCTGGAAGGGGGGCTCAAAGGTTGTTCCGCAGCGCCGTCCATGCAGGTCAGCATGGACTCTGTCTTATGTTCCTGAACAGCGGCGTTGGTCGCTTTGGGCATTCCATCTGCCTACCTGAACTGTCATTCGACCTTCATCCGGGCGGGATTGGAGCCTGGTTGATGTTCATGCCCGTTGCCACAGGCCAAGCACCCACCCGACCGGCGAGCTTTCATCCCGCGCGAGCCGGAGCGGTCTGTCAGGCGGTCTTGCTCACCAGCCTGACCGCGCATCAGACGGCATGAAGGTTGGCGGCCGCTCCATTGCCGCCGCCTTAAGACGAGGAGCATAGGGCTTGGCTGCCCATCCCCGCGGTCAATCCCTGTTCAGTAGGAACCGGATCTCTTTTTGCGGTGGCTGTCCGAAGAGTCGCCCCGAGTTGTGTCTGTGTCGGAACGGTCCTGCAGCGTCTTGCCGTTCGCCAAGGCCGGGGAGTCAGGTTTTTTGACGATGACGACATGTGTCGGCCACTGGCGGGACAGTTCCTCGGCCAGGTTCGGCCTGAACCGTGCTGCCCAGCCGTCCCGGCCTGGGGAGCCGGCGACAACGAGCGTATCGTTTGACACGATACCTTCCAGCCCCCCGATGACGGGCCCCTGCAGGCAGTCCAGCCGGTGCCAGGACAGACCGGGCGAAAGCGTCGCCAGAACGCGGGCCAGATCCGATTGCGCGATCCAGGCGGCCCGGCGCTTTCCCTCGATGATTTCCGGCTCGGGCGTCCTGAGGCGCCAGGATCGCAGAAGGCCTTCTTCCCGGAAATACCAGATATTGAGGATGTCCAGAGACACATCCAGAGCCTGCGAGAGCGTGAACGATACGCGCAGCACCTCAGCCGCAAGATGGGGGTCGATGCGGTCCGCGTCATCGGGATTGATCAGGGCGGTGACGGCCGAGGGGGGATCCGTAGGGCCATTCATGATCCAGACCGGGGCGGGCACGCGCCGGGAAAGGTCGCGAATGAAGCTCCGCCACGCCAGAGGGGCCTGGGATGAGGGCCGGGCAGCAAGGACCAGATCGGCCGGTATCCCCGCAAGGCTCTCGGGGGTAACCGAGAGATGCGCTGACACGGCCACCCCCATCGCCTCGATCCCTGCCACGAGCTGCCATTGGCTGTCCGACAACTGCGGGCTTCGCGAACACAGCCCGACCCGCAGCGGCTGGCGGCGTGACAGCCGGGCCATCACCTGCAGCAGGGCAGGCTCGTCAAACTTTTCGGGCAGAACGAGGGCGATGTCCTTCATGGGCTGCGGTCCTTCGGACGAGGCTGCTGGGGTTGCGGCCGCGGGGCTGGCTTCTGCCCCGCCCGCCAAGCGGCAGCGCGGCCCAGAAGATGCGCCCCGATCGGTGCCGTCATCAGCAGGAACAGGATGGCGATCAAGGCCCGGCTGGCCGCGCTGACGCCGCCGATATCGACTGCCGCCGCCACAAGAGCCAGGGAGCCTGCCAGGCTGCCAACCTTCGAGGAGGCGTGCATCCGGGTCAGCGCGTCGGGAAAGCGCAGGATCCCAATGGCCGCGACAAAGGCAAAGCCGCCGGCCAGAAGCGCAAAGATGCCGGTAAGGATCTCAGTCATCGCGGTCGTTCCTGCGGCCAAGCCGTTCGGCATAGCGGGCAAGGGCAACCACGGACAGGAAGCTGACCAGGGCAAGCGCCACGGCGATGTCCAGAAAGGCCTCTGCCTCGGTGCGCACCGCGTAAAGGCCGCACACGACGATGACGGCGGTCGTCATCATGTCCAGTGCCACGACCCTGTCGGCCAGGCTTGGTCCGCGTGCCAGCCGTATGAAGCCGATGAAAATCGCCAAACCGACCATGATCAGGGCCAGGGTGACGCTTGTCTGCATGAAGGCGGTGGGTGTCATGGGCGGAAGACCTTTCCGATGCGACGTTCCATCCCCGATTTCAGATCGGCGATCAGGGCGGCCTCGTCGGTGGCATAGATCGAGTGGACAAGAAGGAAGCTGCGGTCCGGGGCCACATCCAGCGTCAGCGTGCCGGGGGTCAGCGTGATGAGATTGGCCAGCAGGAAGATCTCGCCATCCGAACGGGCCTCAAGGGGCATCTTGACAATGGCGGGGTGCAGGTTCGGCCGGGGCGCGATGCAGTCGCGGGCCACCATGATGCAGGACTTGATCAGTTCCTTGATGAAATAGACGGCCAGGACGACGCTCTGGGGCAAGGCACGGAAGTACCGGCGCTCGTCCTTGCTGGCGATCAGGTCTCGGGCGAACCAAAGGGCACCGAAGCCGATGGCAAAGCCTGTCAGCAGGTTCACCAGCGAGAACCCGTTCCACAGCGCCGACCAGGCGACGGCAAGAAGGACGTTGATGGCCAGAAGCCTCATTGCCGCGCCTCCCCCAGGACGGCCGCGACATAGGCGGCGGGATCAACAAGCTGCTCGGCGCCTCGGGTCGCGAACTCCAGAAAGGGACTTGGGAAGGCGCCGATCACGACCGTCATTGCTGCCAGCATCATGATCGGACCCAGCATTTGCCATCTCGCGGACCGGGGCAGATCGGCCAGGGTCGGCTGGCGTCCGTCGGGATGGGACTTCCAGAACACCTCGGCCCAGATCTTGGTCATCGAGAAGATGGTCAGCAGCCCGACCAGAAGCGCGATCCCCGCCACCAGCCCTTCGCCGATTTCCAATGAGGCCTGGACAATCACGAACTTGGCCCAGAAGCCCGAGAGCGGCGGGAAACCGGCCAGCGAGAAGGCAGGAATGATGAACAGCGCGGCCAGCAGCGGCGCGGTCCTGTAAAGGCCGCCGATGGCGTAAAGGTCCGACGAACCCGTCAGGCGCCGCGAAACCCCGGCGATCAGGAACAGGTTCGTCTTCACGATGATGTGGTGGAGCAGATAGAAGACCGCGCCCATCACGGCAAGCGGCGTCATCAACGCCAAGCCCAGCACCATGTAGCCAATCTGGCTGATGATGTGGAAAGACAGGATCTTGCGGAAATCGCCCTGCGCGGCGGCGCCCAGAACACCCGTCAGCATGGTCAGCAGCGACACCCAAAGCAGGATTTCGTGCGTGTAGCCGATGTCGCCCACGAAGATCAGCGTGAAGACGCGCATCAGAGCATAGACCCCGACCTTGGTCAAAAGCCCGGCAAAGAGCGCTGAGACCGCGTAATGCGGCGTGTGATAGGATGCGGGGAGCCAGAAGAACAAGGGAAAGACCGCGGCCTTCAGGCCGAAGGCGATCATCAGCATCATCGCGATCAGCGTCATCAGCCCCTGGTCGGGCGAGGTCGCAACGGCACCGCGCAGATCGGCCATGTTCAGCGTGCCCGTTGCCCCATAAAGCAGCCCCGCGCCGCCCAAGAACATCACGGTCGAGATCAGGTTCAGCGTGACGTATTTGACCGCCCCGTCGATCGCTGACTGCCTGCCCCCGATCACCAGAAGCCCGAAGGACGAGATCAGCAGGACCTCGAACCAGACATAAAGGTTGAACAGGTCGCCGGTCAGGAAGGCGCCGGCGACGCCGCCCAGCAGCGACTGGAACAGGGCGTGGTATCCGAACCGGGCGGATTGGGGGCCAATCTCGGCCAGGGACCAGATGGCGACCGACAGGCCGATGATGGCGGTGATCAGCACCATGGCTGCCGACAGGTGATCGGCCACCAGCGTGATGCCGAAGGGGGCCTGCCAGCCGCCGATCTGGCCGGCGATGACGCCCTGATCCAGAACCTTGTCGATCAGCACCACAGCGGCGACAAGCGAGGCAACCGAGCCGCCAACCGAGGCCAGGTCGCCCAATCGCGACCGGCGCAGAAGAAAGGCCACGACCGCCGTCACGAACGGGATCATGATGGGCAGCGCAAGAACCCAGCTCACTTCCGGTCCTCCGCCGGTTCGGCGATCCGCATCCGGTCAACCTCGAGATGACCAAAGGTTCGATAAGCCCGTATCGTCAACGCGAGCGCAAAAGCGAACAGGCCGAAGCCGATGACGATGGCCGTCAGCAGCAGCGCCTGCGGCAGCGCGTTGGCCATGGTGCCGGCGGGCAGTTCGCCCTTGGCCCCCAGCAAGGGCGGGGCGCCGGGCGTCAGGCGCCCCGCCGCCAGGATCGCCAGGTTGAAGCCGTTCGACAAGAGCAGCAGCCCGAACAGGAATCGCATCAGGTTGCCAGACAGCATCAGCCACACAGACGTCGCGACCAGGAAACCCGAAAGGCAAGCAAGAAGGGTTTCCATCAGAGCGTCTCCTCGAGCGTGAAGACCAGGGTCAGGATCGCGCCAAAGACGGCCAGATAGACGCCGATGTCGAAGACAAGCACCGTTGAGAGCGCCAGATCCGCCACGATCAGCCAAAGCCCGGTGAAGGGGTCGAGGGCGGCCAAGGCCGAGGCCAATCCTGCAACCACGGCAAGCGCCATGCCCCAGACGCCGATGGCGCGGGGATCGACCCGCAGCGCGCTGCGCGCAGCACCGACGCCTGCCGCAAAGCTATAGAGGACAAAGCCTGCCGCGCCGATCAGCCCGCCGATGAAGCCGCCGCCGGGGCTGTTATGGCCGCGCAGCAGCACGAACAGCGAGAACAGCAGGAACAGCGCCGTCAAGAACCGCGCCCCGATTGACAGGATCAGTGAGTTCATGCCCCTGCCCCCCGCTTGCGCTTGAGGACCGCATAGGCCCCGAAGGAGGCCAGCAGCACCACGATCAGTTCGCCAAAGGTGTCAAAGGCGCGGAAATCGACCAGAACCACGTTCACGATGTTGAGGCCGTGGGCCAGAGCATAGGAGTTCTCCTCGAAGTATTGCGTGATGGTCCGGTCAAGCGGCGAGGCCGTGACAGACAGCACCATCACCGTCACGCAGAGGCCGACAGCACCGGCCACCGCCCCATGGGCCAGTTGCCTTTGGCGGCTGCGACGCTCGACCAGGCCCGGCAGGCGCAGGGCTGCGATGGCGAACATGACCGCCGACAGCGTCTCGACCATCAGCTGGGTCGTGGCGACATCCGGGGCGCCGGCAAAGATGAAGATCACAGCGACCCCGATCCCCACCGTGCCGATGCCGGCGATGGCCGCGATCCGCGAATGGGTGTTCAGCGCAAGAACCGCCCCGGCTGCGGTAAAGCCCACCGTCAACCACAGGAAGGCCGACCGCGGAAGCTCGGGCGCGATGACGGGCCTGCCGTGGAGGATGGTCGCGCCAAGCGCCAAGGCCGTGACGGCGAACACTGCCAGCATGTAGGACGTCAGCCTGCCGGTCTGCAGCATCCGGGTTTGCCAAGCCGCAAGGTCGCGGAAAGCATCCAGCAACCGATCCCAGCCGTTGTCGAAAGACGGAAGGCGCCGCAGCACGGGGTCGACCAGGGCCGCGAACCGATCACGCATCACATAGAGCATCACCCCGATGGTGAAGGTCAGGAGGCTGAGCACCAAGGCCGCGTTGAACCCGGCCCAGAGATGCAGCCCTGCGGCGCGATCCTGCATCAGGCTTCCGGTCAGGGTGCTGCCGATAGCCGCACCCAGCAAAGGCTGGGCGAGCACCCCGGCCACAAGGCCGCAAGCCGCCAGAATGATCGGCCCTGCCAGCATCTGCCAGGGCGCCTCATGGGCAGGATGCGGCGTTCGCAGCGGCGCGCCCAAAAACGGGCGCAGCGTAACAACCCCCGCGACAGCGAAGACCAGCGCATTCGCCGCGACCGCTGCGGCGATGACCAGGGGCGCACCCGCCATGGTGGCGGCGCCCGCATAGATCAGCTCTTTGCCGATCCATCCGATCATCGGCGGCAGCCCCGCCATCGAGGCGCAGGCCAGAAAGGCCGCGACCGCTGTCACGGGCATCGCCCGGCCCAGGCCGCCCAACTGCGCGACCTCTCGCGTGCCAGTCGCGTGGTCGATCGCGCCCACGACCATGAAGAGGCTGGCCTTGTAGAGCGAATGAACGATCAGAAAGGTCACCGCTGCCGTCAGCGCATAGGGGTGCGATCCGGCCAGAAGCATCGTGATCATGCCCAAGGCCATCAGTGTGGTATAGGCAAGCGCCTGCTTCAGATCGCTCTGCCGCATCGCCAGAACCGAGGCGAGAACCGCCGTCACTGCCCCGGCGGCTATCAGCGTCACGGTCCAGGCCGGGGTGCCGCCCAGGGCCGGGTGCAGCCGCGCCAGAAGATAGACGCCCGCCTTCACCATCGTCGCAGAATGCAGGAAGGCCGATACCGGGGTCGGCGCAGCCATCGCATTAGGCAGCCAGAGATGGAACGGGAACTGCGCCGACTTGGTAAAGGCCCCCAGCAGGACCAGCACCAGGATCGGTCCGTAAAGAGGATGCCCCTGAAGCCCCTGCCCCGCCAGGATCCGCGCCAGATCGTATCCGCCAGCCGCTGCGCCCATCAGGATGAAACCTGCCAGCAGCGCCAGCCCGCCGCCGGCCGTGATCAGCATGGCTTGCAAGGCATTGCGCCGGGCGCGGGGATTGTCGTGGTCAAAGCCGATCAGCAGGTATGAGGTTATGCTGGTCAGTTCCCAGAACAGAAACAGGGTGATCAGGTCGCGCGCCGTCACAAGTCCCAGCATCGAGATCATGAAAGCGAACAGGAACAGCACGAAGCGGCCGAAACGTGGGTGATCGCCCATATACCCGGTCGCATAGAGAAAGATCAGCGCACCGATGCCGCTGATCAGCAGGCCGAAGATCAGCGACAACCCGTCCAGCATGAAGGCAAGCGAGATATTCAGCGACGGCGCCCACGGCCAATCTGCCAGCACCGGCTGCCCCCCGACAACGCCAGGGGCCATCGCCGCAAAGGCGACGAAGATCAGCGCGGCCAATCCCGATGCCGCATAGCCGTATAGCCGCCCCGCGCCCGTGTGCTGAGTCATGGAAAGTTCCGAAGCCGTTTAATTGCCCCGGATTTTAATCACAGCCCCTTCATGATAAGGAAATTGATAATGAGGCGACGTTACATAGCCGCACTCTATAAGGAGTCGAAATGCCGACCTTGCAGCAGCTTCGCTACCTGCTGGCAGTGGCCGACACGCTGAACTTCAGCCGTGCTGCCGAGCAGTGCCACGTCACGCAACCCACCCTCAGCATTCAGCTGAAAGAATTGGAAGCGCGGCTGGGAACCCGGCTGGTGGAACGCACGCGGGCCCGCGTCCTTCTGACCCCAGTGGGGACCGAGATCGCCCGCCGGGCCCGCATCATCGTGGCCGAGATCGACGACATCCGCGACATTGCCCGGCGCGAAGACCCGCACGCGATGCAGAGCCTGCTGCGCATGGGCGTGGTCCACACCGTGGGAGCCTATGTCCTGTCCATAGCGATGCCGACGCTGCGCCGGACCTTCCCCCAGACCCGCATCCATGTGCGCGAGGAAAAGCCGGAGCAGCTGCAGCACCACCTGGCCGACGGCCAGTATGACGTGATCCTTCTGCCCGAGGTTCCGGTGCGCGATGACTTTGCCTCTTTCGTGCTGGTGACCGAGCCTTTGCACCTTGTTGTTCCGCAGGATCACCCGCTGGCCCGCCGCAAGTCGGTCAGGCCGCAGGACTTGGCGGGCGAGACCATCCTGACGATGGAACGGCGCGAGGGACCGACCGATGACATCGCACGCCTTTGCCGCGAGGTTGGCGCGATCGAGGCCAGCGACTACGTCGGCACCACGCTCGACACGCTGCGTCAGATGGTCGCCGCCGGCATGGGCATCGCCCTGCTGCCCGCCCTTTACGTCCGCTCCGAGGTCATGCGCGAGGAACTGGTGGTGGCCGTCCCCCTGAGCGATCCCGTGCCAACGCGGAACATCTGCATGGCCTGGCGCAAGTCGGCGCAGCGGGCAGAAACCTATGTCGATTTTGCCGAAGCAATCAGTGGATGCCTGAAGCCTTGGGATGTGCAGCCGGCATCAGGCGCGTGAAGTGGGACGGGCCTCGCAAGCTCGCCACCAGCGACGTGATCCCCGTCAGCGGCAGGTGGGACAGCATCTCGAACAGTTGCAGCTCGAGCGCCGCGTCCTGCACCGAGGTCAGGCCCTGGTTCACCACCTGGCTGATCGCGGTGCCGCCAAGCGCGGTCACAGTCCCCTGCCCTTGTGTTATGCGCGTCATGAACATTGCCGCATTGTCGATCCCTACGTGAAGGTCGATTGCGGCTGGACGAGTAGCACCTCGATCCGCAGCAACCCGACAGCGTCGGGGCTGACACCGCCTCGATTGTTCAAAACCCTCTCGACTGTTACGGTCCCTACCCCCGCTTGGGCAGTAATGTCCTTGAAGGTCGGTTTGCGCATGGTTCTTCTGCCGGGAGACAGGATCAGGATGGCTATACAATCGTGATCATGGTTGCTGTTGCTGTGTGTCGCATACGCTGGAAGGGCAAAGGTTATGAGGCTAACAGTTCACAGCTGTGAACTTTGGCGCATCCCGGCGAGAAAGTGCCCTGATCATTTGGTCAATCGAGAACTGTCCGGCCTGTGCCTTCGCGGCAAGTGCCTGTAGATAGGCCCCAGGCGATCGAATCTGCGTAAACCGTTGAAGGATCGCCGCCAAGGTGGCCGCTGCGCAAATAGCGCCCATGCTCCCCTTCACGCGCGACCACACCGAAAGCTCAATCCCCATCATTGGTCTGACCTGATCTGCCGCATGGACAAGATCAGACCAGGTGCGGATGTCATGGTTGACGAACTGAACGATGTCGCCGCAGGTCGAGACGATAGCGTCCAGCGTCAGCTCGGCGGGTTCTTCAGCAGCCGGCACGCCATTAGCTTTTTCTTTGCAGCATTCAGATTCAAGATCTTCTTTATCTGATCTCTGATAGTGCTGCTCATTCTGGTTGTCCCAGGTGCCCAATTCATCTGTCTGATCAGTGGATATCCTGCCTCGGATATCCTTAAGGGCACCTCGATTTTTGACCTTTTCCGGTCGCGGGTCGCGGGCTCGGCGGCTTGAAATGGGCGTGATGCCACCCGTCAGTGCCCTTGTGCGCTACGGGGTCTTTGATGCTTTGCCTGTCGCGCGCGGCGTTTCGTGCCGCACGACTTGATTTCCGCGCCCCTGGGTTAGCCCGGGCACGGGTTCAGGCGGCTCAGCTGGCCGAGGCGGCGCATGTTGTAAGCGAGGTTCTTCATCCCGATCTTCGCCTTCGCCCGCACCATGCCGATCGTGCGCACCAGCGTGCCGCCCATGTCATTGGTCTGCGCGCCGAAGACATGCTCGACCCGGGCACGCACCGAGGATTTGGTCCGGTTGCTGCTTTTGGCCTGCTCGGTCAGCGGCTTGCCGCGCTTGCCCTTGCGGTGGATGTGGCTCTTCAGCTTCATGCCGCGCAGCTTGGCTTCCATCTCCTCGGACCGATAGGCCGGATCGGCCCAGACCCCCGCGCCGGTATTGCCCCGCGTCAGCAGGTGGTCCACCGCTTGGCTGTCATGCAGGGCGGCATCGCTGACATGGTAACGTCTTACCAGCTTGTGCTTCCTGTCCATGCTCACATGGTTCTTGTAGCCATAGTGGGATTTACCGTGCTTCTTGGTCCAGCGGGCATCAACGTCCTTCTGTGACCGCTTGGCCGGTTTGTCGGACCAGCCCTCGGGCACCTCACCGCTCTTGATCGCCTTGTTTTCCTCGCGCGTGTTGTGGTTCTTCGGCACCGGGACGATGGAGGCATCCAGGATCTGCCCTCCCCGCGCGATGTAACCCCGGCGCGCCAGATAGCCGTCGAACTGCTTGAACAGCGCCTCCACCAGGCCCGCCTGCGCCAGCGCTTCGCGATAAAGCCACACCGTCTTGGCATCGGGCACCCGGTCCTCAAGCCCTAGGCCGAGGAACCGCATGAATGACAAACGGTCGCGCACCTGATACTCGATCTGGTCGTCGGACAGGTTGTAGAGCGCGCCCAGGACCAGTGTCTTGAACATCAGAACGGCGTCCATCGGCTTGCGCCCGGCGCGCGACTTCCGCTCCGCATCTGGCTTGCGCCAAACCCGCTCCAGCGTCGGGCGGAACTCCTCCCACGGCACAACGGCGTCAATCTCGACCAAGGGGTCCTTCTTGGCATCCAGGCTCGCATAGCGGTCCGAAAGATCGAAGAAACCCATCTGTGCCATCGTTACGCCCAAGCAGCCGATCACCCCCCGTTCATACCGCAGCAACTCGGGCCGGGCAATTTTTCGAGGTGCCC
>NZ_JBQEOI010000032.1:0-6403 GCF_052045125.1 Paracoccus sp. 22332
GCCCGGTCTATGCCGGCAACGCCATCCAGACGGTGCGGTCGAAGGACGCGAAGAAGGTGCTGACGATCCGCACCGCCAGCTTCGAGGCGGCGGGCGCGGGCGGCTCCGCGCCGGTCGCGGATGCGGCCCTGGCGGAGGACCCGGCGCTGTCGGGCTGGCTGAATGACGAGGTGGCGGCGTCGGACCGGCCGGAGCTGACCTCGGCGGGCCGGGTGGTCTCGGGCGGCCGCGGCGTCGGCTCGAAAGAGCAGTTCGCGATCATCGAGGCCCTGGCCGACAAGCTGGGCGCGGCGGTGGGCGCCTCGCGCGCGGCGGTCGATTCGGGCTATGCTCCGAACGACTGGCAGGTCGGCCAGACCGGCAAGGTGGTGGCGCCCGAACTGTATGTGGCGGTCGGCATCTCGGGCGCCATCCAGCACCTGGCGGGCATGAAGGACAGCAAGGTCATCGTCGCCATCAACAAGGACGAGGAAGCCCCCATCTTCCAGATCGCAGACTACGGACTGGTGGGAGACCTCTTTACCGTGGTGCCGGAAATCACAGCGAAGCTGTAAGGGGGACAACAGGATGGACATGAAGACGGCATCGCTGATCGACGGCAAGGCCTTCGCGGCGGACATCCGCGCACGGGTCGCCCACCTGACGACCAGACAAGGCGTCACCCCCGGACTGGCGGTGGTCCTGGTCGGCGAGGATCCGGCCAGCCAGGTCTATGTCCGCAACAAGGGCAGGCAGACGGTCGAGGTCGGCATGAACAGCTTTGAACACAAGCTGCCCGCCGACACGCCGCAGGCCGAGTTGATGGGTCTGATCGCCCGACTGAACGCCGATCCGGCCGTGCATGGCATCCTGGTGCAACTGCCCCTGCCCGGCCATCTGGACCCCGAGGCCGTCATCAATGCCATCGACCCGGCCAAGGACGTGGACGGGTTCCATATCCTTAATGTCGGGCGTCTGGCCACCGGGCAAAGGGCCATGGTGCCCTGCACGCCCCTGGGCTGCCTTCTGATGCTGAAGGATCGGCTGGGCGATCTTGCCGGGCTGGATGCGGTGGTCGTCGGCCGGTCCAACATCGTCGGCAAGCCGATGGCGCAACTGCTGGTGAAGGAAAGCTGCACCGTAACCATCGCCCATTCCCGCACCAGGGATCTGGCCGAGGTCTGCCGCGGCGCCGACATCCTGGTCGCCGCCGTGGGCAGGCCCCGGATGATCCGGGGCGACTGGATCAAGCCCGGCGCCACGGTTATCGACGTGGGCATCAACCGGATCGAGGAAGACGGCCGCGCCCGGCTGGTCGGCGACGTGGATTTCGACAGCGCCGTGCAGGTCGCGGGGGCCATCACCCCGGTGCCGGGCGGCGTGGGTCCGATGACCATCGCCTGCCTTCTGGCCAATACGCTGACCGCCTGTTGCCGCGCGAACGGTCTGCCCGAGCCGGAGGGACTGACCGCCTGATCCGCGCCTCCATGACCAATCTTCGCCAGCAGAATCGAGAGAGGAAACCCTCGTGACCCAATACTGCCTGACCGTCGCCTGTCCCTCCACGCGGGGCATCGTTGCCGCCATCTCGGGCTATCTGGCCGAAAAGGGCTGCAACATCACCGATTCCAGCCAGTTCGACGACATGGAGAACGGTCGCTTCTTCATGCGGACCAGCTTCCGGTCCGAGGATGGCGTGGAGATCGAGGATCTGCGCCGCGACTTTGCCGAGACCGCCGAACGCTTCGACATGGTCCACGCCTTCCACGACGAATCGCGCAAGATGAAGGTCATCATCATGGTGTCGCGCTTCGGTCATTGCCTGAACGACCTGCTGTACCGCTGGCGGATCGGCGCGCTGCCGATCGACATCGTGGCGGTGATTTCCAACCACATGGATTACCAGAAGGTCGTGGTGAACCATGACCTGCCTTACTACTGCATCAAGGTCACCAAGGAGAACAAGGCCCAGGCCGAAGCCGAACAGATGCGCATCGTCCGCGACACCGGGGCCGAGCTGATCGTGCTGGCGCGCTATATGCAGGTGCTGTCGGACCAGATGTGCCAGGCCATGTCCGGGCGGATCATCAACATCCACCATTCCTTCCTGCCCAGCTTCAAGGGCGCCAACCCCTACAAGCAGGCCTATGAGCGCGGCGTGAAGCTGATCGGCGCGACCAGCCATTACGTGACCGCCGACCTGGACGAAGGCCCCATCATCGAGCAGGACACGGTGCGCGTGACCCATGCGCAGTCGCCGGGCGACTATGTGTCCTTGGGCCGCGATGTCGAGGCGCAGGTGCTGGCCCGCGCGATCCACGCGCATATCCACCACCGGGTGTTCCTGAACGGCGAAAAGACCGTGGTCTTCCCGCCCTCGCCCGGAAGCTATGCCAGCGAACGGATGGGGTGACGCCCCGGCCCGACCGGCCTATTCCGGTCGCCTGCCATCGGTCCCGGCCTGGTCCCTGAACCAGTGCACGGCGACGGCGGTCTCGTGCCGCTGGGGGGTCATCGGGATCAGGTAGAAGGCGCCCGGCGCGGGAATCGCGGGGGCGGGGATCGGCGCCAGCCCTTCGACCGGACGGTCGCGCCCATCCTCGACCTGCCAGACCAGCACCACCCCCTCGCCCTGCTGGGCGGCGATGATGGCGTCGTGATAGCGGCTGACCGAGAGCGTGGGCGGCGGCAGCGCGCCCTGCGGCAGGACGATCCGCCGCCAGTCCTCCCAGCTGATCCAGTCCCGGTCCGGCGTGTCGTAATGGATCAGCGGCGCGGCGGCCATGTCCTCGGGCCGCCGGACGGGATGACGCGCCAGGAAATCCGGCGAGGCCATGGCCCGGACCTGCGCGCCGAACAGGCGGATCGCCTGCGGATCCGGCGCGACAGTCAGATAGCGGATCAGCAGGTCCGAGCCCTGGACATGCCGACCATCCAGATCGTCCTGCGCGGCGATCCGCAGGCTGATCCCCGGATGGCTGCGGCGGAAATCGGGCATCCGCTCCATCAGCCAGAACCGCGACAGCGCAGAGGACAGCGTCAGGATCAACGGCTGCGGCTGGACCTTGCGGATCTCGGCCATGGTCCCGGCGATCGAGGACAGCGCGTCATGGGCGCTGACCGCCAGCCGCCGCCCGGCCGGCGTCGGCTCTACATGGCGGTGGCGGCGCAGGAACAGCGCCACGCCCAGCCATTCCTCCAGCGCGGCGATCTGCTTGCTGACGGCGGCCTGGCTGACGCCAAGTTCCTCGGCGGCGGCGGTGAAGCTGCCGTGGCGCGCGGCAGCCTCGAAGGCGAAGATCGGGGCCAACGGGCCGATCTGATGGCGGAATTTTGACATAACCTGAGGATATGGGACGGTGGAAAATTAGTCCAGTTGCCAGCATGGACCGCTCTGGGCATCACTGTCCAATACTCCTCCAAGCCGGTCCTTTATTGCCAGGATAGAGCCATGACCCTCCATATCACCGCGCCCCTGTCCGATCTGGTCGCCAGCTATCAGCGCGGCCATACCCTGCCCGCCGCCTTCTATACCGCGCCCGAACTGTTCGAGACCGATCTGGACGTGTTCTTTCACCGCCACTGGATCATGGTGGGCGTGACGGCCGAGATCCCCGAGCCGGGCGACGTGCGAAAGGTGGATATCGGCCGCAATTCTATCCTGCTGCTGCGCGACGACGACATGCAGGTGCGCGCCTTCCACAACGTTTGCCGCCACCGCGGCGCGCGCATCGTCAGCGAGGAGCAGACCTCGGTCGGCCGCCTGGTCTGCCCCTATCACCAATGGTCCTATGACCTGACGGGCGAACTGGTCCATGCCGCCCATATGGGCAAGGGCCTGGACCGGTCCTGCCACGGACTGAAACCCGTCAACCTGAAGGTGATCAGCGGCATCATCTTCATCTGCATCGCCGACGAGGCCCCGGCCGATATCGAGGAGATCGCGGATATCCTGGGCGCCCGGCTGCAACCCTTCCGTCTGGACGAGGCCAGGGTCGCCCATGCCAAGACCATCGTCGAGCCGGGGAACTGGAAGCTGAGCGTCGACAACAACCGTGAATGTTATCACTGCGAAGGCTCGCATCCCGAACTGATCAACACCTTCGTCGGTCTCGACATCGGCTTCGACCCCGATGAGCTGGGGGATGAGGAAAAGGCCGAATATGCCGAGCATTGCCGGATCGCCGCCGCCCAGGTCGCGGAATGGGAGGCGCAGGGCTTCGCCTCGCGCGCCGTCGAATTCTACGAGGGGCACGAGACGATGATGCGCACCGAACGCTTCGTCATCGCCGGAGCGGGGGAATCGCACACGCTGGACGGCAAGGCCGCCTGTCGCAAGCTGCTGGGCGGCCTGACCGATCCGCGCTTTGGCGACATGCACCTGCATACCCATAACTCGTGGTCGCATTTCTTTGCCGATCATGCGGTGATCAGCTGGATCATCCCCCTGGCCCCCGACCAGACCGAACTGCGCACCGTCTGGCTGGTCAACAAGGATGCGCGCGAGGGGGAGGATTATGACCTCGACCGCCTGACCGAGGTGTGGATCGCCACCAACCAGCAGGATGCCGATCTGGTCACCATCGCCCAGCAGGGCGTGTCCTCGGTCGCCTATCAGCCCGGCCCCCTGTCGCAATTCTGCGAGACGGCGGTGGACCGCAACATCGCCTGGTATGTCGAACGCCTGCGCAAGCACGGGTTCGGGGAATGAACGACCTGCCGCCCCCCTTCGAGATCGAGACCTTCGAACTGGACTGCATCGCCGCGCGGCAGGAGACCCCCACCGTCAAGACCTATGTCTTCCGCCTGCCCCCCGGCGCCCTTACGTTCGAGCCGGGACAGTTCATGAACTTCGTCTTCCCGCTGGGCGGCGAGGATCATGCTCGCAGCTATTCCATCTCGTCCTCGGCGCTGACCGCGGGGCTGGTCTCGATCACCGTCAAGAAAGTGCCGGGCGGGCTGGTGTCGAACTGGCTCTTCGACAAGATGAGTCCGGGAATGCGGGTCCGCGCCTCCGGCCCTGCCGGAAGTTTCTGCTGCGGGCTGCCGCCGCGCGGCCCGGTGTTGCTGCTGACGGCGGGCAGCGGCATCACCCCCGCCGCTTCGATGCTGCGCAGCCTGGCGGATCACGGATCTGCAGCGGACCTGGTGCTGATCCATTTCGCCTCCGCGCCCGAGGAGATGATCTTTGCCGATGAGATGCGGACCTGGGCGCGCGCCCTGCCCGGCCTGCGCGTCATCCCGGTGGTCACCCGGCACCAGCCCGGCGCCGGCTGGGTTGGCCCGGTAGGGCGGCTCTCCGCGCCGCTGCTTCAGGGGCTGGTGCCCGATCTGGCCTCGCGCATGGTCTATTGCTGCGGCCCGGCGGGATTCATGGATCTAGCGGGCAGGCTGACCGCCGAACTGGGCCTGCCGGCGGGGCAGTTCCTGACCGAAAGCTTCGACCGCCTGTCCGCGGACGACCCTGCCCCGGCCGATGCCGCCGCTCCGGCCTTTCACGCGACCTTCGCCCGGGCGGGTATCGAGGGTCTGGTTACAAGCGACACCACGCTGCTCAAGGCGGCCAAGGCGATGGGCGTCCGCATCCAGAGTTCCTGCGGCAAGGGGGTCTGCGGTACCTGCCGGGTCAAGCTGATCTCCGGCACGGTGGACCTGCGCCATCAGGGCGGTATCAAACAGCGCGAGATCGATCAGGGCTTCATCCTGGCCTGCTGCTCACGGCCCACGTCTGACGTGGTGATCGACAAGTAAGCTTGTCGGTTCTGTCGCAAACCTCCCAGCAGGATGAGCAGAGCCGTCCGGTAGACATGGCTAAGCTGCGAGCGCCGCGAAGGTCTGGAAGGCGGTGGCGCCATTGGCGGGTATCTGGCCCTTGCGGATCATGTGGGCGGTCTCGATCCCGGCGATGGTGGCCGCGGCTGAATGGAACGCCTTGAAGCCCATCATCGGGCCGGTGATCCGCATGATGAAGCGGTGATCCTGTTCAAGAATATTGTTCAGGTATTTGACCTGTCGCACCACGATGGTGCGCCCGTCAGCGGTAAATTTAAGGATCATGTTCAACGCTTGCAGGCTGGCCAAGTTCGCGCCGCTCTTGTCGATGACGACCCGGTCGGGCATGCCGTTGGTGCTGATCGCTCGCCTGAAAAAGCGCCGGACACCCGCCGAGGTCTTCAAGGACAACCTGCTGGGACGCGGCTACAGGACGGCAAAACTCTCACGCCAACCGAAGTCGCATTTGGGCTAGCGCCTCCATAGCGCATCCAGACTGCTGAAAAGCAGGGCACGTCCGTGTTCATGGCGGTTTGAAGATTGACAGAGAGTGTCCGATCTTCTGTGTATGAGTGATCCGGTCCATGCTTCACCGAAAGGAAGCATGCATGACGATCTCCAAGGAACTTCTGGATGAACTGCTGAAGGGTGT
>NZ_JBQEOI010000032.1:6453-30381 GCF_052045125.1 Paracoccus sp. 22332
CCTTCAACCGTCCCCCGGGGGGCGGTTTTGCATTGCAGCATCGCACCGCCCGCCCTATCGTCCCGGCCAACGGAGATGAGAGGCGGCCATGGCGGTTCAGACGGTTGGAATTATCGGCGCGGGGCAGATGGGAAACGGCATCGCTCATGTCTTTGCCCTGGCCGGATACGACGTTCTGATGACCGACATCAGCCAGGAGGCGATGGACAAGGCCCTGGCCCTGATCGACCGCAACCTGGAACGCCAGGTCGGCCGCGGCAAGATCGCTGCCGATGACAGGAAGGCCGCGATGGGCCGCATTAGGACGACGCTCAACCTGGCGGATCTGGGCCAGACCGACCTGGTGATCGAGGCCGCGACCGAGCGCGAAACCGTGAAGCAGGCGATCTTCGAGGATCTGGTCCCGCATCTGAAACCCGACACGATCCTGACCTCGAACACCTCGTCGATCTCGATCACGCGGCTGGCCAGCCGCACCGACCGGCCTGAAAAGTTCATGGGCTTCCACTTCATGAACCCGGTCCCGGTCATGCAGCTGGTCGAACTGATCCGCGGCATCGCCACGGACGAGGCCACCTACAAGACGCTCCACGAGGTCGTGGAACGCCTGGGCAAAACCGCCGCCAGCGCCGAGGATTTCCCGGCCTTCATCGTCAACCGCATCCTGATGCCGATGATCAACGAGGCGGTCTATACGCTGTATGAAGGCGTGGGGAACGTCAAATCCATCGACGAATCCATGAAGCTGGGCGCCAATCACCCGATGGGCCCGCTGGAACTGGCCGATTTCATCGGGCTGGACACCTGCCTTGCGATCATGAACGTCCTGCATGACGGGCTGGCGGATACCAAATACCGCCCCTGTCCTCTGCTGACCAAATATGTCGAGGCCGGCTGGCTGGGCCGCAAGACCGGGCGCGGCTTCTATGACTATCGCGGCCAGACGCCGGTTCCGACACGCTGAACGCGGGCGGATGTCGCATTCAGGCGCGACAGCGGCGGGAATCCGTCCCTGACTGTTCCGACAAGCAAGAACCACAGGAGTTGACGATGAAGGCCCTGACCATGATGGCCGCCATGCTGGCGGCGACAGCCCTGCCCGCCTTGGCGGATGATGCGGCGACCTGCGGCACCGTGCGCTATTCCGATCCGGGCTGGACCGACATCACCGCGACCAATGGCGTGGCGGCGGTCCTGCTGGAATCGCTGGGCTATACCCCAGACATCGCCACCCTCTCGGTGCCGGTGGGCTACGAGGCGCTGAAGAACGGCCAGACCGATCTGTTCCTGGGCAACTGGATGCCCGCGCAGCAGAAGTTCCGCGACGATCTGGACGCGGCGGGGACCATCGACGTGCTGGCGCAGAACCTGGAAGGCGCCAAGTTCACGCTGGCCGTCAACAAGGCGGGCGCGGATGCGGGCGTCACGGATTTTGCCGATCTGGACGCGCAGAAGGATGCTTTCGGCGGCAAGATCTATGGGATCGAACCGGGCGCGCCCGCGAACCAGTCGATCCAGGCGATGATCGAGGCCGATGAATTCGGCTTGGGCGACTGGGAACTGGTCGAATCCGGCGAACAGGCGATGCTGGCCCAGGTCAGCCGCAGCGGCGACAGCCCGGTGGTGTTCCTGGCCTGGGCGCCCCATCCCATGAATGAGGCGATCGACATCACCTATCTGTCGGGCGGCGACAAGCAGTTCGGTCCCGATTTCGGCGGCGCGACCGTCCATACCCTGGCGCGCAAGGAATGGGTCGCGGCCTGCCCCAACGCGGCCAGGCTGTTCAGCCAACTAGTCTTCGACGTGCCGATGGAAAACGTGCTGATGGGCAAGATCCTGGACGACGGCGCGGATGCCAAGGACGCCGCAAAGGAATGGCTGGCCCGGAATCCCGACGCCATCGACACATGGCTGGACGGCGTGACCACACTGGACGGCCGGCCGGGCGCCGATGCGGTCAAGGCCGCCGTTGCCGGGTGACACGTTGAAGCCGAATATCCTGATCCTGATGGTCGACCAGCTGTCGGGGATTCTGTTCCCCGACGGCCCCGCCCCGTTCCTGCACGCGCCGAACCTTCGCCGCCTGGCCGAACGGTCCACGCGTTTCGCCAACACCTATACCGGCAGCCCGCTTTGCGCCCCCGCGCGGGCCAGCTTCATGTCGGGGCAGTTGCCGCGCCGCACCCGCGTCTATGACAACGCGGCGGAATTCGCGTCCGACATTCCCACCTATGCCCATCACCTGCGCCGTGCGGGCTACCAGACCTGCCTGTCGGGCAAGATGCATTTCGTCGGCCCCGACCAGTTGCACGGCTTCGAGGAGCGGCTGACAACCGACATCTATCCCGCCGATTTCGGCTGGACCCCCGATTACCGCAAGCCGGGCGAGCGGATCGACTGGTGGTATCACAACCTGGGTTCCGTCACCGGCGCGGGCGTGGCGGAAATCACCAACCAGTACGAATATGACGACGAGGTTGCCTATCACGCCTGCCGCAAGCTCTATGACCTGTCGCGCGGCAAGGACGACCGGCCCTGGTGCCTGACCGTCAGCTTCACCCACCCGCACGACCCTTTCGTCGCACGGCGCAAGTATTGGGATCTGTATGAGGGCGCCCCTGAATTGGAGCCGCCCGAGGCCATCCCCTATGACAAGATGGATCCCCATTCGCGCCGCCTGATGGATGCCTGCGACTGGCGGTCCTTCGACATCACGCCGGATCATGTCCGCCGCGCGCGGCAGGGCTATTTCGCCAACATCACCTATGTGGACGAGAAGATCGGCGAGATCCTGGATGTGCTGGACCGCACCCGGCAGGACGCCATCGTCCTGTTCCTGTCCGACCATGGCGAGATGCTGGGCGAACGGGGCCTGTGGTTCAAGATGAACTTCTTCGAAGCATCAAGCCGCGTGCCGCTGATGATCGCGGCGCCGGATATGGCGCCGGGCCGCGTCGACCGGCCGGTCAGCACCATCGACGTGCTGCCGACGCTCTGCGACCTGGCGGGGCTGCCGATGGACGAGATCGCGCCCTGGACGGATGGCCGGTCGCTGGCGCGGGGCGCGGAACGCGGCCCGGTGCCGATGGAATACGCGGCCGAGGGCAGCGTGGCGCCGATGGTGGCGATCCGCGACGGGCGCTGGAAATACGTCGCCTGCCGTGCCGACCCGGAAATGCTGTTCGACCTGGAAACCGATCCGGGCGAACGCGACAACGTGGCCGGCGATCCCGGCCACGCGGTGCCGCTGGCGCATCTGCGCGTCCTGGCGATGGAACGCTGGGATCTGGACGCCTATGACGACGAGGTGCGCCAGTCCCAGGCCCGCCGCTGGATCGTCTATGAGGCACTGCGCAACGGGGCTTACTACCCCTGGGACTACCAGCCGTTGCAGCAGGCGTCGGAACGCTACATGCGCAACCACATGGACCTGAACGTGCTGGAGGAAAACCAGCGGTTCCCGCGCGGGGAATAGGAAAGGGCCGGTCATCCCGGCCCTTTTTCGTGCGCGTCAGGCTTCGGCCTTGTCGCCGCGGTTCTGCATGAACTGGTCGAATTCCGCCTTGTCCTTGGCCTCGCGCAGCTTTTGCAGGAAGTCCACGAATTCGCGGTGCTCGTCCTCCAGCCGCTTCAGCGTTTCCTCGCGATAGGCGTCGAAGGCGCTGTTGCCGGTGGACGGGGCGTAATAGCGGGCGCGGGTGCGGGCGCTGCAACCAAACATGCGTTTGCTCCAGATCATATAGGCCAGAAGGGCAAGGCCGAGCGGCCAGAAGAACACGAAGCCAAGGATCATGGCGATGATCCAGGCGGGCTTGCCGCGTTCGTCCAGCCAATCGCGGGCGCGGATCAGCAGCCCAGAGACGCGCGACGTGGCGGGATAGGCGGGCATTCGAAAAGATGCGCTGTGCATCTGCGGGGAACCTCCCATGTTAATGTTAATCACATTTACATAGATGGGGAACGGTCGGACGGGATCAAGACCGGGTTTTGAAAATTATTCGCCGATCAGGCCCAGCCCGCGCAGATAGATGAGAGCGCCGCTTTCCAGCATCTCGGATGGGCTGACAGGGCTGCGCCCGCCGGGCTTGCCGCGCGAGAACAGTTCGACCACGCCATGGCTCAGCGCCCAGATGTGGTTGGCGACCATGCGCGCGGGCGGCCGGCGGTCGGCGGGAAGGCGGCGGGCCATGATCTCGGCCGCGTCAATCAGCGCCCGTTGGGCCCGTTCCGACGCGGCCGACAGATCCGCGTTCCCGGCGATGGACAGGCCGGATTCGAACATCGCCATGTAATGGCCCGGCTGTTCGGCGGCGAAATCCAGATAGGCCTGCCCCATTCGCATGAAGGCCGCCAAGGGCCGGGGCTGGCCACCGTCGAAGGCCCGTTCCAGCCGGTCCGCAAAATCCAGGAAACCCTGCCGCGCCACCTCCTCCAGCAGGTCGTCGCGGCCCTTGAAATGGCGATAGGGGGCGGCGGGCGATACGCCCGCGCGGCGCGCGGCCTCGGACAGGGTGAAGGCCAGGGGGCCGGTTTCCTGGATCAGCGCGGCGGTCGCCTCGACAAGCGCCTGGCGCAGGTTGCCGTGGTGATAGGTCTTGCGGTCGGGCACCTACATGCCTTCGCCGAAATAATCCGACACCAGGGATTCAAGCGCATCGGCCAGGGCCACCGCATCGGGACCGCTGGTCGTCACCGTGATCTGGCTGCCGCGCGGCGCGGTCAGCATCAGCAGACCCATGATCGAATCGCCCGACACGGTCATGCCGTCCTTTTCCACCTGGGCCTGGGCGTCGAACCGTTCGACCAGATCCACGAACTTGGCGCTGGCGCGGGCGTGAAGGCCCTTTTCGTTGATGATCGCCAGGCGGCGCGTGATCGGGCCGGTCATCAGAAGCGGGATCCGGTGTCGAACGCCGCCTCGACCGGGACATTGTACGAGTTGATGTATTTCCGCCCCGCCTCCTTGGCGAAGGCCACGGCGTCGGGCACCGGCAGGTGGCGCGATTTGGCCAGCTTGACCAGCATCGGCAGGTTGGCGCCATAGAGGATGGTGCGGTCGCGCACCGCGCAGGCAGGCAGCGACAGGTTCGAGGGCGATCCGCCGAACAGATCCGTCACCACCACCACGCCATTGCCGTCGTCCACGGCATTGGCCGCCGCCTGAATTTCCGCCGTCTTGGCCGCGCGGTCGTGATCGTCCTCGATCGCGACGGCGGCGATGCCGCTTTGCGGACCCACCACATGTTCGACGGCCAGAAGATATTCCTTGGCAAGGCCGCCATGCGCCACGATCACGATTCCAATCAACGCGTTCCACCACGTTCAACAGCGCGCAGCCGGGCCGTTTCCTGGGGCACGCCCGCGGCATCCCCCAGGGAAGACGGCGCCGGGATGCGACGTTCAAGTTCCCTGTGCCTTATTGACACCGGCCAGCCCGCCTTCGCAAGCACGGGGGCTACCTTTTCAGCCAAAGTGACGGAACGATGTTGCCCGCCCGTACACCCGAATCCGACCGCCAGATGGGACTTCCCCTCCTCGACATAGGCCGGAAGTAGAAACAAGATCATCTCGCACACGCGGCTGATGAATTCCTCGAACCGCGAATCGCCCTCGACATAGGTCTGGACCTGGGGATCGCGCCCGGTCAGCGGACGCAGCGCCGGTTCCCAATGCGGGTTGGTCAGGAAGCGGCAGTCGAACATCATGTCGATGCCGCGCGGCACCCCGCGCTTGTAGCTGAAGGAATGCAGCGACACGCTGAGCCTGCGGTCGCGACGGATGTCGAACCACCGGGTCAGTTCGGCCTTCAGGTCGTGGGGCGACAGATCCGAGGTATCCACCAGCACATCGGCCCGCACCCGGATCGGCTGCAACAGGTCGATCTCGGCCGTCACCCCCGCCGAGGGCGCACTGTCAGGCGACAGGGGATGGCGGCGGCGGGTCTCGTTATAGCGCCGCTCCAACACCTCGGGGGCGCAGTCCAGGAACAGCACTTGGGGGGCATAACGGGGATCGCGGGTCAGCTTGTCGATCAGTTCGATCACGTTGCTGGCCGAGAAATCCCGGTTGCGCACGTCCAGGCCAAGCGCCAGCGGCTCGGGGCGGCTTGGCCCGTCCAGCAGGCGCGGGATCAGCGACAGGGGCAGGTTGTCGATCGCCTCGAACCCCAAATCCTCCAGCACGTTGATCGCGGTGGACCGGCCCGCGCCGGACGGACCCGTGACCAGCACCAGCCGCTGCGCCCCGTCCAGGGCGGCAGCGGGGTCATGGGTCTTGATAGGGTCATCGTCCAAGGCGACCATCTTTCCTGTCCGAAGGGGATGCGGTCCGTCCGTCATGCAACGCGCCCGCCCAGCAACAGCTGCCGCAGCGCAGCATGAAGATGCGGACGATAAGGCCCGGTGACAAGAGGCAAGCCCACCCCCAGCACATCATAGCTGCGCGACTGTGGCAGCCGATCCCCAGCCGCCGCGTCCAGATCGACGACCTGCGCGACCCTGACCGGACCGGCGGGGTCGGCGCGCAGGATGCCGATGCCCCGCGCCTCGATCCTGCCCGACAGCACGGGCGGGCAGCTGGCGATAATGTCCGGCCCGTCGCGGCGCAGGTCGGTGCGGTCGTCCGCCACCAGCATCGCCCCCACCGCCATCAGTTCCAGGGCCAGGGTCGACTTGCCCGCGCCCGACGGTCCCAGGATCACCAAGCCGGCGCCGTTCATGGAAATGGTGGTTGCGTGAAGTTGCACTTTCGAATCACCTCTTGGTCCGATCATCCCCAGATTCCGCTAACATCGGGTTGAGAAAGGCGCACCCGGCAGCCTGTTGGCGATAACATTTCCTGTTTCCGCTAACTGTTCGCGCCAACTTCTTTTTTGCCCTTCGGCCCGTGTTATAGGCGCCCCATACTGCTTCACGAAAGTGTCGCAAGCCCATCTGACTGAGGAGCGTCGAGATCATGGCCACCCGCGTAAACCCGAATTGCAAGCTTGAGGACCAGGGGATCGAGGGCCTCGGCCGGGTTTATTACAACCTGCTGGAGCCCGCCCTGATGACCGAGGCCGTCGCGCGCGGCGAAGGCACGCTGGGTCTGGGCGGCACCTTCCTGGTCTCTACCGGCGCGCATACCGGCCGTTCGCCCAAGGACAAGTTCGTGGTCCGCACCCCCGAGGTCGAACACACGATCTGGTGGGAAAACAACAAGCCGATGGCGCCCGAGGCGTTCGACCGCCTGTATGCCGACATGCTGGCGCATATGAAGGGCCGCGACTATTTCGTGCAGGATCTGTTCGGCGGCGCGGATGCCGACAACCGCCTGGACGTGCGCGTCGTGACCGAACTGGCTTGGCACGGCCTTTTCATCCGCCACCTGCTGCGCCGCCCCGAGGCGCAGGAACTGGCCAGCTTCGTGCCCGATTTCACCATCATCAACTGCCCCGGCTTTAAGGCCGACCCGGAACGCCACGGCTGCCGGTCGGAAACCGTGATCGCCCTGAACTTCGCGCGTAAGCTGATCCTGATCGGCAACACCGCCTATGCGGGCGAGAACAAGAAGTCGGTCTTCACGCTGCTGAACTATCTGCTGCCCGCCAAGGGCATCATGCCGATGCACTGTTCCGCGAACCACGCCATCGGCAATCCCGATGACAGCGCCGTCTTCTTCGGCCTGTCGGGCACCGGCAAGACCACGCTGTCGGCCGATCCCTCGCGCATCCTGATCGGCGACGACGAACACGGCTGGTCCGACAAGGGGATCTTCAACTTCGAGGGCGGCTGCTACGCCAAGACCATCAACCTGTCGCCCAAGGCCGAGCCGGAAATCTATGCCACCTGCTCGCGCTTCGGCACGGTGATCGAAAACATGGTCGCCGATCCCGACACGCTGGAACTGGATTTCGAGGACAACTCGATCACCGACAACATGCGCTGCGCCTATCCGCTGGAAGCGATCAGCAATGCGTCCCCCACCAGCCTGGGCGGGCATCCGAAGAACGTGATCATGCTGACCTGCGACGCCTATGGCGTGCTGCCCCCCATTGCACGGCTGACCCCGGCGCAGGCGATGTATCACTTCCTGTCGGGCTTCACCTCGAAAACGCCGGGCACCGAGGTCGGCGTGACCGAGCCGATCCCGACCTTCTCGACCTGCTTCGGCGCGCCCTTCATGCCGCGCCGCCCCGAGGTCTATGGCAAGCTGTTGCAGGAAAAGATCGCCCAGCATGGGGCGTCGTGCTGGCTGGTCAATACCGGCTGGACCGGCGGGGCCTTCGGCACCGGCAAGCGGATGCCCATCGCCGCGACCCGCGCCCTGCTGGCGGCGGCGCTGGACGGCAGCCTGAACGGCGTGCAGTTCCGCAAGGATCCGAATTTCGGCTTCGAGGTTCCGGTGTCGGTGCGGGGGGTCGAGGACAAGCTGCTGGATCCGCGCCAGACCTGGGCCGATCCCGCCGCCTATGACGCCCAGGCCGCGAAGCTGGTGCAGATGTTCAGCGACAACTTCGCGCAATATCTGGACGGCATCGACGATGAGGTTCGCGCGGCGGCCATCGGCTGAACCGGACGGCAGCGAACGAAAAAGGCCGCGCGATCTGCGCGGCCTTTCCTTTTGATGAAGGCGATCTCAGCCGATACGGCCGCCGCCCTGCTTTGTGATCGCCACGACCGCCGGGCGAACCGGCATCGCGTCGTCGAAATCCGGCCAGCGGGTCGACAGATCCTCGTAATAGGACGGGCGGCCGTGGCCTTCCCAATCGTCGCCGCCATCGCCCGGATGCTGGACGGCCACGAAGAAGGTGGTCATGTCCCCGGTGATGCAGGGGCCGCACATCTCGGCCCCCACCGGGACGCGATAGAACAGGCGCGAAGTGCCGCGCGCCGTCCCTTCGGTATCGACCGCCCACAGCCCGTCCGTCCGACCCGTGTCCGACATCGAGTTGCCGTCGGTCGAAACCCACAGCCGCCCGTCGCTGTCCACGGCGGCGTTGTCGGGCATCCCGAACCAGCCGTTCACCGTCGTTTCGGTCGAGAAGGTCGCGCCCACCTCGGCAATGGACGGATCGCCGCATTTCACCAGGATTTCCCAGGTGCCGCTGGTCGCGGTGAAGTCGCCGTCCTGTTCGATGATCTCGATGATATGGCCGAAGGCGTTTTCGGTTCGCGGGTTGGCGGCGTTGGCTTCCTCGCGCTTGGTGTTGTTGGTCAGCATCACATAGGCGCGGCCGGTGACCGGGTTCGGCTGGATGTCTTCGGGGCGGTCCATCGGCGTCGCTTCCAGCAGATCGGCGGCGCGGCGGATCTCGATCAGGACATCGGCTTGGCTTTCGAAGCCGTTCTCGGCGGTCAGCGGGCCTTCGCCCTGGACCAGCGGCAACCATTCCGTGCGGCCGTCGTCATGGAAGCGCGCGACATACAGCGTGCCCTCGTCCAGCAGGTCCATGTTCGCGGCGCGGTCCTCAGAGTTGTATTTGCCCGCAGTCACGAACTTGTAGACATAGTCGAAGCGTTCGTCGTCGCCCAGGTAGAAGACCACCCGGCCGTCCTTGGCGACGACGCTTTCCGCGCCCTCGTGCTTGAAGCGGCCAAGCGCGGTGCGCTTCTTGGGTGTCGAGGCCGGGTCCATCACGTCCACCTCGACGATCCAGCCGAAGCGGTTGGGCTCATTGGGGTCTTTCGACACGTCGAAACGCTCGTGATACTTGCCCCAGGCATAGGTCGCCTCGGGGATGCCCAAGCGTTCGTAATTGGCAGCCTCGGGGTGGCCTTCGAGCAGTTCGCCCAGGAAATAGCCGTGGATATTCTCCTCGGCCATGATGTAGGTGCCCCAGGGGGTCACGCCGCCCGCGCAGTTGTTGATGGTGCCGAAGACCTTGCGGCCCGAAGGATCGGCCACGGTTTGCAGACGCGCATGGCCCGCCGCCGGGCCGGACAGTTCCATTTCGGTCTTGGCGGTAATGCGGCGGTTCAGCGCGCCGTCCAGCACCGGCTGCCACTTGCCGTCGACCTTGCGGATCTCGATGACGGTGCCGCCATGGGCCGCCATCTCGATATTGACGCGGCTCTCGTCCGCCTCGGCCACCTCGATCTCGCCATCCTTGATGGTGACGATGCCGGGAAACATCAGGTGTTCGTTGGTGTATTCGTGGTTCACGACCAGCAGGCCCCGATCGTCCGCGCCGTCCAGCGGGATGAAGCCCACGAAGTCGTTGTTGTATCCGAACTGGCGTTCCTGCGCGGCCTCGGACTGGTTCGTCGGATCGAAGTCGGGCGCGTCGGCGAAGACCTTGTCGCCCCAGCGCAGCAGCACGTCGGCGTCATAGCCCTGGGCCACGTGGTGGTCCGCATCGACGCCCGCCGTCACCTCGGGGAAGTCGAAGGCCGAGCCTTCGACGCGGCCCTGAGCCTGGGCGTCCGTCGCCGACAGCAGCGCGATGGGGCTGACCGTGGCCGAGATCGCCGTCACCGCCATCGAGCCTTTCAGGAAGCCGCGGCGCGAAAAGCGGGCGGCGATGATCTCGCCCATGGTGCGGTTCTGGGTGGGGTTCAGGCCGGGGCCGTCGGCCTCTTCCAGCTTGCTGGTGCGGAAGATGTTTCGGGTTTGCTGGTCACGCATCGCGCTCTCCTGGCTGGTCGTTTGGGCCGCTTGGCCGGTCGGACAGCGAGTAGGGGCGCGATGCGACAGCCATGTGTCAGAACCGTGAAGGTTTCCTGACCCGGCCCCCGGTGGCGTCAGACGCCCAGGCACCACCGCATCACGGCCTTCTGGGCGTGCAGGCGATTCTCGGCCTCGTCCCAGATCACCGAATGCGGGCCGTCCATGACGGCGCTTGTCACCTCGTCCTCGCGATGGGCGGGCAGGCAGTGCATGAACAGCGATTCCGGCCGGGCCTGGGCCATCAGCGCCTCGTTCACCTGATAGCCGCGCAGCTGGTTGTGGCGGCGTTCCTTGGCGGATTGCGGATCGTGCATGGACACCCAGGTATCGGCGATGACCAGATCCGCGCCTTCGACGGCCTTCGCGGGGTCGCGCACGATTTCCGCGCAGACGCCCTGGGCGCGGGCGAACTCCAGCGCCTGGGGTTCGGGGTCAAGCGTGGGCGGGCCGCTGAAGGTGAAGTCATAGCCGAACTGGCCCGCGCCGTGGATCACGCTGGCGCAGACATTGTTGCCGTCGCCGATCCAGACCACCTTCTTGCCCGCAATGGGACCGCGATGTTCCTCGAAGGTCATCACGTCGGCCATGATCTGGCAGGGATGGGTGCGGTTCGTCAGCCCGTTGATGACCGGAACGGTGGCGTATTCCGCCATCTCCAGCAGAGTCGCCTCCTCGAAGGTGCGGATCATGATCAGGTCGACATAGCGCGACAGGACGCGGGCGGTATCGGCGATGGTCTCGCCATGGCCCAGCTGCATTTCCTTGCCCGACAGGACCATGGTCTGCCCGCCCATCTGACGCACGCCAACGTCGAAGCTGACGCGGGTGCGGGTGGACGGCTTTTCGAAGATCAGCGCGACCATCCGGCCCGCCAGCGGCTGATCGTCGTCGGGCGCGCCCTTGGGGCGGTCGTTGCGGGCGGTCTTCATGCTGCGCGCCTGGTCGATGATCGACCGCAGTTCCGCCTTGTCGGTGGTATGGATGTCCAGAAAATGCTTCATCTTTGTGGCTTTCGCGATTTGGGCAAGGAAGCCCGCTTGGCTGGCCGGGGTCAAGGGGGGGCGCTGCCCCCACGCGCGTGCCGCGCGTTCCCCCGGGATATTTGGGCACAGAAGATGCAGCTATCGTCGGCGTGTCATCAGGCGGCAGGGATGGATCCCGCCGCCGATGCCGTGTCTGGACGCAACGTCAGTCAAGGCTGGCCGCCGCGCGGTCGAGGCGCGCCACCGCCTCGGCGATCTCGTCGTCGGTGATGTTCAGCGGCGGCAGCAGGCGCAGGGTGTTGTCGGCGGCGGGCACGGTCAGCAGATGCTGGGCATAGCCCGCCTTGACCAGATCGGCGGGCGCCAGCTTGCATTTCAGGCCCAGCATCAGGCCCTGGCCGCGCACGGCTTCGAACACGGTCGGATGAGCGGCGACCAGACCTTCCAGCTTTTGCCGGAACAGGGCGGCCTTGCGGTTCACCTCGGCCAGGAAAGCGTCGGTGGCGACGATCTCCATCACCCGCGCGCCCACGGCACAGGCCAGCGGGTTGCCGCCATAGGTCGAGCCATGCGTGCCCGCGACCATCCCGGCGGCGGCTTTCTCGGTCGCCAGCACCGCGCCCAGGGGGAAGCCGCCGCCGATGCCCTTGGCGACCATCATGATGTCGGGGGCGATGCCTGCATATTCATGCGCGAACAGCCTGCCCGTCCGGCCCATGCCGCATTGCACCTCGTCCAGGACCAAGAGCGCGCCGGATTGGTCGCAGAGCGCGCGGATTTCGCGCAGGTCGGCGTCGGGCAGCGGGCGGATGCCGCCCTCGCCCTGCACGGGTTCCAGCATGACCGCCGCCGTCCTGTCGCTGATGGCGGCCTTCAGCGCGTCCAAATCCCCCCAGGGCAGCGTACGGAAACCCGGCATCAGCGGGCCGAAGCCCTTGGTCATCTTTTCCGACCCCGAGGCCGCGATGGCGCCGGTCGAGCGGCCGTGGAACGCGCCTTCGAAGGTCAGGATCTCGATGCGATCCTCGCCCCGGTCGGACCAGTACTTGCGGACCATCTTGATCGCCAGTTCGGCGGCCTCGGTGCCGGAATTGGTGATGAAGGTGGTGTCGGCGAAGGTGTGTTCCACCAGCAGGTCGGCCAGCCGTTCCTGCTGCGGGATCTGGTACAGGTTCGAGACATGCCAGATTTTCCCCGCCTGTTCGGTCAGCGCTGCGACCAGATCGGGATTGGCATGGCCCAGCACGTTGACCGCGATTCCCGACCCCAAATCCAGGTATCGCGTGCCGTCCGTGGCGATGGCCCAGGCCCCCTCGCCCTTTTCGAAGGCGATGGGTGCGCGATTATAGGTCGGCAGGACGTGCGAAATCATAGGGGACTCCCCGATTGGCAGGACTGGATGTGAAGGCAGGCAAGATCGGACGGTGACGAAACGTCAACGTCGGGGACGGGCGATGATGGCGGTCCGAACGATCATGGTTTCGGCCATAGCGCCGATTCGGCCCCCGCGCAATCACGCTTTCATCCGATAGCCGCTTTTCAGCCAGCGCCAGGCCAGCCACAGCACGACGGCCACGGCGGCGACGCAGACCAGCAGCCCCCGCCAGACCGGGGCGTCGCTGACCCCGGTGACGCCGAAGCGCGCCCCGTCGATCAGGTAGAAGACCGGGTTCCAGTGCGACAGGGTGCGGAAGGGTTCCGGCAGGGCCTGGACCGAATAGAAGGTGCCCGACAGGAAGGACAGCGGCGTGATGACGAAGTTGCTGATCGCCGCCATCTGGTCGAACTTCTGCGCCAGGATCCCCGCCAGGATCCCCAGCCCGCCCAGCAGCAGCGCGGCCATCAGCACGAAAGCCAGCGCCCACAGCGGATGGACGATGCCTCGGCCCGTGACGATCACCATGCCGGTGCCGATGACCAGGGCCACCAGCCCCGCGCGCGCCACCGACCCCGCCAGATAACCCGCCAGCAGCTCGCCCGCCGACAGGGGCGGCATCAGCGTATCGACGATATTGCCCTGCACCTTGGCCGAGGTGATCGAGCTGGAGGTGTTGGCGAAGGCGTTCTGGATCACTGTCATCATCAGGATCCCCGGACCCAGGAAGACCAGGTAGGGCAGGCCCATCACCTGCCCGCGCCCCTGCCCCATCGCCAGCGCGAAGATCAGCACGAACAGCGCCGCCGTCATCAGCGGCGCGAAGACCGTCTGCTGCCAGACAGCCATGAAGCGCATCACCTCTCGAACGGCCAGGGTTTGCAGGCCCAGCCAGTTCACGCGGCCGAAACGGCGCACGCCCATGGCCGGAAGGGCGGGGGCGGACGGGTCGATGGGAATCAGGGGCGGCATCCGGCGGTCCTTGAATTTCTGGCGCTAGGCGGCTAAATCTCGGCATCCCGTTTCTGACGGGGGCAATCGCAGGTTTCAAGATGGGGCGGCGCAGGGGCGCGCCCGGAAAGGCAGTCATGTCCTGGACGGATGAACGCGTCGAGACGCTGAAGCGGATGTGGTCCGAAGGCCAGTCGGCAAGCGCCATCGCCAAGGAACTGGGCGGGGTGACCCGCAACGCCGTGATCGGCAAGGTTCACCGCCTGGGCCTGTCGAACCGCAACGAGGAAGCCGAACCGGCGCCCGCGCCCGCCGCCCCCGAACCCGTCGCCGAAAGGAAGGCGGATCGCAAGCCCGCCCCCGCGGCCCAGGCCCCCCGCCCCGAGCCGCAGCCCGAACCTGCCGCCGCCCCCGCGCGCGAGGAGCCTGCCGAGGAAGAACCCGTGTCCCCGCCCGTCTTCACGCCCGTCCCGCGCCGCCCCATCGTGCCTGCGGGCCAGCCGCTGCCGCCGCAGCCCTCGGCCAACGAGATCAGCCCGGAGACCCTGGCCTCGGTCCGCGAGGTGGAAAAGCGCGCCCGCAAGCTGACCCTGATGGAACTGACCGAGCGCACCTGCAAATGGCCGATCGGCGATCCGGCGACCGACAAGTTCTGGTTCTGCGGCTTGCCCAGCCAGGCAGGCAAACCCTATTGCGAGGCCCATGTCAGCGTGGCGTTCCAGCCGATGAGCTCGCGCCGCGACCGGCGTCGCTAGTGGCGACAAAGCCCTCTGCAAAAAAGAAACAGGCGCCAGCGATGGCGCCTGTCGCGAAGATAAGGGGCGGTTTCAGGCTGCCTTGCGACGACGCCGGACCAGTGCCAAGGCACCGGCGCCTCCGGCCAGAAGCAGGGCCGATGCCGGCAGCGGCACAGGAGCAACCGGCGGCAGCCCGCCCTCGTCGATAAGGGCATAGCGGACCTCGCCCCCGAACACGAGGTATTCGCCAAGGCCGTTGCCCCAGAACGAGATCGACTTGAAGGAGCCGGTATCGTCGAAGGCGCCGACGAAAATCTCGTTGACGGATCTGCTGCTCGTTTTTTGCGATGGGAACAGTCCGTCTGCTGCAGTGGAAGCGGAGGCGACGGTCTGCGGGGTGCCTCCGTCGAAGGAAATGAACAATTCCGTAACCGGATCGAAGCAGCAGGTCGCCCAATCGCCCACTTCGAAGCCGATCGCGTTGATGGCCGTGTCGAAGGTAAGCGTCACGCCGGATTTGAAGTAGTCCAACGGATTCGTACGAACACCGACGTCAGAGCCTCCGTTATTGCGGGCAGGGCTGATATCCGTCACTTTGCCCGACAGATCACCATAGGTGGTGCTGGACAGGAACCCGCCGTTGTTGCGCGTGATCGTATAGTCGCCCCGGTCAATCAATGTGCCGCTGGACAGGCTCGTCCAGGTATCGACTTTCACCGTTCCCCCGGCCGCGGTCGCGGTCGCGTCGAAATCCGCGCGTCCCCCCGCGACATCGTCGAAAACGGTATAGGTCGTGGCTTGGGATGCCGAGGCACCGGCCCAGACAAGAGCGGCGGCCAAGGCGACCTGCTTAGCATGTGTTGTCGCAAACATTCAATACCTCCAAATGAACATCGCCTCTGGAGTCATCCGAGACTTGGAATCACAATAACATATTCGTCACGAGAATAAACGGTTTTGAGAGGCCTCGATTTTTTTACAATTCAAAGGATTAGAAATCAGCATTATTCAATTTCAGATTGAAAAGTCGTTTCATAGCGTGAAATCCTTAGGCTATTTCATGTCAGTCGTAGCTATGAGGAATAAACCCTTCCAAAATCAGCGCGCTCTTGGGGGACAAGGCTGCCAAGCCCGGATCCGGGTCGGATATTGCCTGGGTTCGGCCGGACCCTTACACTTGGACACCCATCCAAGTCGAGGCTCCCATGATCCGCACCGCCGCCAGTATCCTTTCGGCACTCCTTCTTGCCGCCCCTGCCACCCAGGCGACCCAAACCAGCGTCGCCCTGCCGCTGGATGGGGCCACCTTGCAGATTGTCGGCTTCCAATGCGGCAAAGGCACGGCGTTCGATGTGCAATACCTGAATGCCGGACCCAACATGCTGGCCATCCTGCCGATCGACGGCCAACAGCGCATCTTCGTCAACGTGATCTCTGGCTCGGGTGCGCGTTATGTATCGGGCCAGTATGAATGGTGGACGAAGGGCGGCACGGCCACGTTGTCCGACGCGATGTGGGACGGGTCGCGCCAGGAATGCGTCGCGACCCGCTAGACCGGGCCGTGCCCGACGGACCTGCTTTCAATCGGCGGTCAACGGATCTACATCGGCGTCAGTATAAAGGACGCGACCCATGGCCCGCCATCTCATCACCTCTGCCCTGCCCTATATCAACGGCATCAAGCATCTGGGGAACCTCGTCGGATCCCAGCTTCCCGCCGACCTTTATGCGCGATACCTGCGCGCGCGGGGGCACGAGGTCATGTTCATCTGCGCCACCGACGAACACGGCACCCCGGCCGAGCTTGCCGCGGCGAAGACGGGCGAGGCGGTCGCGGATTACTGCGCGCGGATGCACGCGGAACAATCGGCGCTGGCGGCGGGCTTCGGCCTGTCCTTCGACCATTACGGCCGCTCCTCCAGCGACCGCAACAGGGTGCTGACCCAGCATTTCGCGGGCAAGCTGGCCGATAACGGCTATATCGCCGAGGTCAGCGAGAAGCAGGTCTATTCCGTCGACGACGGGCGCTTCCTGCCCGACCGCTATATCGAGGGCACCTGCCCCAATTGCGGCTATGACAAGGCGCGCGGCGACCAGTGCGAGAACTGCACCAAGCAGCTTGACCCGACCGACCTGATCAACCCGCGCAGCGCGATTTCCGGCAGCACCAACCTGGAGGTGCGGGAAACCAAGCATCTGTATCTGCGTCAGTCGGCGTTGAAAGGCCAAATCAGCGACTGGATCGACAGCAAGACCGACTGGCCGATCCTAACCACGTCCATCGCGCGCAAATGGCTGGACGACGGCGAGGGCTTGCAGGACCGCGGCATCACCCGCGACCTGCATTGGGGCGTGCCCGTGAAGCGCGGCGACCAGCCCTGGCCGGGGATGGAGGGCAAGGTCTTCTATGTCTGGTTCGACGCCCCCATCGAATACATCGCCGCGACCGCCGAATGGGCCGATGCCCATGGCCAGCCCGACAGCGCCTGGCGCCGCTGGTGGCGCCGCGACGAAGGGGCCGAGGACGTGACCTATACCCAGTTCATGGGCAAGGACAACGTGCCCTTCCACACCCTGTCCTTCCCGGCCACGCTGATCGGCTCGGGCGAGCCGTGGCGGATGGTCGACTACATCAAGTCCTTCAACTATCTGACCTATGACGGCGGGCAGTTCAGCACCAGCCAAGGGCGCGGCGTGTTCATGGACCATGCGCTTGAAATCCTGCCCGCCGATTATTGGCGGTGGTGGCTGCTGTCCCACGCCCCGGAATCGGGGGACAGCGAATTCACCTGGGACAATTTCCAGCAGTCGGTGAACAAGGATCTGGCCGATGTGCTGGGCAATTTCGTCAGTCGGATCACCAAGTTCTGCCGTTCCAAATTCGGCGAGACCGTGCCCCAGGGCGGCGATTACGGCCCCGAGGAAATCGCGCTGATCGAGGCCCTGACCGCGCGGATCCGCACCTATGAGGCCCTGATGGCCGCGACCGAAATCCGCAAGTCCGCCGCCGAGCTGCGCGCCATCTGGGTGCTGGGCAACGAATACCTGCAATCGGCGGCGCCCTGGTCCACGCACAAGACCGACCCCGAAAAGGCCGCGATGCAGGTGCGTCTGGGCCTGAACCTGATCCGGCTTTACGCGGTGCTGTCGGCGCCCTTCATCCCCTTTGCCGCCGACGCGATGCTGGCCGCGATGCAGACCGACGACCGCGCCTGGCCCGACGACGTGGCGGCGGCGCTGACCGCCCTGCCCCCCGGCCATGCCTTCGTCGTCCCGGACGTGCTGTTCGCCAAGATCAGCGACGACCAGCGCGCCGAATGGGAGGACCGTTTCAAGGGCGTGCGTACATGAGCAGCCCACTGTGCCCCCAAGGCCACAGGGCCGGCGTTGCCCGTTCCGTGCGACTTGAGAAGAGAGGCAGCGGCGATTAATCCGAGTTAAACACCCAGGATGCGGTTCAGCAGACCCAGGCAACTTGATCACCTTCAGTCCTGGGTTCCGCATGACCAAATCCGCTTTCTTTCGCCCCAAGGCGACCCGCCTTCCCACCCTGCTGCTGTCCGCCTCGGCCTTGTGCAGCCCTGCTTTCGTGCAGGCGCAGGAAACCGGCGCGACTGTCCTGGACGAGATCGTCATCACTGCGGGCGGTTTCGAGCAGACCGTCCGAGACGCCCCTGCCAGCATCTCGGTCATCACTGCGGAAGAACTGCAAAAGGGCAGCTTCACCAGCCTGACGGATGCGCTGCGCGAGGTGCAGGGCGTCGTGACCACCGGCGTCGCCAATGAACAGGACATCTATATCCGCGGCTTGCCGGGTCAGTATACGCTGATCCTGGTCGACGGAAAACGCCAGAACACCCGCGATGCACGGACCAACGGCAGTTCGGGCTTCGAGCAGAGCTTTATCCCGCCGGTCGCCGCCATCGACCGCATCGAGGTGGTTCGCGGCCCGATGTCCTCGCTTTATGGCTCGGATGCGATGGGCGGGGTGATCAACATCATCACCAAGCCGGTCGCGGACGTCTGGTCAGGCTCGGTCAGCGCCGAGACGACACTTCAGGGCGAGGACGGGTTCGAAAACAGCCGCCAGGTCTCGGTTTATGCGTCGGGTCCGCTGATCGCCGATACGCTGGGCCTGCAGGTCTGGGCCCGCAAGTTCGACCAGGACGCCTCGTCCATCGAGGACGGCCCTGACGCTTCGGACGATTACGATGCCGGCGCGCGCCTGACCTGGCATGTGGACGACAGCAACCAGGTGCTGCTGGAGGCGGGCCGCACCCAGATCTCCAGCCTTGCCGCAGACGACCTGTCCTATCGCGACAACGACCGCGATCACTGGTCGCTGACCCACAAGGGCAGCTTTGGCGACATCGACACCGAGGTCAGCTTCGCTCAGGAAATCGGCGAACGGACAAGCTACAACCGGACCGCGCTGGACAGCGCCTTCGTCCAGAACCTCCGGTCCCCGCAGGTGCGCAACTCGGTCCTGGATGCCAAGGCCAATCAGGGCTTCGAATGGAATGGCCAGCACAAGCTGACCTATGGCGGCCAGTTCATCCGGACCACCATCAAGGACCAGAACCCCGGCGCGCAGGCGGACCTGCCTCCCGACGCGCGCTATGACGAGAAATTCACCCTGGACGAATGGGCGCTGTTCGCCGAGGACGAATGGCGTCTGCGCGACGACTTCGCGCTGACGCTGGGCATGCGCTACAGCGACCATGAGCTTTACGGCGGCCATGTCACGCCGCGTATCTATGGGGTCTGGGACGCAACCGACGCGCTGACGATCAAGGGCGGCATCTCGACCGGGTATCGCGCACCCGATATCCGCACGATCACCCCCGGCTATGCCTATACGACCGGCGGCGGCAACTGCGCGCGCAATACTCCGCCTTCTTGTGGCGTGATCCTGGGCAATGACGATCTCGATCCCGAAAAGACGACCAATATCGAGATCGGCGCGGTCTATGAGGGCAGCACATTCACGGTCGGCGCGACCGCCTTCCACACCCGGTTCAAGGACAAGCTGCAACAGAAGATCCTGGAAAACCCGGATGGCACCCCTGTCCTGTGGACGGATGGCCCGCAATACACCGCGGCGGACGGCAGCCTGCAATATTACCGGATCTTCCAGAACTTCAACGTGGACAAGGCCGAGATCACCGGGCTTGAACTGACGGGCGACTGGTCGATCACGCCGACGCTGAACGCCCGCGCCAGCTATACCTATACCAAGTCCAAACAGAAATCGGGCGAATTCGACGGCTTCCCCCTGGCCCGCACGCCCGAGCACATGGCCAGCCTGCGCTTCGACTGGACGACGCCCGTGACCGGCCTCGACACCTGGCTTTCGGCCAATTACCACGGATCCGAGATCGCCTCGGGCCTGCGGATCGGAAGCAACGGCGCGCCTGTCACGATCAACGGCGTCGAAGGCCGCAAGTATTCGGGCTATACCACTGTCGACATCGGTGCGAATTATCAGGTCACCGATACTGCGACGCTGAACGCCGCAGTCTACAACGTCCTGAACGAGGAAATCCGCACCAGCGAGTTCAACACCGTGCTGGAGGGCCGTCGCCTCTGGCTGGGGCTGACTGCCCCGTTCTAGGCGGCGCCTTATCGGCAAGATATGACACCCGGTGCGTGGACATTCCCGCACCGGGTGTTTTTTATGAAGGGGCCAACACGGAAAGGCCCGACATGACGCATTGCATCCTTCTGGGCGCGCCCATCGACGAAGGCCAGCGCCGGCCCGGCTGCCTGATGGGGCCTGCTGCCTATCGCGTCGCCGGGCTGGCGCAGACACTGACAGCCCTGAACCACCAGGTCGAGGATCGCGGCGACGTGCAGCCCGGCCCCGCCCCTGACGCGACCTGCGCCAATCCCGCCGTCCACCACCTGCCGCAGATGATCGCCTGGACCGAGGCGCTGCGCGACGCCACAGCCCAGGCCTTGCAGGACGGTTTTCCGATCATCATGGGCGGCGATCACGCTTTGGCGCTTGGCACCGTGGCAGGGGCCGCGATCCATGCGCAGCGGCAGGACCGCCCGCTGTTCGTGATCTGGCTGGACGCCCACAGCGACATCCATACTGTCGAGACCACCACCTCGGGCAACCTGCACGGCACACCCATCGCCTATGCGCTTGGCCTGCCGGGATTCGATCCCTTCCCCCCCTTTCCCCATCCGGTGCCGGGCCAGAACATCTGCATGTTCGGCATCCGCAGCGTCGATCCGGCGGAACATGCCGCGCTGCTGGCCATCGACATCACCGTGAACGACATGCGAGTGCTGGACGAACAGGGTATCGTCGCGCCTCTGCGCGCGTTCCTGGACCGGGTCCGGGCGGCGAACGGAATGCTGCATGTCTCGCTGGACGTGGATTTCCTGGATCCCTCCATCGCCCCCGCCGTCGGCACCACCGTCCCTGGCGGCGCCACCTTCCGGGAAGCGCATCTGGTCATGGAACTGCTGCACGAATCCGGCCTGGTGACCTCGCTGGACCTGGTCGAGCTGAACCCGTTCCTGGACGAACGCGGCCGCACGGCCAAGCTGATGGTCGATCTGGTCGGCAGCCTGATGGGCCGCAAGGTCTTCGATCGCCCAACCCGCAGCTTCTAGCGCCGCACCGACTGAACCGCTTGCCAATCCGCCCCCCGCCCGCTAGCGAAACGATGGCGCGGGCGTGGCGGAATGGTAGACGCATGGGACTTAAACTCCCTGGGGCGCAAGCCCGTGCGGGTTCAAGTCCCGCCGCCCGCACCACAGCCTTTCCGCAGGAAAATCCCCGCCCGGTCCAACCCGGCGGGGATCCCCGGACTTAGCCTGCTGTCAGGCCCGGTTCCTGCGGCGACGACCCGCAAAACCGATCCCGGCCATGGCGCCGCCCAACAGCAGCGCCGAGGCGGGCAGCGGCACCGGCGCGATCGTCACGTTGTCGACAAAGCCCCCCAGGCTGTTGTTGATGCCGGTGGCGGCAAAGGTCAGCCGCAGCACATCCCCGGCATTGACGCTGAAGTTGGTGGCGACCTCTTGCCAGCCCGCAGGAAAGACTCCGTCGATCGAACCGCTGATCAGGCCACCCAGCGAATAGTCGATGCCGTTGTCCGTCGGCGTCGTCGTGCGCGGCGCATAGTAGAACGAGAGACGATAGATGCCCGCCACCGCGAAGGTAATGTCCTGATACATCGACGAATTGTCGTCGCTGTCCAGTTCGACATACCAGTTGCCGTCCTGCGCATCATGGGTCGTCAGCGTGCCATTGTCCTGCAACTCGATTCCCGAACCGGAACCCTTGGTCCAGCCGGGAATCGTATCATAGACACCGAACGAACCCCGGTTGAGACCGCCGCCCGCCAGGCCCGATACATCCTCGAAGCTGCTGTTCACGACGGTCGCCGCCGAGGCCGCCCCCGCCAGGCAGACAACCGAGGCGGACAGCGCCGCCATTGTTCTGATTATCATGCAACCCTCCCTTCCGTGATACCGATACAGACAGATCGGCTGGCCGTCCCGGAGCGAACAGCCTGGTTCACCCTACACAGTTCCGGGGATTCGGAAAAGAAGTTAACGGCCCTCGGGCCATGGTCCGGCCGCCTGGGGCGATCTGGTGCCGGTGAAGGGCGTAGTTAGATCAAATCTAACCAGCGCCCTCTGCAGATCTTTCTAAACTTCTCAATACCTTCGTCAGCCTCCGTCCTAGCCGGTTGCTGCTGATGTGTGCCTAACAAACGTGAAGTGTGTGCTTTTGTAGACTGACAATGCGCCAGTAGGCAAACGGTTTTTTGCCGAGAGAACGTGAAAGGCCACCGCCTACGGGGCCGAAAGGGGCGATGCTCTCTGGCGCAGCTACGCCTCCCGCGTTCTCAGAGATGGTTCTTATGGGTGCATCGTCATGAATTTACTGGTGGAGCCAAGGGGAGTCGAACCCCTGACCTCTTGAATGCCATTCAAGCGCTCTACCAACTGAGCTATGGCCCCACCGGAGGTCCGCCGCGTCTTTCGATGTGGCGTGCGGGGTCTATAGGGGGGTGCGCAGCAGGGTGCAAGGGGAAAATTCCGGCGCGGGGAAAGATTGTCGCCCGACCTCCGATCCCCCGAAAGGCGGCCGGATCAAGGGCTTCGGGATCGCCGTGACAAGGGGTCATGGGGGGACATGGTGGGCGGTGAAGGACTGCCCACCACGCAGTCAAGCCGTTGATATTGCGTCCGCTGCTGCGTGCGCGGGTTGCGTTGTGTTACACTTGTGTGTCTCACCTCCGGCTGTCTTGCGCAAGTGCGGCATATTTCACTCGCACATCATCGACGGCTTCCGAAAGTCGACCACTGTATAGCTACCCTTGGAGTTGCGCTGTCCGATAAGTGTGTAGTTACAAGTTTGGGAGGCAATCCCGCCGCTTGTTGTGGCAGTGCCGTTAACCCAATTGCCTGTCGCAGTGGCGTTGTAGGTTGTAGTTTGCGGCATGGCGATATTCTGCGTCATTTGCCACATAAACGCCCTACGACCATCAGGCAGGTCCATCGTCGCATCAGGAACACCATAGTCCATCGCTGCTTCGGTGATGTCCTTGCCAAGGTACGACTGCATGATCTGCGATGCACAACCCGACAGAAAAAATGCAAACACGATAGCGAACCACCTCATAATCAACCTCTAAGCAAATTCTTCACGGCAGCGTTACCACATCCCACCCATTGTCAAAGAGGTTTTTCACTGCGTAAAAAATCCGACATATTTTTGTGCGGGGGCATCTATCCCCTCTGGGCCACAGCACCTCCCCCATAGCCCCACCCCAACTGGAGACAGCAGCTAGATGTGGGAAAAGATTACAAGCGATCCCGTAGCGACATACGCAGCCATCCTCTCAACCCTGACTGCTTTCATTGGAGGGGGCCGTGCTGTGTTGCGCTGGCTTCAATCGGGGCCGCAGGCATGGGCAGCGATCATCAACCCTAGGGAGGTCCGCAGCCTTAGGGTCAGGACCCATTGATTGTGACCTTGATCGGTGCTTCAGGAGGGCACAGGAGGCCCCACTGATGAGCAATCTTTTCTGGCTGAGTGACGCGCAGATGTCGCGCCTTGCGCCGTTCTTTCCCAAGAGCCATGGCAAGCCCCGCGTGGACGATCGTCGCGTTCTGAGCGGCATAATTTGATCAATCGCAATGGGTTGCGGTGGTGCGATGCGCCGAAAGAATACGGCCCGCCTAAGACCCTCTACAACCGATGGAA
>NZ_JBQEOI010000033.1:0-29965 GCF_052045125.1 Paracoccus sp. 22332
CCAGGTCCAGGTCGGCGGCCGCGCCGGTCAGCGCCAGGCGCCCGCTGACCACCTCGGCCGACAGCGGCTGCGCGGCGCCGCCGATCCAGATTTGGCCCGCCAGACGGGTGAGGATCGTGCCCGCATCGGTGATCGTCCCTACATCCAGCCGTCCCGAGGTCATCTCCAGGACGCCCCCGCCCAGGGCCAGGGCCGCGACGCTGGCATTGACCGTCCCGAACCGCACGAAATGGCCGTCCAGGTCGGCGCTGTCAGCGACATGGGTGCCGGGCAGGTCTTTCGACGACCAGTTGCGGCGATTGTCCCAGCGGAAGCCGTCGAAATTCGGGTCGGGATAGAAGACCAGGTCCGCAGGCGCCGTGCGGGCGGGGATCGGAGAGCCGAAGCGGCTCTTGGTCCAGCGGATGTCCTCGCGCACGATGTCGCCGATACTGGGGGCAGCGGCCACATGGGCGACATATTCCGGGATGCTGGCCCACTCCTTGCCCAGCCTCTCACCGGCGCGGCGCCAGATCGTCGTCTTGTCCAGGATCGCGGGGGCCAGCCCGCCCACATTGCGGCTGGCCGCGCCCCATTTCCAGACCTGCGTGTCATCCGTCATCTTGGCGCTGGTGGACACCCCGTCGTTCCAGTTCACGGCCTTGTAGGCCTCGGCCGGATCGTCGGGGTTCTTGCCATGGGCGATGATGTTTCCGCCCATCGAGGACAGCGGGCCGTTCACGTCAAAGCCCCAGTCAAGCGCACCTTCCTCGTAGGCGACACGCTTGTAGCCCGCCGAATAAATCACGTTGTCGATCACGTTGTTGAACTGGCCGACGCCGCCGGTACTGTTGACCGCGGCGCCCAGGTTGTTGTCGACCAGCAGGTTGCCCTCAAGATGCAGGCCGGACCGCATCTGCACCCCGCAGGAAGACGACCGCGACAGCAGGTTGTTGCGGATCGTGATGTCGAAGGTATCGGCCGAGAAATACAGCGCGTGCGAATATTTGGACATCGGCATCGGCATGGCGGCGCTGCCGTTGTAGTCGTATCCGTCGGCCCATCCGGCATGGTCGATCAGGCAGGAATCGACCAGAACGCCTTCAGAAAAAGCCATGTAGACGCCGGGCAGGTGGTTGCCGTTGGCCGTCCATCTGTTGTCGCCCGATATCTGTTTCGGCGCGTCATACCAGGGCGCCAGGATCGTGCATTCGTGGAAAGTGCAGTTGATCGTATTCCCCGGATAAGCGGCCAAACCGAAGTCAACGTGGTCAAAGGCAAAGCTGTAGCCATACCATGTCTGCACCTTGTCGCGGGTCGTCCTGACGTCCTGGAGGACCACGAACGGCAGAGACAGGAAGTTGCTGAACAGATTGATGACCGGGTCCGTGCCGGTGCCGAAGGCGCCGATCAGCGCAGGGTGCAGCTCGTCCTCGCCGCACAGTTCGGTCCAGACGAGGGTGCTATAGTCATAACCTCGGTCCAGCCGATAGTGATCCGACCGGCCGGGGTTGCCCTGAATAACACTACGGATCAGGCTGAACAGATCGGCATGGATCGCGGTGGCGGCGGTGCCGCCGTATTGCGGACGGGTCAGCAGCCAGGCGCCGGTGACGGTCGCCTCGGAGACGCCCGCATCGGCCGCGATCTGCGCGCGGGTCAGCGCGGCCGAGGACCGCGACAGATACCATTTCCGGTGGCGCCGACCCGGCTCGCAGACGAACCGGCGGCTGGCATCGAGAGGCAGCTTGTAGTGGCGCCCAGACGGGTGGCCTCGACGGGCGGCGGCGGCGCTGACGGCGATCTCGGCGCGGCGGCTGTCGGGCAGATCGGCGCTGAGGGTCTGGGCATCGAGGATCCCGTGCAGCGCGAGGGATGTCCGACCATCCGACCGGGCAACCGCCCGTCCGGCCGATACGCCGGTCAGGGCGACCTCCAAGACGTTGAGGCGGGCGCCATAGGCCATGTAAGAGACCACCTCGGGCACCACGGCATAGTCAGTGACCGTGAGGGCCGGATCGTCGCCCAGGGCGGCTGTGACGGTCTCTCCAAGCGCGGACGGGAAATGGATGTAACGAGCCATGGTCAGGATCTCCGATAGACGGCTGCGAGGCGGCCAGCATTGCCGCTGACAGTGGGGGTGGCGGACAGGGTGCGCGTGGCCGAGCCGGTCGCTTCGGTGGCGGCGCCGATCCAGAGCTGCCACGGGGACAGACCTGCCCCTGTGGCGAGGGTGCGATCGATGACCTCCGTCACGCCAGCGGTCGCGTCGATGATCCCACCCGCCGCTGTCGGAACTGAGACCAGGAACAGGAGGCAGAAATCATTTGCCTGTGTCGCCACCTGGACTGATACAGGCGTCCCGGCGGTCATCGCAACGCGGAGATTCGAGACCAGCGTCTGCCGCGCCATACCCTTGAGAGCGAAGACTTCGACACCAAGGCCGGGACTGGTGTTGGCGGTATAGGTCGCCCGCAGCACGGCCGCGCCGCCCGCTGGGATGTTTGCCTCCAGCAGATACCCTGTTGCGCTGTTGCTTTGAGGACCAGTTCGGGTGACTTCCTCCAGCGGATATTCAACCCCACCCGCGATGACCGCGAAGGTCGGCGTAAAGTCTCCACGAGTGCTGACGAACAGCACCATGCGCTTGGCCGGGTCGGCAGGCCCAAGGTCGATGTCTGTCAGCCTTTGGGTATTCGTCGCGCCCACCCTGACCTGATCATAAAAACCGACCCGGGTGGCGCCGACCGCCAGGACCGTCCCCGGCACCGCGACAGCAGGCGTGGTGCCCTCGGTCACGCCCGAGGCATCGGAGAGCGCGTAATCCGCGACGATGCTCTGGCCCGCCAAGGCCGAGGTGATCGCCAGGGTGCTGGCGGTGCCCAGGATCGTGTCGCCAGCGCGGTATCTGATCGAGGTGATCTGCACCTGGGGATGCTGGCTCTCCCACGGCCCGAGGTCCAGCACCAGAGACTGCCCCACCGCCGCCGGCGCACCGGACACGGTGCGCAGCACGATGTCGGCCAGCGGCTGCGGCCCGGTCTCCAGGTCCGCCGCGCCCGGCGCATACTCGCCCGCATACCGATCGGGGGCGGAGATCGTCAGCGGGGTCGGACCAGTGCCGCCGTCGATCCGCAGGATGTTTTCCGGGGAGACGATCAGGGTCGCTTCGGGCTGCTCCACATCGACCTCGAATTCGAGCGGTTCACGGCCATCCGCCGTCGCCCTGATCGTCAGACGGTCCACGCCGGCCGGCCCGACGCCGGATCGGATGGACCCGGTCCCTGTCAGGCCTGCCGGGGTGACGGTGTCGGGCACCACGTCGAAGACCACGGTGAAGGGCTGACCCGCGACGATCGGGTTGGGCGAGACGATGGCTGCGATCCGGGGCGCGGTCAGGGTGGTGGTCTCGACCAGGGGTCCGGCAAGGCGCACCTCGATCTCGGTGCCAGGATCGATACCGGTCACCTCGAAGGTGCCGGTTCCGGTTCCGGGGCGGAAATCCCAGAGCGTCGCGCCTTTTTTGCGCACCATGGCGCCTGCGACTTGAGGCATTAGACTGTCTCCACGATAAGGCCGGATTGCGTCGGCCGGATGTTGCGGGTCGGGAAGGATCCGGCATTTGCGACAGCAAAGCCGGTCTGCGTTGGCGTGATGGTGCTGGGATCGTCAGGCACCCGGACCGCGAGGGTCACCGTGGCGCCGGTCGGCGCATATCCCTGTCGCGTGCCCACCACCGAAAATTCCAGGCTGGTCCGGCCCTGAAGCCCGGCAGCCGTGACGATGTCGGCGCCGTCGATCTCCAGCAGGTCGGCATCGGCGCCGGACAGGACGACGGTTGTCGCGTCGGTGCTGATCCGGGCGACGACGGTGCCGATGGGTGCTTCCTCGGACAGGGCCGGGACGACAGGCGTGAGGGTCAGCGTCACCTCGGGCAGGGAAATCACGGCGACGGTGCGGCTGGCGGTCCGGGTGGCGGGCTGGCCCACGCCGTTGCCGGCCGACCAGAGGGCCACATAATCGCCCGCCGCGGCATCCGGGATGCGGTCGCCGGCCAGCTCGTCCATGACAGTGGCACCGTTCCGGGTCAGGCTGACCAGGACAAGCTGCGGGTCCGGGCGGCCGCGGGTGACGGTCGGCGGGACCAGCACCAGGTCGCCATCGACCAGATCGAGCGCCCCACCCGAGAGCGCGGGCGCCACCTGCGGCAGTTCCGAGGGGGGATCGACCAGCAACGGGACGCCCTGGGCGGTATAGACGCGATGCCGCACCCCCCTGAAATAGACCGTGTGTGCGCCGCGAAAGAGATGCGGCGAGGCGCCGGGATGGATCAGATCGACCGCCATCTCAGACGTCCTTCACGAACACGATGTCGGTCGGCCTGCGCTGCGCCTCCGGCATGGCCTGGTATTCGGCCAGGTCGTCGGCGGCGAGGATGCGCGACATGCCTGCGGCCTTGGCCGCCACCTCATTGGCGGCGGTCACCTGCTCGAGATCGTCGAGCAGCATCTCGGCCGTGTTGATCACGAACAGCTTGTCGACCGAGAAGATGCTCATCATGACATTGTCGAAGGCCTCGATTTTCCAGGACGACGAACCGTGCCGGCCTTCGCCGTTAACTAGCAGGTCCAGGCTCCACCTGCCGTCCATGCCGGTGGTCGCATCGATCTTGCGGCCGGCGATCCTGACACCCCCTTCGAAGGCGTCGGACCCGACCATGGTGGCAATGACCTTGCCGCCGACGATGGGGATGTCGTTGATGTCCTTCAGGGTGCCCTTGATGGTGGCCTTGCCAGGCATGTCTTACTCCTCTGTGGGGGCTGTGAGCCCGAAAAGCTGGTCAAGATCCTCGTCCGTCAGGCCCATGGAGGCGGCCAGGGCTGTCAGGATCGGGTTGGTGCGGTCGATCACCGTCGAGGCGGCCCAGCGGACGACGGCCTCGAGCTGCTGCTCGGGGGGCAGCTGGTCGATCAGCGCCTGGATCGATGGCGTGATCTCGCCACGGGCGGCCGGCGCGGCGTCCGAGGCCGGGATGATACCCGCGGTCACAGCGGCAATAACGAGGTTGGCGCGTGTCATCGAGGCGGATGCCCGCCATGCCGCCAGTTCGGCCGCCGGATCGCGCGGCGGGCGCGGATCGGTCCAGAAAGCCCCGTTCCAGACAGCCCAGTCGCCCGGTCGGGGCGGATAGGGCACGAAAGCCGCGCCGTCCCAGTAATGGGTATCGTCCGCCACGCCCTCGGGCAGCAGCACGGCGATCTGCCCCTCGCTTGCCTGGTCTGTCAGCAGGCCCAGCTCGCAGAGGTTGGTCCAAAGGATCGATCCGGTGGCGATCGAGATCACGGCCGCAGGGACCATGGCGTCATTTGAAAGCATTGAAGGCCCCCAGGAAGCGGTTTCTCCAGCCGCCGAAGGTTGTCGGCTCCCAGGTGATTTCCGGTCCGCCCGAACTGTTCTGGGTGTTTTTGCGCCACATCTGGCCGCGCAGCTGGTAGGTGGCCGAGGAGGTGCCGGTCCACAGATCGACCGAGGTGACCGTTTCGCCGTTGTCGATGATGCTGCTGACGCCCCACCAATCGCCAATCCGACGGGTCTCGATCAGGGTGCTGTTGCGATACAGACGCAGGATGCACCGCACGGTCGCCGACTGCGTGGAATACATCGTCGCCCGAAAAAACAGCGGCATCGGATCGGAGCGGCCCTTGGTCAGGGTCAACGATGCGAGAACGGATTCGCCGCCGTTCGATGCAATCTCGCCTGCGGCCATGCTGAACGGGAAAACCGAGGCGGAGTAGGGGCCAAGCTGCAAGCGGCCCACGGTCAGGTCGGCGATCTCGGCGCCATCCATATAGGCGCGGCCGCCGGTGACGATGAACGGCACCGTGCGGGCCGCGCCGACGGTCCGACTGGCCAAGACCGCGAATCGGTCGGCGACGACATAGGCGGCGTTCTGCCCGCTGGTATTAGTCTCCAGATACAGGGCTGCCTGCTGGGACGCCCCCGTGGCGGTCGCCTCGGCGATCAGTGCGATCCGCGTCGAGCCGGATCCGGTACCGGCCGAGGAGGTCATGCGGATCAGGCCGCTGGCGCTGGCGCGATCGGTGCGCGCCTTGGTCTGGGTGATGGCGTCCGACTGCGCGTCCAGGCCGGATTCGGTGGCCGTCACGCGATTGGCCAGGGCGGTGACCGTCGAGGCGTTGGCCTTGGCGCCGAAGCGGCTGGTCAGCGTCGCGTCGAACTGCTGGATGCCGGACGAGATGGCAGCGTCGGTCTGGGTCTTGGTGTAACGATCGCTGATCGCGCTGGCCTGCGATTTGACGCGGCTATCCAGGCTGTTCCAGTTGGCGAGGATGGTTTCCCGGATACCGGCGATGGCGCCGCCGGGATCGGACATCGCGAATTTCAGGTCAGCGATGTCGGCGGCGGCCTGGTGGTCGAAGGCCTGCCGGCGGCGCGCCGACAGGTCTGTGATCCAGGCCGCGGTGGCGCCGTCGACGGCGGAACAGATTTCGATCACCAGGTCGACCGCGCCGGCCGGGGCGGCGATGCCTGTGCGGAAGGCAGACAGCCAGGCGCCTGATCCAGTGCCGGTGACGACGGGATGCGGCGCCCCGATCCCGCCGCCGGCGGCATTGCGGAACACCATCCGCAAGCGTGGCTGGACGCCATCGGCGGCGCGGGCATAGGCCATCGACAGATCGAACACCTCGCCCGGAGCCACCGCCACCGGATCGGTGCGCCGGACCGCAGCCAGCGGCGTGCCGGGCGCGATCCGCAGCGCACGGTCGGCGGGCATCCCGGCCAGATGCCAGGCGCCGGCCTTGTCCTTGGCGACGAGGTCGGCCGGGGTGCCCAGGGCGCCGCCGGGCCAGGAGAGCAGCCCCCGCGCGAAGACACCGTCTCTGACCTTCTCGGCCGCTCCGAACCGGGCGCTGACGGACTGCTCGAGGGTCGCCGCGGACTGCTCCAGATCGGCTACGGCCATTTCCACGGTTTCGATGGCGGCGGCATTCGCGCCGGTCGAGCCTTCCAGCGCGGTGAGACGCAGGGCAGCCGCGGCATCGGCATTTGCGCGGGCGTTGGCCTCGGCAGTGGCTATCGCCTCGTTGGCGATGAAGCGGGCATCGACCTGCGAATTGCGCGTGGCGATTGCACCGGTGGTCGATGCCTGCGCGGCCTCCAGTTCGGCCACCCGCGCCTCGATGGCGCCGTTGACGATCGTCACGTCGATCTTGGTGGCCAGCACCCGCTCGCCCGAGGCCGAGACATGGGCAAGCCGGACCTCGGCCGAGCGGGCCGTGTNACTTGACGCGCCAGACGCCCCCCGCCTCCAGCGTGATCGGGAAGATGACGGCCGGGGTGATCTCGGCCCCGGCCGCGCCGAACCACCGGCATCGGACCTCGATTTGCCGCGCGGCGCTGCCGAGCGCGCCGGCCGAGAACCGGAATTGCACCCGGTCCTGGGCGCTGACCTCGAAGCTCTCTGTCTCCTGGGCCAGGGCGCCGCCGGCGTCGATCGAGGCGGCGGCGGCCGCGGGCATGGTCTTGATCAGGACATCGGTGCTGGCCGCGTCGCGATCCAGGACCGTGCCGGTGCCGCTGCGGGTCCAGTAGGCCAGGCCATCCGCGAAGCTGCCGTTGCGCAGCAGCTGCTCGGAGACCATGGCGGCGGTCAGCTGGTCGATCCGCGCGGCCAGGCCGTCCGTGGCTGTCTGGCGCTCGAGGCTTTCCGTTTGCAGGCCGGTCTCGGCATAGGCCTTGGCGACGGCCAGGTGCTCGAGCGCCTCGGCGCGCAGCGCGGCCGCCTCGGCCGTCAGGTCCGCCCGGACGCCGCCCACCAGCCCGTCGATCCGGTCGATGTCCGCCTCGATCTCGTCCAGGATGGCGTCGATGTCCTCGCCGGTGCCGCCCGCCCATTCTTCCAGGTCGGCGATCCGCTCGAGCACCTCGGCCGGGATGTCCACGGTCTCGCCGGCGACGGCCTGCGTCACCACCGTGCGCCAGGTCGTCCAGGCGGTCTGCCGCGCCTTGATCAGCCGTGCGCGGATGTCATAGGCGGTGCCGGGCAGGATCCCCTCGGCCACCGTGCGGGTGCCGCGCGCGATGTCCTGGGTGCTGCCCTCCAGGATCGCCTCGGTTGTGCCGGAAAGGCGGATTTCCCATCGCAGGCCGTGGGCGACGATCTCGGGATCCCAGACCTGCCGGATGCCGGCGCGGCGGGCGATGCCCGCGGCATCCTTCAGGATCACGGCGGTGGCAACATATCCTGACACCGGCTCGGGGACGGTCGGGGTGGGCGCCGCCGGGCCGGGCGCCGAGGGCAGCTCGAAGTCCGGCCGCCAGCTGTAGTCCAGCGGATCGCGCTCGCGGATCGACATCTGCCGGATGCCGGTGCGGGGATCCTCGAGGATTTCGTGGACCGAGAAGTCCTTCCCGTCATAGCCGTTGCGCTCGCTAGCCCAGTCCATGGTGTCGATCAACTCGACATGGGCGGCATCGGGCGGCAGGCTGATCACATGGCGGCGGAACCGCCGCTCGTCCTCGATCCAGGCGCGCATCAGGCGCTGCACCTGGGCGGGATAGGGCGCGGCGGGCAGCGAGAGATTGGCCATCCGGCGCCCGAAGGCGTCGGCGGCCTCCCAGGCCGTGTTGGTGCGCTGCGGCGCCTCCTTGGGCTCCCAGAAATGCTCGGGGTCCGGGAATTTGGCGCTGACGGCGTTGTAGGTGTCCTGCAGGCCGGGGAAAGGATCCAGCTCCTGGGAGCGGCTGACGATCACGTCGTCGTCCGTGAAGCTGTAGACCGGCAGCGCCGGGGCGCCGGCGACGATCCCCCAGCCATAGCCCAGATCGGCGATGGTCGCAGACGCGGCCTTCAGCAGTTCCTCGATGGCGGCTGCGGGCGGCTGGTCGAGCGCGATCTCCAGCCCCGCGCGATAGGCCGGCTCGGTGCCGCCGCCGGATTTGCTGACAGCCGCATCGCAGCGGTTCATCGCCGCGATCCAGACGGCCTGGGGCAGCCGGCGCAGATCGCCGATGTTGCCGCCATAGACCTCGCCGCCGGGCAGCGCGATCCCGCGCATGATGTTCCAGACCTGAACCACCGGGTTGTGGCTGACGGTCCAGGTCGAGCGGTCGGCCAGGCGCTGCGGCCCGCTGCCCCCGGCGGTGCTGTCCTTGCGGATATCGTAGAGCGGGATGCCGGTCAGCTCGAAGCGATACCGCGGCACCTGCGTCAGCTTTTCTTCGTCGAGGCGAAAGGTCAGGATCGCATAGCAGATCCCGCGGCCGACCATGTCGGGGGTCCAGGGCCGGTCCTCGTGCAGGCCATAGTCCTGGACCAGATAGGGGTCGGCCTCGGTCTGGGTGCCATCATAGAACTTGACCCACACCAGATCCCGGTACTTTTCGCTGGTGACACGATGGCCGAAGCGCGCCCAGCCCTGCTGGCCCGACTGAGGCTCCAGCGTCACCCATTCGTCGCCCAGCATCAGGCGCGACAGCTGCGCGCCAGGCGCGCTGCACAGCTCGATCACATGGGTCAGGTATTTGTTGGACGGGCCTTGGCTGTAAGGGGCGCAGATCGCCTGGCCGGCCGTCGCGTATCGGCCGAGGATGATCGTCTCGGGATTATGCTCGCCCTGGACCGTGGCCGAGATGGTGATGCCGCCGCCCTCGGGCGGATCGGCGGACAGGGCCGAGGTCAGGGCCGACAGCGCCACGGTGGTCAGCAGCTTGACGGTCAGGCTGCCGATGGCTGTGGCGGCAAAGCCGGCGCCAGCCCATGCGCCTGCGACACCGGCCGCGCCCAGCGTGGCGACTGTTCCGCCGAAGCTGAACATCCCTCCGACAAAGGCGAGCGCGGCGGGCATTTATCCGACCTTGAACAGGCGTTGAACGGGGGCCATCGGGGCGAGGCCCAGCCCGCCCGACAGTGACAGGACATAGACCGCCGCGCCCTGGACCACGGCCACGGCATCGCCGTCCTCGGTCGGCACGATGGCGATGTCGCCGTCCAGCGCGGCCGACACGTGCGCCTCGGGCAGCGTGGCGGCGATCAGCGCCACGTGGTCGGCATAGCCCGCCTTGCGCAGGATCCGGCGCCCGCCCGCAAAGGTGGTGTATCGGCCGCGCCAATCAGCCGCGATGTCGATGCCGGTCTGCGCCTCGATCGCGCCTGCGCCGAACAGGCAGCAGTCGTGATGGCCGGGCCGGATCGGCGTCTGCCGGACGGCGCGCAGCCAGGCATGCAGCCGGGGCTGCCAATCGTGCAGGCGTCTCAGCGGCCCCATGGTACCTCCACCGTGCCGGCCAGGGACGAATACTGGCGGAAGGCGTCCTCGTCGTCCCTGCTGCGCAGGCCGGCGTCCGACCGGAACCGCGACAGCGGCCTGGTCAGCGCGCGGGCCTCCGAGGCGATCTCCAGCGCGACCTGGCCCGCCTCGCCCTTGGCGGGGGTGGTCAAGGGCGCCCTGTCGACGAAACCGCGAAGGATCACATGCGGCTCGTCGATCAGGGTCTCGGTGTCAGGGTGGAACAGCGCCCGATGCACCTCGACCGGCGCGTGGCGCGGGTCATAGCCGCGGATCAGCATCTCGACCTCGGGCGCCACCTGGCTGAACGTGATGCGGTGCGTGCGGACCTTGACGCCCGTCTGGCGCCGGATCGGGTCCACCTTCAGGAGGCTGCCGGCGGCGTAATAGAGCCGCACCTGACCGTCGATCGTGAACTCCTGATGATCGGCGCCGGTCCAGAAGCCGATGGTCTCGATGGCGTGTGAGGAGCGGTCCCGCGCGGAAATCCACACCAGCACGTGGCCGATGAACCCGGCGCGGCTGGCGAGATAGGCGGCAGTGGCAGGGCTGAACGTGCGCATCTTACCTCAGGGTCTGCTGGAAGCGGAATCGGACGCCGGTGGTCATCACACCCTTGCGGCGGCCGGGATCGACCGATCCGGGCACCACCACCGCCTTGCAGGCCGCGCGCACAAGGCTGACGGCGGCGCCCGCAGCCCAGCCGGGCCGGACAGCCGGGCTGACCTCGAAAGCGGCCGTCTGGCCGTTGGCTGCGGCTACGGCAGGGCTGGCGATCCGGTGCAGCGCGCGGCGGACCGGGTTGGTGCCGTAGGCAAAGGCCAGGTAATCGTGGCGGCGCAGCGCGTATCCGGCCGGCAATCCTGACAGGCGGACGTCCCTGCTGGTGGACGCCACCGACAGCAACTGCGGGGCGGCGGCGCCCAGCTCGGTCCCTGCGGGATCGAGGCGCGGGGCCGGGCGGCGCACGTCATGGGCCATGAAGCTGGCGCCCGGCCGGCGCAGCACGTCCAACATCGCCATGACCTCGTCGCGCTCGTCCGGCGTCATCTCGCCAAGGCCGATCTCGCCCTGCCACAGGCGCGTGCCCAGGTCGGCGCGCAGGATCTCGCCGCCGCCGGTCTCCGAGGTCTCGATCGCCTCGGGCAAGTCGAAGCTGAAATCCTGGATCGGCAGGATCGCCATGAACTGCCCGTGGGAAAGGGGAAAGGCGTAAGCCATCAGCTGCCCCACCTGTCGTTGATGAGCACGCGCACCCGGTCGGGCACCGCATGGCGGTCATAGGTCTCGATGGCCTGTGCGATGGCCTGGTGGACGCCCGCCTGGAGCTGGGCATCGCCGGTGCCGCTGACGTTGATGTGGAAGACCACCGGCTCGCGCGCGCCTTGCGGGGCGGCGGAGGCATTGGCCGGGACGGCCATCGGCGGGGCGCCGCGGCTGGTGACATGGCCGCCCGACAGATAGCCGCGCATGGTGCCCCGCCGAATGGCCTCCAGGTTGGCCACGCCGATCCGGCGGGTGGCGGCCGCGTCGAACACGAATTCGTTGGCGTGGACCAGGCCAGCGACATCGGTGTCGGCCCCCGGTCCGGTCCAGCTGCCGGTCTGGAACCCCGGAATGCCGATCATCCGACCGAGGTCGGTCAAGAGGCCCGCGCCCAGCAGGCCACCGATGCCGTGCGAGGCTCCGGCCTGACCGATCGCCCCCGCCAGGCCCGACCCGAAGGACTGCAGGCCCGTGCCCAGCTGCGCCGCCCCGGTGCCCAGCTGGCCCAGTTGCTGCTGCGCGGTGATCGTGGCGCCTTCGAACTGGCCCATCGCCGCCTCGGCCGCAGCTAGGCGCGTCCCCCAGCTGTCAGCGATTGCCTTGTCGGAAGGACGCTCGAAGCCGCGCATGAAGGCGTCCGTCGCCCCACGCACATCGGTCGAAGCCATGAGCCGCTGATAGGCCGCGTTTTCCGAGGTCATCAGCTCGTGCCAGACGAATTCCAGCTGCTTTTGGACATCGCCCAGGTTCTGCTGGCCGCCAATGAAATCGAACAGCTTGAAGCGGCGGTCGTTGTGCTGGAACAGGCCAAAAGCGTCCCCGCCATCACCCATGGCCAGCGGATTGAAGCTGCTTTCACCGGCCACATTGCCCATGATCCCGGCGATCTGATGCGGCGCCAGGCCCTTGGCGGCAAAGAAGGCCCAGACCTGCGCCTGGACATCGGCCGACCCAGGCAAGGTGCCGCCGAAGGGCTGGACCGGGGCGATGGGCATGTTAGCCGCGCCCAGGCCTGCCAGGTTTCCTGACAGGATGACATTGGCCGCGTTGACCGACATCGACTGCCCCGGCATGGTCGCGGCCGCGATCGTCGCCGCCTCGTCCAGGGGCTGCTTGCCCGACATCCGGCCCCAGATGCCGCCCCATCCGCCAACGTCTTCCCAGGTGCCGAGATTGGTGCCCAGCAGCATGTTCTTCAGCGGATTTGCGACAGCCAGGTCGAAAAAGCCCTTCTCGATCTCGCCGATCATCTCCTTGAAGGCACCGCCGACATCGCCCCCGCGCAGCTTGTCCAGGACACCGTCGATCGCGCCTTCGCCCGCCGCCTGCACCCGGCGCCAGGCGTCCACCTGGGCGTCCAGCTGCTGGGCCATCTCGGCCTGCGCGCGGGCCGTCTCGCGGATCGCGTCCGCCGCCTCGCCCGAGGCGCCCAGCCGGGTGATCTCCTGTTCGGCCTGGACCAGGGCCAGGATGCGGGCGCGGACGGCGGCCGACTGCCCGATCAGCGCGATTTCCAGCTGCTGCGCCTGGATGCCCTCGGCCTGGCCGCGCAAGAAATCCGTCTGCGCCCGGTCGGCCTCGCGGATGGCGCGGGCGCGGGCCTGGGCGGCAGCCTGGGCCGCGATGGTGGCGTCGCCGCTGGCGGCGATCTCCTGGGCATAGGCCCGCTCGGCCTCGATGTCGGCGCGGATATAGGGATTGCGCGCCTCGGCCGCGCGGGCGTCATAGCCGTCCATCTGCGCCTGGACGGCCAGGTCGCGCAGCGCGCGCTGCCGGGACAGCGCGATCTCGGCCTCGGCCTGGGCGATGGCCTTGGTCCGGGCCTCCTCGGCCTCGAGCGCGCTCAGCTTGCGGTCGCGTATCTCCAGCTCGGCCTCGGCCAGAGCGTTGATGCGGGCCTGCTCGGCGGCGCTCATGCCGATCAGGGCGATCTCGCGCTGCACCGCCGCCAGTTGGTCATCCTGGGCAACGAACCATTCGCGGCGGGCCTCGGCCGCGGCCTTCTCGCGGTAATACTGGATTTCGGTCAGACCATTCAGAACGCGCTTTGCCTCGGCGCTGTCGAGGTCGACCTTCAGGCCCTCGAGCTTGGCAATGGCCGCTTCGCGCTCGTGGCGCGCCTGGATGGCCCGCATCTCGGCGCTGTCTTCGCCGTAGAGCAGGCTGGTGCGCTCGAGCTGGATCTGTTTCTCGAGGCTGACGCGCATCGCCTCGGCCTGGGCGATACCAGCGGCGTTTTCGTCCAGCCCCTTGATGCGCTGGAGGTCAGCCAGCGCCTGGCCAATCTTGCCGAGCCATGCGTCTTCTTCCTTCGAGAGCCCGCCGAAGGCCTCGGCGGCGGTAGTCACCGCGTCGAAAAGGGTTTCGACCGCAGCGATCTGGGCCTCGATGTCGTCGGTCTTTCCCGCAGCGATCACTCCGTCCATGGCGGTATTGACGGCGAAGCTGAGCGGACTGCCGCTTTCGCTGATCCGCCCGGACGTCAGCCAGCTTGCTTCGCCAAACAGGCGTTGCAGGCTACCAAACTGGTCTGACTCGCTTCGCAGCCCTAACATGGAACCGCCGCCAAGTTCGTTGACCAGGCTGGACATTGTAGCCTGTGCGCTGCGGCCTGCTGTCCGCCGCTCGATCTCGGCCAGTACGTCCAGAAGCTTCTGGGCATCTTCCGTGGTCGAGCCGAATTCGCCGGCCAGATCGGCGAAACCGCGGCGGGCGTTTGCATTGACGTCCTTCAGCCGTCCGACGCTGTCCTCCAGGTCGGCCATGGCCTCCTCAAGGGACTTGGTTTCACCGCCCAGCTTCATGAGCCATTGAATTCCGACCGCGCCAAAGGTCGTGAGGGCGATCGTGGCCAGCGTCGTCGGGCTGATCAGCGACATGAAGCCCTGGGCGATGCCGGTCAGGGCGGCCTTGCCGCCGCCCATCTGCGTCGCGACCTGGGCCAACTGGGAACCCTGTTGCAGGCCGATCATCAGCGGATGCATCCCCATCGCCGCCGTCACGCCGATGTCGAAGCCCTGGGCGGCAACGTTGGACGTATACATGCTGCTGATGCCGCCGGCGCCGGGCGCCAGTTGTCCTGCCGGACCCAGCTGCGCCGCTGCCGCCTGGCGCGCCGCCGCCGCCTCGCGGGCGTTGATCGCGCCCAACCGCTCGGCTTCGGCGATCCGGTCCAGCTGTTGCTCATACTGCCGGGACGCTGCGAACAGCGGGTTGTAGGACGCGCGGATGTCATCGAGCGCCGCCTGATAGGTGGCCGCGGATCGGGCGGCTTCCAGCATGTCCTTGGCCTGCGATCCGACCGTGGCACCCAGCCCGGCGACACTGGCGCGCATCGAGTCGGCGGCGGTCTCGGCCGCGCGAAACGCCGCGACCATCGGCGCGGGCGATACCGGATTGGCGAGGACCAGCAGCGGCGAGGACGCTGGTTTTGCCGCAGCCCGCTTTTCGGCGGCGGCCAGGTCGTCATGGGCTAGTGCCGCCTTGGCGGCGGCGGCAAGCGCGTCCAGGTCCGCCGCACCCTTCTTGGCCGCGGCGCCGGTCTTGGTGGCCTCGGTCCCGACGGCGCGCATGGTGCCGCTCAGATCGGTCACGCCCGCCTTGGCGCCGGCCGTGTCGGCCGTGAACACCATCGCGATCTTGAAGGGCGTCACCGCATTCACCTTGCCGTCTCCCACAACACGTCGAGGGCCGCCCCCTCCATCACCATCAGGTCCGCGAACACCGTGTCCGCGTCCTCGAACCGCCCACGGCGCAGGACCACGTCCACCGCCGGATAATCGAGGCCGAGCCACTGGATGCCGGCCGGGCCTGTGGCGATCCGCCACTGAGTCTCGCAGGCCACCCAGGCCGCGATCGCATCCGCATTGGCCAGCAGCACCTCGAAGCCGTCAGCGGCTGGCGGTGCCTGGACCTCGACCACGGCGCCCATCCGGGCGAACTGCGCGGCCAGCTCGTCGTCCATCTGGACCGGCGTCCGGTCATCGGCCCGTCCCTGCCGCGCGAGCGCCCAGGCCCGCGCGGCAGCCTTCAGTTTCCCAGGCGCGCCGCTTCGCCGTTCTGGCTCTCGGCCAGGGCCTTGTTGATGCCCGCGCGGAACCAGGCGTGCTGAAGCGCCTGCCGCAGCATGGCGGGCGTGAAGGGCACGAGCTTGCCGTCCTCGTCCTCGACCCCGTCCCAGTCCTTGACCACGCGCTCCATGCTGGCGGCACCGTGCTCGCTGACGGCGCGCACGGTTTTCAGCTTCGCGCTTTCTTCCTGGACGGCGATCACTTCGTCCTGGGGCAGCGGCTCCAGCAGCACGCGCAGCTCCTGTGTCAGGATCGTGCCCGGCTGGTCCGGGTCCGGCATCTGCACCGTGACGGGCCACCAGTAACGATAGGTCTTTGCCAGCTTGAACTTCATGGGTCAGCCCTTCAGCGCGCGATGATGACCAGCTCGTCCCGCCCGATGACCGGCACCAGGGACAGAGGCAGGCTGTAATTCAGGATCCCGTCGGTCTGGCCCTGGGCGATCTTGCCGATCTCGACCGCGGGCGCGGTGATTTCGACGACGTTGCCGGCGGTCTTGCCGTGGATGATCGACAGCGCGCCGCGCGCCCGCGTCAGCGCCACGTCGAACCAGTCGATCGTGGCCAGGCTGGTGGCCTCGACCACGGCCGTGCCCGAGACCCGGCGATCCGAGATGATCACGGATTCGGACCCGATGAGGAAGCGCGGCGTCACCGTGTTGCCCAAGTCGATCGACAGGCTTTCGGCCACGGCCGACCAGCCATGCAGGGTCATCGTGGTGGCGGCCGAGGACGCCTCGACCGGCGTCTGCCAGCCAGTCATCGCCACCGGCGTCAGCGCTTGGTCGGTGATCGTGCCCAGGAGGCCGGTCATCACGAAGCGGAAGACCGGGATGCCCTTCGGGGCGAAGGACAGCGAGAAGGTGCCCCGGCAGCCCAACATCACATGGCGGGTGCCGTCGATCTCGAAATGGATCGTGGAGCTTTCCTGGCCGGCCTCGACGATGTTGTAGGTGGCGCTGGTGGTGGCCAACAGCGTTTCGGCAAAGCCGCAGGCCCGCATCAGCGACGCCCATTTCGGCGCGGTGCCGGCGGTGCCGGACCCGGCGACCTCGACCTCGAATTCCAGGCGCGCGTGCTTGCCGGTCAGGATCACGCCCTGGTTGCCCATGTAGGGCAGCAGCAGGTCGCGGCTGACCTCCTCGGCCTCGATCGGCGTGAAGGCGACGTTCTTGCCGATGATGGCCTCGAGAGCGGTCGGGGCGGCGCTGACGCCATAGGTCGCCTCAACCTTGTGCAGGATGGCGAGCTTGCGGAAAATACGGGCCATTAATTACCTGCCTTTGGTCTGGTGGGAGTGGATCTGGTGGGGGTTTCGGGCTGAGGTTCGGGTTCAGACACGGGGCCGTCCGGCTGGCGGACCAGGGCGCCGGTCAGCATGTCACGGGTATAGCTGCCGCCGGTGGTGGGCAGGTTGGTCATGCGGATGCTCTTGTCAGGAAACGGGCGGTCGCCCAGGTCTGGACGTAGATGCTGACACCCTTGCTCACCGGGCTGCTCTCGCCGCCGACAAGCTCGCAGGGCTGGGCAAAGCCCGCAGGCTCCCATCCGGCCAGGGCAGTCTCGATGTCGGATTTCAGGGTGTCGAACTGGACGGCGCGATCGGCGCCCAGCATGTGGTCATAGGCGCGCACTACCATGCCCACGGCAAACTGCGTGGTGACCAGTTGGCGGGTACCGCCTGACAGCAGCGTCTGGCTGGTGGCGCGTTCGTTCCAGGGCATGACCAGGGCGGTGCCGGTCTCGACCTGGCCGGCGCGGTCGCCGAAGGTGTCGATGTCCTCGCAGATTTCCACGGCATTCCAGCGGCTGGACGGCAGCTGCGCGGTCAGGCGGGCATGGATCATTTTCAGCATCCGCGCCATCCCCGAAGCTTCCGGTCGGTGAATACCGGGGCGGGATGCTGGGCCATGGTCACGCCGGCGACACTGGTCGGGGCGGGTTCGTCCTCGGCGACCGGCAGGGCGATCGCGCCCCGCGCCACGTCCTTCAGGGCGGCAACCGCATCCTTGTAATCGCGATCGACATGTTCGGGCGCGCCGTTGCGGTGCAGGACATAGCGTGCGATCGACACTGCCCAGGTGCGGACCAGGGCCGGCACCGACGGCAGGGGCGTTGCGTATTTCGCGGCGACATAGCCGTTGATCAGGTTGTCGGCATCCTGCAGGGCCGCGTCGATCACGGCGGCATCCGGCACAGCGTCGCGGTCGCGGTCGGCGATCTGACGGATTTCGTCGTCGCCGGCGCGGTCGATCAGGTCGGAGAGGCTGGCATAGGTCATGGTCAGGACTGAAGTTCGGCCACAACTTCTACCAATTCAGCAAGGATGGCCTCGAGCGGCTGCTCGAGGATTGCCTTCTGGAGGCACATCACACCCTTCTCGAGATCGGTAATGCCGATGGCGAGCCAGCGCTGATCGACATCGGCGCGGCCCCGGAAGCGGCTGGCGAAGTCCAGGAGGTTCTGTTGGAGCGTTTTCAGCTCCTCGGCCACTTCCTGTGCTTCATCCATGGAAAGCGGGGCTTGATCGGCGAGGGTTTCGGCGGGGTTCATGATGATCCTGTCCTGTGATCGGGTGGCCGAGGCGATGACAGCCGCCTCGGCCGAGGCGCGGGGGAGGAGAGGAGCCGCGCAGAAAGGGCTGAGGAGGAGGTCAGCCCTTCTTTGCCGCGGCGCCCTTCTGCGGGGCATCTGCGGCGGGAGGATCCTGGGGCGCGGCAGCCGCTGCGGCCTTCAGGTCGGCGATCTCGGCCTCAAGCTCCATGATGCGGGCCTGCTGGCTGCGGTTTTCCGCCTCGACATCATGGAGGCGGCTGCGGGCGGCATCGCGGTCGGCGATGATCTCGGCCGTAGCGCCATCGACGGCTGCCTGGACAGCCGCGTCGGCCAGGATCTTGGCCATGGCCGTCACCTCCTGGTCGAAGGTAGGCGCGCCCTAGACCAGTTCCGCGATGGCGCCATCCACCGGCGCGATCGCCTGGGCGGCCTCGAGCTGCCCGGCCGTCACCAGATCGACGTCGACCGGCTGCCCCGGAGCGCGCCAGCAGCCGTCGATCTTGGCTCGCGAGGCCAGGCGGACCCTGATCTTGTCCTGGCCGCTCATTCCTTGCCGGCGTCCTGAAACAGGAAGCCCCCCTCGGCACCGGTCAGATAGGTCCGGCGTTCAGCCTTGGTGGGATAGATCCAGCTGTCGTTCGACCGGACGAAATACGGCACCTCGACTTGGGGATACCCGCTCAGCTCGTAGGTATAGCCGTAGGACGGCACCTGGTAGTTGTCCCCGCTGGCCGGGACATAGGCTAGGATGGCGTCGTCGCCCCACACATCCTGGGCCAGGTCGTTGTCGCCGGCGGTCTCGGGCAGGTAGACCGCCTTGCCGACGATCACCCGCTCGACATCGAAATACGCGGCCAGCATGGCCGTGGTGACCGAGGCCGAGGAGGTGTACTTGAACTGCTCCTTGATTTTCGGATGACGGCGCAGCGCGTTGGCCGCAGAAGCCCCGAGGGTCAGGGTGTTCGGATAGCGCCCGATCTTGCGGCGGATGGTTTCCCTGGCCACGTCGACGTCCGCTGCCGGGTCGCTGTTCGGATCGGTCCAGCGGTCAGAGCCGGTCAGCGCAGCCCGGTTGGTGGGTGCGTAATTGCCCGGCGTGCGGGCCAGCTGCGCCGCCTCGTGCTCGTGGCCCAGATCGATCACGTCCAGGACCATGTTGACCGCACCGCGGCCCAGGTCGATGCCAGGGATCGACGCCGCTTCTTCCTGGTGCTCGACAGGCACCACGCCCTCCAAGGCGTCCTGGACCAGCGAAACGGAATCCGAGGCATAGCCGTACTGGACGCGCTTCTTCTCGGCGCCCGGCGCGCGTCTGGTGTTCAGCATGCGGAAGGCTTCCTTGCCGAAGCGGATCACCCGCATCGAGCGGTTCGGAATGCTGACACGCGGGAACAGCAGATGGCCGATGAATTCCAGGTTTCGATAGCCGCGGGCATGCGTGGACAGGATGGGATCGATGACGGCGGCGGTGCGGGTATTCAGGGGTGCCATGGGGCCTCCTAGCGAATGAGGATGTCGACGAAGCCGCCGGCGGCGGCATCGGTCAGCGCGGTGGCAAAGACATTGGCGGGTGTGGCGCCGGCAACTTGGACGCCACCGGCCGCAGCCGATACCAGCTTGGCCCCCTTGGTGATCACCCCCGCGGCACGGACACGGGCGAAGCCGATCACCATCACGCCGGACAGGTCGCCGATCACGGTGTTGGGGTGCTTCGCCATCCCAAGGACCGGCGCGTCGGCAGCGGTGATCTTCGCACCATCGAAGCCGATCAGGTCATAGGCCTCGAAAAGACCGGTGGTCGGCACCGTGACCGTCAGGACGTCCTGAAAATGCTGCATGGGTTCCTCCGATCAGGCCACGGCGCGGACGGCATCGATGTAATCGGTGCCGGGATGGGCGCGCTGATAGGCCAGCGCCTTGTTGTGGGTGGCCAAGCCAGCGGCATCGACCGCCTTGCCGTCGGCCGCGAAGGATGCCGCGCCGCCGGTAGCGGGATCCTGGCCCAGGTCCACCTCGCCGAAGCTGATGATCTTGGGCTGGGCCTCCAGCACCTGGCGCAGGGCAGCCGCAGGCGTCAGCTTGTCGCCGCCCTCGGAAAAGCTGACGGCGGCCTCGCCCGGCAGCGCGTCCAGGATCGCGACCACCTTGTCCTTGGACGCGGGGATCAGCTTGCCGGCCGTGACGAGGCCTTCGGCGAAGGACAAGTTGTCGGCATGGGCAGCGGCGCGTTCGCGATCGGCCAGGGCCTTTTCACGCGCGGTCAGGTCGGCTTCGCGGGACGCGAAGGCCGGATCGCTCGGCTGGGTCACAGCGGGGGTCTCCTTTTGGGGTGCAGGGGTGAGGATGGGGGCGGTGAAAGCCGGCTGCTGCGCCTTATCCTGGTCGTCGAGCCATTCGATCTGCCAGGACGGCAGGGCCATATCGGCCTTCTCGGTCCCGAATTGCTCGATCAGGAAATCGCGAAGCTTGCGCAGCAGGGACGCGCTCTCGCCGGCGACGCCGAATGACAGCTCGAAGGTGGCTGCGGGCGCGTCGGCGCTGAAGGCAACGTTCTTCAACCCGCTGACGGCCGGCGCGGCGGCGCCCAGGAAGCCCACGTGCTTGGGATACCAAGTGCCAGGCACCGGATTGTGGCCTTGGTCCGGCCCGAAATACTGCATCGACACCTTTTGAACCGACCGGCCTTGACCAGCTCGGCGAAGGCCGGCTCGATCTGGTGGAGGTTGGCGTAAAGGCGGTCGGCGGTGGCGTCGTAGTCGAAGCTCTCGACCCAGCCGAAGGCGGGCGCGTTGGTGTCCGGGTGTCCGACGACGATCGGCGCGGGCGCGGTGGCCGGATCGTAGGCGTCGGCGATGGCGCGCAGGTCGGCCGCCGAATAGGTGATCGACCCGCCTTCCATGGGCGTGAAGGTGCCGGGGCGGAATACCTCGATACGGGCAGTCAGAGGGGTGGCGGTCATGGCGGGTCCGGGTTGATCTCCGGTGCACCATGCGATGGTCGGCAAAAGAAAAAGACCGGACGCGCGGTCCGGCCTGGTGTCAGCTGCCTGGTGGCATCATGCGCGCGATCGGGATGCCGATCAACGGATTTGAACGCGACCGGCCTCCGGTTGGTTCGCAATGTGCCCGCAGAGCGATTCTAACAGGGGGCTAACAGGGCATTTGCTGCGCCGACGGCCCGATTCGCCTGCAAAGGATCTAGGGCGCTCCTGGGGCGTTTTTCGAGGGGGGCGGGTTTCACGGGGACAGCCAGTCGACCGCGTCCTCCAGGATCGCTGTCTCGTCGGCCGCGGACAGGCCGAGATAGGGCCGCGCCGGAATGGTGATGACCCGGCCGGGAATGGTGACATCGGTCACGACGTCCGCCTCGGATTTTCGAACAAACCGCCGACCAATCTTACCGTCCGCCTCGCGCTTGCGATAGATCTTGGCCAGCCGGTCAGGCTGCTTGATGGCACCGCCCAGCTGGTGGATTGCCGCGTATTCGACAGCCGAGCCGATGCGCGCCTCGTCATTGGTGGCCGCATAGTTGATCGACCCGGCCAGACGCCCGCGGGCGCGCAGGATTGCCACCAGATTTTGCAGCATCCCCTTGGCTGCGATGCTGGCCGACAGCGCTTCGATATGGGCTTCGCTGTGCGGGGTCTTGCGTGCGTTGCGGGGCGACTTCTTCAACTTGTTCAGTGGCACGAACAGCACCGCGCCGCTCTCGGCGGCGGGGACTTCGGAAGCAGATCACCCTGAACTTGAAGCCAAGATCGACAAACTGGCCGACGCCTATGTGCAGGCCGGATTGACCAGGCAGGAGGCGGCGTGGCTTCTGCGCGCTGCCCGCGGCCTGAACCGGGACGGGCGGCACTTGGCAGAATTCATTTTGCACGGCCTCTACACCGGCAGCCGGAAGGAGACGATCCTCGCCATGCACATTGACCGTCGTAGTCCGGTCGGGGGCTATGTCGATACCAAGCACGGCATCCTCTACCGGCGCCCCCAGGACAAGGTCGAGACGAAGAAGCGCCAGCGGCCAGCCCGGTTACCCTGCGCTATCTGGCCCATCTGCGCCGCCAGGCCGCCAACGGCCGCCTCCATCGTCGAGCGTCAGATTGAGCGGGACGGCCAGCTGCGCCGCGAGATGGTGGGCGACATCCGTAAGGCATGGACGCATGCCGTTCACTCGGCCGAAGGCGCTCCGTATGTGCCGCTACCCACGCCAATCCGGGACAACGGATTGTGCGATGCTCCGGTCCAGCGCCTCGAAGGCGTTGAGGCCAATCACCTCGTAAAGTTCCGCGCGGGTTTGCATTTCGGGGATCATTGCTGTGGCAGCACCTTCGCGGGCCAGTGTGGCGTAGAGCTTCGCCTGCGCCTTGTTGGCCACCCGCAGCGAAGAAACCGGCCAGATCACCATGTCATAGCCCAGGTCCTCGAACTCCTGCGCGGTCAGGGCGGGGGTGCGGCCGAACTCGGTCATGTTGGCCAGAAGCTTCACGCCGGGCAGTCGCGCGCGAACCTCTTGGAACATCTCCACGCTGGTCAGCGCCTCGGGGAAGATCGCATCCGCCCCAGCCTCGACATAGAGCTTGGCGCGGGCCACCGCGCCCTCGATGCCTTCGGACGCTGCCGCATCGGTGCGGGCGATGACCACCAGATCGCGCCGGGCGCGGGCCGCGGCGGCGACCTTGGCGGCCATGTCCGCGGCGCTGGCCAGTTTCTTGTCGTTCAGATGGCCGCATTTCTTCGGCAGGAGCTGGTCCTCCAGATGCACCGCACCCGCACCCGCCTCCTCAAAGGTGCGCACCATGTGCATGACGTTCAGCGCCTCGCCATAGCCGGTGTCGCCGTCGACCAGGAGCGGCAGGCCGGAGGCCCGGACGATCTGGCGGACGAAGAACGCCACCTCGTCCACCGTGATGATGCCGAGATCCGGCAGTCCCATCGAGGCGGTCATCGCCGCGCCCGACAGATAGAGGGCGTCGAACCCTGCCGCCCTGGCCTGCAATGCCGCCTGTCCGTTATGCGCCCCCGGCAGGCGCAGGATGCCGGGGCGGGCGAGAGCTGCGCGGAAGCGTGCGCCGGCAGGGGCCTGCGGCAGGTCGTCTGCAATCAGATAGGGCATGTCATGCCTCCTGCCGGGGCGCGGCCAGCAGCCCCCGCTTCTCGATGGGTTGGAAGGCGCGGTTGTCGGGGCCGATGTAGTTGGCCGAAGGACGGATGATCTTGTTGTCCTGCCGCTGCTCGATGACATGCGCGCCCCAGCCTGAGGTGCGCGAGATCACGAAGATCGGGGTGAACATCGCCGTTGGCACACCCAGTAGGTGATAGGAGACCGCCGAATACCAGTCGAGGTTCGGGAACATCCGCTTCACCTCGGCCATGACGGTTTCGATCCGCTCGGCGATGTCGAACATCCTCGTCGACCCGGCCGCCTCGGAAAGCTGCCGCGCCACGCGCTTGATCACCACGTTGCGCGGGTCCGAGATCGTATAGACCGGATGACCGAAGCCGATGACGACCTCTTTCGCCGCGACGCGGGCGCGGATGTCGGCCTCGGCTTCGTCAGGGTCTGCGTAACGCTTCTGGATCTCGAAGGCGACTTCGTTGGCGCCGCCGTGCTTCGGCCCGCGCAGCGCGCCGATCGCCCCGGCGATGGCGGAATAGACGTCCGAGCCGGTGCCGGCGATGGTGCGGGCGGTAAAGGTCGAGGCGTTGAACTCATGCTCGGCATAGAGGTTCAGCGTTGTGTGCATTGCCCGCACCTGGGTCGCGGTGGCGGGTCCACCGTGCAGCAGGTGCAGAAAATGGCCCGCCACGGTGTCGTCGTCGGTTTCCACCTCGATCCGGCGGCCGTTCTGGGCGTAGTGGTGCCAGTAGAGCAGCATCGAGCCCTGAACTGCTACCAGCCGGTCGATGATGTCGCGCGCACCCGGGATATTGTGGTCGGCCGCCTCGGGCAGCACGCAGCCCAAGGCACTGACGCCCGAGCGCAGCACGTCCATCGGATGCGCGGCGGCGGGAATCGCCTCCAAGGTCTCGCGCACGGCTTTCGGAAGGCCGCGCAGGGCCTTCAGTTTCGCCTTGTAGGCGCGCAGTTCCGGTGAGGTCGGCAGCGCGCCGTGGACCAGCAGATGCGCTACCTCCTCGAACTCGCAAGCTTCCGCGATGTCGAGGATGTCGAAGCCCCGATAGTGGAGGTCGTTGCCCGACTGGCCTACGGAACACAGCGCTGTGTTGCCGGCTACCACCCCGGACAGGGCGACGGATTTCTTTGGTTTCAGGACGGTGCCGCTCATTTGCTCCCCCAGTCGAAGATGCCCAGCGGCCGGGGCACACCCAGCTTTTCCGTCGGCACCGCGAAATGCAGTTCGCCCAGTTGGCCCGGCTTCAGCTCCGCCAGCGCCTCGGCCGCGTTCAGGAACCGCTCCTGTTCGGCGGCGGTCAGGATGCCGTCGGACAGCGTGAGGAACTTCTTCACATAGTTCGCGCGCACGAAGGGACGGGCGCCATCGGGATGGGCATCGGCCAGCGCGAGACTGTCCTCGATCACCCGGGCGTTCTTCAGCGTCACCAACACCCGGCCGCCGAACGCCTTTTCCTTCGGATCGCGAGCATGGTAGCGGCGCGTCCACTCCGGGTCCTCGACCGTCGAGATCTTGTGCCATAGCGCCACGGTTTCGGGACGGTTCGCCCGCTCAGGCGCATAGCTTTTTTCGTGGTGCCAGCCGCCGTCCTCCAGCGCCACGGCGAAGATATACATGATCGAATGGTCCAGCGTCTCGCGCGACGCCTTCGGGTCCATCTTCTGCGGATCGTTCGCGCCGGTGCCGATCACGTAATGGGTGTGGTGGCTGGTGTGGATGACGATGCTGTCGATCTGCGACAGATCGCCGATCTGCGGCCCCATCTTGCGAGCAAGGTCGATCAGGGCCTGGCTTTGGTATTCCGCCGAATGCTCCTTGGTATAGGTGTCGAGGATCGCTCGCTTGACCTCGCCCTTCCCCGGCAGCGGCACTTGATAACGGGCGTTCGGGCCGGAAAGCAGATACGCGATGAACCCGTCCTCGCCCTCCCATGCCGGGGACGGCGCCCCCTCGCCGCGCATCACGCGGTCCACCGCCTCGATCGCCATCTTGCCGGCGAAGGCGGGGGCGAAGGCTTTCCAGGACGAAATCTCGCCCTTGCGGCTCTGGCGGGTGGTGGTCGTGACGTGCAGCGCCTGTTGCACGGCTTGATAGATCACCTCGGTAGGCAGGTTAAGCAGCGTTCCGATCCCGGCGGCGGCAGAGGGCCCGAGATGGGCGATATGGTCGATCTTGTGCTCGTGCAGGCAGATGCCGCGCACAAGGTTGACCTGAATCTCGTAGCCCGCCGCCAACCCCCGGATCAGATCCGCCCCCGATTTTCCGGTGTGCTGCGCCACCGCCAAGATCGGCGGAATGTTGTCGCCGGGGTGCGAATAGTCGGCGGCCAGGAAGGTGTCGTGGAAATCAAGCTCCCGCACCGCCGTGCCATTGGCCCAGGCGGCCCATTCCGGACTGACCCGTGTGCCGTGCGAGGCGCCGAACACCGTCGCCCCCGGCTTCATCGGATGGCACAGCGCCTGCGCCCGTGCCGAGGCGACCGGCCGACGCGCGACCGAAGCCGCGGCCACCGCGGCATTGTCGATGATCCGGTTGACGATCATCTCGGTCACATCGGCTTCGACCGCCACCGGATCGGCGGCCACCTCGGCAATCTTCCAGGCCAGTTGCTCTTCGCGCGGCAGATGTTCGGCGGATTTGTAGGTCCGCACGTCATGCGTGATCATTTCTTTTCCCTTTCGTGAACCTTATGCGCGATGGACTGCGCCAAGGGCTGGGGTCGCCCTGCCGCATCCACCGCCACCATCTCGAACCGGCCCGACAGCGCCGGGCGATCCGGGGTCAAGCCCGGCGCGCCCGCCGTGCCCTCGACCTCGATGCTCATGGATGTTCGCCCCGTGCGGGTGACGCGGGCGACAAGCTCCAGCATCTCGCCCACCCGGATCGGCGTCGCGAAATCCACCCGCTCCGACCGTGCCATGACCACCGACATGCCCGCATGGCGGGTGGCGGCCACGAAGGCCGCCTTCGCCATCAGCGCCAGCGCGTTGCCGCCGAAGAGCGTCCCGTAGTGGTTCGCCGCGTCGGGGAAGATCATCTCGATCAGCCGGGTTTCAGGGGAAGCGGGCATCGCAGGTGTCCCCTTCGCAGGATTGGCAAAGCGACCTTTTCACAACCCAGGTTCGGTGATAAACTACTGAAAAAGCGCAGGTTTGCGAAGGATCAGGCTGCAAATTGCGAAGGTTGCGAAGTTGAGCAAGGCATTCATGGGCGTCCGCCTGCGCCGGTTGCGTGAGGAGAGGGGCATGACTCAGGCGGCGCTGGCGCGGTCGTTGGAAATAAGTCCCAGCTACCTCAACCAGATCGAGCAGAACGCCCGGCCGCTGACCGTGCCGGTCCTGCTGAAACTGAACGCCGCCTTCGGGCTGGACGTGCAGCTGTTTTCCGACGCCGACGAAGCGCGGCTGATCACCGACCTGCGCGCGACCCTGGCGGACCAAGGTGCCGGAGTCGCGCTCGCCGAGGTGCGGGAGCTTGCCGCCAACATGCCCGAGGTGGCACGCGCCATCATCGCCATGCAGCGCCGCCTGCGCGAGACGGTCGAACGCGCCGACCTGCTGGTCGGGCGCATCGAATCCCCCGGCACCACGCCCGCCGCTTTCGAGGCAGTGCGCGACTGGTTCTATGAACGCCGCAACCACGTGGCCGACCTCGACACGGCGGCCGAAGCGATCGGCGACAGCCTGCCGCCCGGGCGGATGGCCGCCGGGCTCGTCGACCGGCTGGCCGGCCGCCACGGCATCCGCATCGCGCAGGGCGCGGGCGAGGCGCTGCGCCGCTATGATCCGGGGACGCGCATTCTGCATCTGGCCGCGCATCTGAACCCCGGCCAGATGGCCTTCCAGATCGCCACGCAACTGGCCTTTCTGGAACAGGGCGAGACCATCGCCCGGCTGTCGGATGATCCCGCGCTGTCGGCCGATGCCAGCACATTGCTGCGGATCGGATTGGCCAACTACTTCGCCGGTGCGCTGGTCCTACCCTATCGCGCCTTCCTGCAAGCGGCGGAATCGAGCCGCTACGACATAGACCTGATCGCCCGTCGCTTCGCTGTCGGGTTCGAGACGACCTGCCATCGCCTTTCCACCCTGCAACGGCCCGAAGCGCGCGGGGTGCCGTTCTTCTTCATCCGGGTGGATCGGGCGGGCAATATCTCGAAGCGCCAATCAGCGACGGACTTTCATTTCTCGCGGATAGGCGGCTCTTGCCCTCTCTGGAACGTCTATGAGGCGTTCGCCCGGCCCGGCGAGATCCTCCGGCAGGTGGCGCAGATGCCCGATGGGCGCAGCTATCTGTGGATCGCTCGCATGGTGCAAAGCGGACAAGGCGGCTTCGGCGCCCCGGTCAAGACATTTGCCGTGGCCCTGGGCTGCGACTTGGCCCATGCCTGTTGATTTCCACCCAGAACTGAGCCGGATAGGCTCGTAATTTCCACTGAGAATTGAGCCATGTGAACCTTTCCCCAAAGCGATGAGCGGCGGGGGTAACGGGAGTGATCCACATGGGACTTTTGAACATCATTCGACGCATGCACTTGCGGCAGAAGCTGTCGGTCCGCGAGATCGCGCGGCGCACCGGTTTGTCGCGCAACACGATTACGAAGCACCTGGCGGCAGACACGATCGAGCCGAAGTTCGCCACGCCGGATCGCCCGAGCAAGCTTGATCCTTTCGCCGAGAAGCTGGCCGGCTGGCTGAAGACGGAGGCCGGCAAGTCGCGCAAGCAGCGGCGGACGCTGAAGCAGATGCATGCCGATCTGGTCAAGCTGGGCTTCACCGGCTCCTACGGCCGGGTTGCGGCCTTTGCGCGGCAATGGCGCACAGATCGCCAGCGGGAACAGCAGACCACGGGCCGCGGCACCTTCGTTCCGCTGTCTTTCCGACCGGGAGAGGCCTTCCAGTTCGACTGGAGCGAAGACTACGGCCATCTGACGGACGAGCGCACCAAGCTTCAGATGGCGCATATCAAGCTGTCGCACAGCCGGGCCTTCCTGTTGCGCGCCTATCCGCTGCAGACCCACGAGATGCTGTTCGATGCCCATTGGCACGCGTTCCGTGTGTTCGGCGGCGTGCCTGAACGCGGCATCTACGACAACATGAAGACGGCAGTGGATCGTGTGGGCCGTGGCAAGGAGCGGCAGGTCAACCTCCGCTTCCTCGCCATGGCCAACCACTATGTCTTCGAGCCGGAGTTCTGCAATCCGGCAGCGGGTTGGGAGAAGGGACAGGTCGAGAAGAACGTTCAGGACTCCCGCCATCAGGTCTTACAAGGGATGCCGGGCTTTCCCGACCTTGCCATGATGAACACCTGGCTGGAACAGCGCTGCCTGGAGGTGTGGCAAGAGACCCCGCACGGCACGCTGCCCGGCACCATCGCCGATGTCTGGGCTGAGGAGCGGGCCGCATTGATGCCGTTGCCGCCGGCCTTTGACGGCTTCATCGAACTCAGCAAGCGCGTCTCGCCCACCTGCCTGATCAGCTTCGAGCGCAATCGCTACAGCGTTCCGGCATCCTTTGCGAACCGACCCGTCAGCCTGCGGATCTATCCGGACCGGCTGGTCGTGGCGGCCGAGGGCAACATCCTGTGCGAACATTGCCGCATCATCCAGCGCAGCCACAAGCTGCCACCGCGGACGATCTATGACTGGCGGCATTACCTGGCTGTTCTTCAGCGCAAGCCCGGGGCGTTGCGCAATGGCGCGCCCTTTGCCGAGTTCCCGCCTGCCTTCCGGCAGTTGCAGGAGCAGATGCTGCGCAAACCCGGCGGTGATCGGGAGATGGTCGACATCCTTGCCCTGGTTCTTCAGCACGACGAACAGGCCGTGCTGACGGCGGTGGAGTTGGCCCTGGCCGAGGGCGTGGCGACCAAGACCCATGTGCTGAACCTGTTACACCGGCTGGTCGATGGCAAGGTCATTGGCGGGCCGCCCCTCGATACCCCGCAGGCCCTGGCCCTGCGCCGTGAGCCAAAGGCCAATGTGGAGCGCTATGACGGCCTGCGCACCCAAGCTGCAGGAGGCCGTCATGCGTCATGATCCTGCCAGCGGCGCCATCGTCATCATGCTTCGCAGCCTGAAGATGCATGGCATGGCGCAGGCCGTGACGGACCTGATCGAGCAAGGGGCGCCGGCCTTTGACGCAGCCGTGCCGATCCTGTCTCAACTGCTGAAAGCCGAACTGGCCGAGCGCGAGGTCCGCTCCATCGCCTATCACATGAAGGCCGCACGCTTCCCCGCCTACAAGGACCTCTCGGGCTTCGACTTCTCAGCCAGCGAGATCAACGAAGCCACAGTCCGGCAACTCCACCGCTGCGAGTTCATGGACGGGGCCCAGAACATCGTCCTGATCGGCGGCCCGGGCACGGGGAAGACCCACATCGCAACCGCCCTCGGCGTCCAGGCCATCGAGCATCACCGCCGCAAGGTCCGCTTCTTCTCCACCATCGAACTGGTCAATGCCCTGGAACAGGAAAAGGCCAAGGGAAAGGCCGGGCAGATTGCCGAAAGCCTGACCCGCCTCGATCTCGTGATCCTCGATGAACTGGGATACCTGCCCTTCAGCGCCTCGGGCGGGGCGCTGCTCTTCCATCTGCTGAGCAAGCTCTATGAGCGGACCAGCGTCATCATCACCACCAACCTCAGCTTCAGCG
>NZ_JBQEOI010000034.1:0-29471 GCF_052045125.1 Paracoccus sp. 22332
GTAAGCGCGACGCTGATCCCCTCCTGCCGCTGGTGATCTGAACGGGCCAATCTCCGTGCGCATGAACGTCGGAGGTGTTGGCTTGGAACGAGACGGCAAAATGGGCGGCCATTTGGACGGCTTCTCGGATGGTGGGGTTTCGCGGCTGGAAGTGATGGAGGGGCCGACCGGGCGTCAGCGACGCACGAAGGCGGAGCGGGCGCGGATTGCGGCGGAAAGCTTGGTGCCGGGAACTTCGGTGACCGAAGTCGCGCGGCGGCACGGGACGACGCGCTGGCAGGTTTATGACTGGCGGAAGAAGCTACGGGACGGACAGCTTGTCGTGCCCGAGAGCGTGGCGGCACTGCCGATGTTTGCAGAACTGGTCGTCGAGGGCGCCGCAGCGGAGATGCCGGCAGAGACGGAGGCCAGCACCGGCGTGGAGATTGTTGTGGGTGATGTCGTGATCCGCGTCGGCGCAGATACCGATGAGGTTCTGCTTACGCGGTCGATCCGAGCGGCGCGGGCGGCGGCATGGTGATGCTCGGCCAGGGCGGGCCGGTGAAGGTCTACGTGGCGACGCGGCCGGTGGACTTCCGCAAGGGCATCGACGGGCTGGCGCTGGCGGTGCAGGAGATGTTCGGGCTCGACCCGTTCTGCGGGGCGGTCTTCGTCTTCCGGGCGAAGCGGGCAGATCGTATCAAGATTCTGGTCTGGGACCAGACCGGGATGGTGCTCGTTCACAAGCGCCTCGAGGGCGGCAAGTTCGTCTGGCCGCAGGTGCGGGATGGGGTGATGCGCCTGTCCTCGGCGCAGCTGGCGGCGCTGTTCGAGGGGTTGGACTGGAGACTGGTAAGACCCGAGCGGGTGCGCCGCCCGCTGGTTGCAGGGTAAGTGCATCCGACGCACTGGAGGCCCCGTTTTTACTGGCCAGAACGGCATCAGCGTGATTCACTTCAGGCATGGATGCCGACACTCTCAGCCGCGAGAACGCTCATCTGAAGGCCCGCCTCGCGGAGGTCGAGGCAGCGCTCGCGGAGGTACAGGAGGCAAACCGCCGGCTGGAGGGTATCCTGCGCACCTCGCAGCGCGAGCGCTTTGGCAAGAGTTCCGAGAAGTTGTCACCCGACCAGTTCAATTTGCCGCTCGAGGACGCCGAACTGGCCCAGGGCGTGCTTGAGGCCGCGCAGGAGAAGGCTGAAGCCGCGCTTTCCCGGGCGCGAGGGGAAGAACCTCGCAAGCCCGCGCGCAACCGTGGGCATCTGCCGGCGCATCTGCCCCGGGTCGAGCGCGTGATCGAGCCGGCCAGCACCCTTTGCCCCTGCGGTTGTGGTGAGATGGCCCGGATCGGGGAGGATGTCTCCGAGCGGCTCGACGTGATCCCGGCGCAGTTCCAGGTTCTTGTGACGCGGCGCCCCAGATATGCCTGTCGCCGCTGCTCGCAGGCCGTAGTGCAGGCTCATGCGCCCGAGCACGTCGTGCCGGGCGGCCTGCCCACCGAGCGGCTGATCGCATGGATCATCATCTCGAAGTTCGGCGACCACCTTCCGTTTTACCGCCAGGCGGGGATCTTCGAGCGGCAGGGGCTCCACCTCGACCGCGGCACATTCGGCAATTGGGTCGGCCGCGCCTGCTTCCACCTGATGCCCGTGATCGACCACATGAAGGTCCACCTGCGCGTCGCCGACCGGATCTTCGTCGACGAGACCCGCGCGCCTGTTCTGGAGCCGGGCCGGAAGGCCACCAAGAGCGGCTACTTCTGGGCCGTCGTATCCGACGATCGCGGGCATGGCGGTGCCGGCCCGCCCCTCGTGCTGTTCCACTACGCTCCCGGTCGGGGACGGGAACATCCGCTTAGGTTCCTGGCCGGATACCGCGGCCGGTTCCTGCAATGCGACGCCTACCAATCCTACAATGCGCTGACCGAGATCACGCGCGATGAGGGGCCGTGGCAGCTGGTCTATTGCTGGACCCACGTCCGCCGCCGCTTCGTCAAACGCGTCGAGAGCGACGGCTCGCCCATCGCCGAGGAGATGCTGCGCCAGATCGCATTGCTGTATCAGATCGAAAAGACCGTGCGCGGCAAGGACCCGGCCGTCCGCATGGCCATCCGACGCGAGCAATCCGCCCCGATCATCTCCGCGCTCAAGCCCTGGCTGGAGACCCAGCTCTCGCGCATCCCGCGGAAGTCCCTGCTGGCCGAGGATATCCGCTACACCCTCGCGCACTGGCCCGGCCTGATCCGCTTTATCGACGATGGCACCCTCGAGCTGGACACCAACCCGGTCGAAAACCAGATCCGTCCGATCGCGCTGACCCGGAAGAACGCCCTCTTCGCCGGGAACGAAATCGGCGCCGAGAACTGGGCCATGCTCGCCTCGCTGGTTGCCACCTGCAAGCTGTCCGGCGTGAACCCCGTCGACTACCTCGCCGATACCCTCCGGGCCATCCTCGACGGACACCCCAGATCCCGCATCGAGGACCTCATGCCCTGGTGCTACGACCAAGCGTCAAGCCTCGCTGCATAGGGCCTCGTCGTCGCGCTTACCTGCGAAACTGGATCAGGGCAGTTCGGGCGCTGGAGTAGTTGACGCCGCGCATGTCGCCCGACAGCAGGAATTCCGGCATCTGCAGGCCGGCTGCAATCTGCCTCAGCGATACTGCAACCAGTTCAACAGATTGGGCCATCTGCTGCGGCGTCGTGAACCGAACATCCCAACCGCTGGGCAGGACGCGCATGGTGCCAGGTTCAAGGCTTACGTCCAGCGGGCTTTCGCCGTCGCCTAGCGGGCTTGTGGCGCCGCCGTTCTGATCGATCAGGAAGCCGCACATCATGGCTTGGATCTTCGCCGTGACCTGCAAGGCGTCTTGAAGCTGTGAAAGTTCGTTTAGTGGCAGAATGACAGGTGCGAACCATGACAGGCCGCGCGTCTGCCCTGCGCCTTGCCTGCGAAAGAGGTGCAGCACGTCCGCAGCAACGACTCGAATAGGCGCCCGGAAGGTTTGATATTGATCAGTCGGGCGTGCCGGCCGGAAGTGGTAGGCGATCGGCTGATCATCGGCGTCATACTCGATGCCCGCGGCGATGTAGCGGCCGCCGCCCAACTCAACAGTATAGGACTCGTCAAGCTGTTCAGCTGGGACATGCTGCAGGCGAAGGGCGCCACGGTCATCGGTGCGCAGGATGATCAAGGCTTCACCATCGGTGGCAAGAGAGTCGATGATCTCGCCTTCAAGTTCGCCCAGGTGCACGGCTGCAGCCCAATCCGCAAAAGCTGAGTCCGTTTCTTCGGCGCCGCTCGTGAGTGTCGCGCCATAGCCAACAAGCGCCGTACGCAAGATTTCCGCGGCATTTGCAGCGGTCGGATCGTTGAACCGCAAATGCCGCGCACGGCCGCGCACCTGCGCAGCGCCTGCCAAGACTTCACTGCCAGTCGCCCCAAATGCTGGGGTAGAAGGCCAGCGCTTCCCGCTGGCGCCCTCCAACATACGGGTTTGGCGCGGCGGATCGGCCCTGCGGTTTAGGATGCGCGACAGGATGCCCATGGATCAGGATTCCAGCAATCGGCGCACGATGTCTGCCAAGGGCACAAACAGGTGCCCAGTTGTGAAATCGCCACGGCTGTCGTGCCTGATGACTTTCTTCCTGCCCTTGCGCCGTTCTTTCCCAAGAGCCATGGCAAGCCCCGCGTGGACGATCGTCGCGTCCTCAGTGGCATAATCTTTATCAATCGCAATGGGTTGCGGTGGTGCGATGCGCCGAAAGAATACGGCCCGCCTAAGACCCTCTACAACCGGTGGAAGCGATGGAGTGACAACGGGGTCTTCGCCCGTATCCTGGTCGGGCTGGCCACTGAGCGCGCCGAGCACGAGACGATCATGATCGACGCGACGTATTTGAAGGCGCACCGCACGGCATCAAGCCTTGGGGTGAAAAAGGGGGGCGCGGGCGCCAGATCGGGCGCACCAAAGGCGGCATGAGCACAAAACTGCACGCGGTTGCTGATGCCAAGGGGCGCCCGATCGGGTTCTTCATGTCGGCTGGACAGGTCAGCGACTATACTGGCGCGGCGGCACTGATCGGCAGCCTGCCGAAGGCGGGATGGCTGCTCGGCGATCGAGGTTGCGATGCCGATTGGTTCAGAAATACATTGAAAGACAAGGGGATAAAGGTCTGCATCCCAAGCCGGAAGTCCCGCAAGAAGGCCGTCAAATATGACAAGCGGCGCTACAAACGGCGCAACCGTATCGAGATCATGTTCGGCCGCCTCAAGGACTGGCGGCGCGTGGCGACCCGATACGACCGGTGTCCAGAGACCTTCTTTTCCGCCATCATCCTCGCCGCAACCGTCCTGTTCTGGCTATGATCAAGAACGAGTCCTGAGCCTAGTCAACAACGGCTGATCGAAAACATAATGAAGCAATACAGTTCGGTGGGGCTTTCTGAAGCGATCTACTCACAGGATACGCGTGAGAAAGCGGATCGCTATAGAGATGCACTTTCCGCTTTCAACACTGTGGTGACGGCTTCGGATAATCTCTTGGAGATGGCGCCGTTCTGGAGCGCTGCCTCTGAGGTCTTGAGCGCGCGAGACGACTTCCTTCGTTCGTTAGAAAATCAAGCGCTGGCAACTTGATCAGGCTCCAATTTCCGAGTCGTGGTGTGCAAAATTCCAGAAAAGTTGGTCATATCAAGGCGCAAATATCGGCCACAGGCTGGGTGTCAGAAAGGGCGCTCGATATGTTCAACCATGCCCGTCGCGTCTGGCAACTCAACAGGGATAGTGCCGCTCCAGCGCGACTGTTACAGTCCCGGCGCCTGGCCACTCTGCCATCTGCTCGACGCCTGCCTGCTCCTGCAGGGTATACAGAGAGCGGAACACAGTATCGGCCATAGTAGCGCGCGTCGTGCCGGCTGGCGGGCAGATGGATGCGCCCGAAAGAATAGCCGTGTCAAAGACTGCTTGGGCGTATCCGTTGCAGAAGCTGATCCAAGCTTCATCTGGAGTGCCGCAGGCGGTCACAACATTCGATGCGCTCATGTTCTGATTTTCACCGAAAGCGGACGTCCCAGCCAGTCCTAGAACACTGGCAACTGCAAGCGCGGGCCGGATATCAAACCTGCGAATCGGAATAGGGGTTTTTCTGCTCATAGGTTCACTTCTTAAGGCATGTTGATGGCCGATTAGGCGCCTAGATGAGGGCAGGGCGCAAGCGGACCTTCTCACTCTTTCTAAGCAGTCTGCTTACATATTGCTTACAAAAGCGCAGAACCGCGCGGTAACTGGACCGCTGCGCTTCAAGCTAACTACCTGTAAAGAAAGGCTGGTACCCGAGGTCGGACTCGAACCGACATGCCTTGCGGCGGCGGATTTTGAATCCGCTACGTCTACCATTCCGTCACTCGGGCCTTGCGCGTCCCGGCCTAGAACGGGAAGCGGGGATTTGCAAGGGGTCAGGCGCGGCCCAGCTTTTGCAGCCGCGCGTCCCGTAGCCTGGCGAAGTCGTCGCCCGCGTGATAGGAGGACCGCGTCAGCGGCGTCGCCGACACCATCAGGAAGCCCTTGCCATAGGCTGCCTTTTCATAGCCCGCGAATTCTTCGGGCGTGACGAAGCGGTCCACGCGGTGGTGTTTCGGCGTGGGTTGCAGATACTGGCCGATGGTCATGAAGTCGATATCGGCGGCGCGCATGTCGTCCATGACCTGCAAGACGCTGCCGCGATCCTCGCCCAGGCCGACCATGATGCCCGACTTGGTGAACATCGCCGGATCCAGTTCCTTGACCTTCTGCAACAGCCGCAGCGAATGGAAATAGCGCGCGCCGGGCCGGACGGTCGGATACAGGGCCGGGACGGTTTCCAGGTTGTGGTTGAACACGTCGGGCCGCGCCTCGACCACGATCTCGACCGAGCCGGGCCGGGATTTCAGGAAGTCGGGCACCAGAACCTCGATCGTCGAATCGGGGCTGCGGTGGCGGATGGCGCGGATCGTCTGGGCGAAATGCTCGGCCCCGCCGTCGTCCAGGTCGTCGCGGTCGACGCTGGTGATGACGACATGCTTCAGTCCCAGCTTCTGAACGGCATGGGCGACGCGACCCGGTTCGAACACGTCAAGCGCGTTGGGCTTGCCGGTGGCCACGTTGCAGAAGGTGCAGCCGCGCGTGCAGATCTCGCCCATGATCATCATGGTGGCATGGCCCTGCGACCAACATTCGCCGACATTGGGGCAGCCCGCCTCCTCGCAGACGGTGGACAGGCGGTTGTCCTTCATGATGTCGCGGGTGCGCTTGTAGCCGTCCGAGGTGGGGGCCTTGACACGGATCCAGGCGGGCTTCTTTGGCTGGGCCTGGTCGGGGCGGTGGGCCTTTTCCGGGTGTCGCTGGTCGGGGATCCGAAGGTCGCGCAAGGCATGTCCTTTCCGTCGCGGTTCCGTCAGAAATAACCCTTCGCCGCCTCAAGCGCAACGGAGGGACGCCGCGATCCGATGGCGCAGGGCAGGGTTCCGGCGGGCCGGCCTACATTCTTGTGTACCGGATGCGCGGAACAAGCCGGCGGTGCGCGGTGTTGGTCTGGCAATTCAACGCTGAAACGCAACAGATGGAGGACTGTCATGAAGATCAAGACCCTTACCGCCCCGATCGCCCTGGCCGCTGCCCTAGGCTTTGGTTCGGCCGCCTTCGCGCAGAACATGGTCGGCACCCAGCAGGTGAATGAGGCGGACATGGCCGCCGTTGCCGAACATTGCCGGACTCTCGCCGCAGGATCGAACGACCAGGTTGCCGGCAACGACGGCAATGTCGACAACGACGCGGTTTCGGGCACGATGCCCGACCAGGATGCCGGGACCATGGACGGCGCGCAGCCTACCACGGGCAACGAGGGCAATGTCGACAATGACGCCCCCGATCCGGCTGCGATCCCCTCGACTGCCGGTCCGGCCAGCGGCACGACGGGCCTGGAAGGCAACGCGGATGCCGATGAGTTCACGGGCAGCATCAACATGGAAGTCATCACCTTGGCCGATTGCCAAGCCGCAGGGCTGTAACGGACGGCGGACCAAGGACCATGATGGGGCAGCCTGGCAGGCTGCCCTTCTGCTATCCGACAGGAGGTTTCCATGCGTATCCTAGCCATGACCCTGGTCCTGGCCTCTGCCGCCGCCAGTGTTGCGCAGGACACGGCGCCGGATATCGCCATCGCGGCCGCGAAGAACCAGCAGGGGATCCTGGAATATTGCGCGGCCCAGGGGCATGTGGGTGTGCAGACGGTTCAGACCCAGGCCAAGGTCATCGCCGCATTCCCGCCGCCGCAGGACGCCGGGATGGTCGAGGACGCCTATCGCAAGGGTCAGGCGGGCACGGTCAGTGCCATGCAGATCGAGGAACCCTTGCAGGATGCCGCGGCCGGGCAAGGGATGACGGTCGCCGCGATGTGCGGCCAACTGGCGGCGGCCGCCGAACAGGCCGCCGCGCAACTGCCGCGGCAATAGGGGACGGCCCAGACCCGGAAGATGGGCTGGGGACGCACCCGCGATGCTTGCGCCCGTTGACCCCGCTGGCCCACGGGTCTAAACGGTCGCTCAGCTAACCCGTCGCGGGCAGCCACAGCTTTTCCGCGGCCGACAAGGGAACTTGCCCGTGGAAACCCTGCTTCAGGATTATCTTCCGATCCTCGTCTTCGCCGGTATGGCCTCGGCCTTGGCCCTGATCCTGATTCTGGCCGCCGTCATCGTCGCCGTGCGCAATCCCGACCCCGAAAAGGTCAGCGCCTATGAATGCGGATTCAACGCCTTCGACGACGCGCGCATGAAATTCGACGTGCGATTCTATCTGGTGTCGATCCTGTTCATCATCTTCGACCTGGAAGTGGCCTTCCTGTTCCCGTGGGCGGTCAGCTTCGCGGGACTGTCGGATGCGGCCTTCTGGTCGATGATGGTGTTCCTGGGGGTTCTGACCGTGGGCTTTGCCTATGAATGGAAGAAAGGGGCGCTTGAATGGGCGTGATGACCGGATCCCATACCGCTGGCCCTGATCGAGAGGTCGCGACCGCCAGCCTGAACCGCGAGTTGCAGGACAAGGGCTTCCTGCTGACCACAACCGAGGACATCATCAACTGGGCGCGCAACGGCTCGTTGCACTGGATGACCTTCGGGCTGGCATGCTGCGCGGTCGAGATGATGCAGGCGTCCATGCCGCGCTATGACGTGGAACGCTTCGGCACCGCGCCGCGCGCATCCCCGCGGCAGTCCGACCTGATGATCGTCGCGGGCACGCTGACCAACAAGATGGCCCCGGCGATCCGCAAGGTCTATGACCAGATGCCGGAACCGCGCTATGTGATCAGCATGGGCAGTTGCGCCAATGGCGGCGGCTATTACCACTACAGCTATTCCGTGGTGCGCGGCTGTGACCGCGTTTTGCCGGTCGACATCTATGTGCCCGGCTGCCCGCCCACGGCCGAGGCCCTGCTTTACGGCATCCTGCAACTTCAGCGCCGCATCCGGCGCACCGGCACTCTGGTGAGGTAAGCCATGGCTGTCTATCCCGACATCGACGCGCTGGAACAGCTGGCCGAGCATCTGAAGCTGCGCTGCGGGGAACAGGTTCTGGATGCGACCGTCGCCTTTGGCGAACTGACCGTAACCGCGACCCTGTCCAGCATCGTGGACCTGATCGAATTCCTGCGCAGTGACAGCAGCTGCCGCTTCTCGACCCTGGTGGACATCACTGCCGTGGATCATCCCGAACGCGCGCAGCGGTTCGATGTGGTCTGGCACCTGCTGTCGATGTACCAGAACCAGCGCATCCGCGTGAAGGTGGCGATCCGCGAAGATGAGGTCGTGCCGTCGCTGGTGCGGATCCATCCCTGCGCCAACTGGTTCGAGCGCGAGGTCTTCGACATGTTCGGGATCCTGTTCTCGGGCCATCCGGACCTGCGGCGGATCCTGACCGACTATGGCTTCAGCGGTCATCCCCTGCGCAAGGATTTCCCGACCACCGGCTATGTCGAGGTTCGATACGACGAATCCGAAAAGCGCGTGGTCTATGAGCCCGTGCGGCTGACGCAGGAATACCGCCAGTTCGACTTCCTTTCGCCGTGGGAGGGCGCGAAATACGTGCTGCCCGGCGACGAAAAGACCAAGGGGTAAGGCCATGGACGGCGATATCCGCATCAACAGCTATGACGACGGATCGTCCGACACTCTGGTCGGCGAACAGAAGATCCGCAACTTCAACATCAACTTCGGTCCCCAGCACCCGGCGGCGCATGGCGTGCTGCGCATGGTTCTGGAACTGGACGGCGAGGTGGTCGAGCGCGCCGACCCGCATATCGGCCTGTTGCATCGCGGCACCGAAAAGCTGATGGAAAGCCGGACCTATCTGCAAAACCTGCCCTATTTCGACCGGCTGGATTACGTCTCGCCCATGAACCAGGAACATGCCTGGTGCCTGGCGATCGAACGGCTGACCGGCACGGTCGTGCCGCGCCGCGCCAGCCTGATCCGGGTGCTGTATTCGGAAATCGGCCGGATCCTGAACCACCTGCTGGGCCTGACCACCGGCGCCATGGACGTGGGCGCGCTGACTCCGCCGCTGTGGGGGTTCGAGGCGCGCGAGCAGTTGATGATCTTCTACGAACGCGCCTCCGGGGCGCGGCTGCACGCGGCGTATTTCCGGCCCGGCGGGGTGCATCAGGATCTGCCGCCCGACCTGCTGGACGACATCGAGGCCTGGTGCGAGCATTTCCCCAAGGTCGTGGACGATCTGGACACGCTGCTGACGGAAAACCGCATCTTCAAGCAGCGCCTGGTGGGCATCGGCATCGCCACCGAACAGGATGCCCTGGACTGGGGCTATTCGGGCGTGATGGCGCGCGGATCGGGGCTGGCCTGGGATTTGCGCCGTTCGCAGCCGTATGAATGCTATGATGAATTCGACTTCAAGATTCCGGTCGGCAAGAACGGCGACAGCTATGACCGTTTCCTGATCCGAATGCAGGAAATGCGCGAATCGACCCATATCATGAAGCAGGCCATCCAGAAGCTGCGGGCCGAGCCTGCGGGCGACGTGCTGGCGCGGGGCAAGCTGACGCCGCCGCGCCGCGGCGACATGAAGCGCGACATGGAAAGCCTGATCCATCACTTCAAGCTGTATACCGAAGGCTTCCGGGTTCCGGCGGGCGAGGTCTATGCCGCCGTCGAGGCGCCCAAGGGCGAGTTCGGCGTCTATCTGGTCAGTGACGGGACGAACAAACCCTATCGTGCCAAGCTGCGGGCGCCGGGATTCCTGCATCTCCAGTCGATCGACTGGATGGGCAAAGGGCATCTGCTGGCCGACGTGCCCGCCCTGATCGCCACGCTCGACATCGTGTTCGGAGAGGTTGACCGCTGATGCTCCGCCGTCTTTCGCCCGTCCAGCCGGACAGCTTCGAATTCACCCCCGCCAACCTGGAATGGGCGCGGGCGCAGATGACCAAATACCCGGAGGGCCGTCAGCAATCGGCGATCATCCCGGTCCTGTGGCGCGCCCAGGAACAGGAAGGCTGGCTGTCTCGGCCCGCCATCGAATATTGCGCCGACCTGCTGGGGATGCCCTATATCCGCGCACTGGAAGTGGCGACATTCTACTTTATGTTCCAACTCCAACCCGTTGGGTCTGTTGCAAACATCCAGATTTGCGGAACCACCACCTGCATGATCTGCGGCGCCGAGGCGTTGATCGAGGTCTGCAAGCGCAAGATCGCGCCGACGCCGCATACCGTTTCGGCCGACGGCAAGTTCAGTTGGGAAGAGGTCGAATGCCTGGGGGCCTGTTCGAACGCGCCCATGGCCCAGATCGGCAAGGATTTCTACGAGGATCTGACGCCGCAGAAGCTGGAAGAACTGATCGATGCCTTCTCGGCCGGCCAGGTGCCGCTGCCGGGTCCGCAGAACGGGCGCTATTCCTCGGAGCCGCTGGGCGGGCCGGTCGCGCTGGCCGACCTGAAGGGGCAGGGGGACGACCGGAACGCCAGTGTGGCGCTGGCCCGCGATATCGGCGAGACGGTCAAGCGCATCGACGGAACCGAGGTTCCGATTCTGACCAAATGGCTGCGCACGCCTCGGGCCGCCGTTGACGACCAGACCGGCCGGGACACCGCGCCCGAACACGAGCCCCGCCCGGCCGAGGGCGCCCCGGCGGACGCGACCGGCGTGACCGAACAAGAGGCGCAGGCGGCATCGGCCGCGCGCCCGGTCTCGGACCGTGCCCCAGCGGGTGTGCGCGGCATCGAGGAAGCGGAACAGAAGGACGGCGAAACGGACCGCTAGGCGGCCAAAGGGGGCGGACATGGGCGGAACCGGGCAGGATCGCGATGCGGCGCAGATGCGCCTGGTCGCCATCGTCATCGCCCTGGCCATGTGCCTGTGGCTTCTGGTTCAGGCCCTTGGCAGCCATTATAACTGGGCGGGCAGGTGGGCCTTTGTGGCGGACCTGGCCGCGATCGGAGCTTTTGTCTGGTCGCTGCTGGTGACCTGGCGTATCTGGCGGCGCAGGAACGCGTGACGCCCGGATGAGAGGATTGAGAGCAGGATGCTGAAAGATCAGGATCGCATTTTTACCAACCTCTACGGGATGGGCGACCGCAGTCTGGCCGGGGCGCGCAAGCGCGGCCACTGGGACGGCACGGCCGAGATCATCGCCAGGGGCCGCGACAAGATCGTCGAACAGGTCAAGGCATCCGGCCTGCGCGGGCGAGGGGGCGCGGGCTTTCCGACCGGCCTCAAATGGTCCTTCATGCCCAAGGAATCCGACGGCCGCCCCTCTTATCTGGTCATCAACGCCGACGAATCCGAGCCCGCGACCTGCAAGGACCGCGAGATCATGCGCCACGATCCGCATACGCTGATCGAGGGCGCGCTGATCGCCAGCTTCGCCATGGGCGCCCACGCGGCCTATATCTATATCCGCGGCGAATTCATCCGCGAACGCGAGGCGCTGCAAGCCGCCATCGACGAATGCTACGACGCCGGACTGCTGGGCGCGAACGCGGCGGGGTCGGGCTGGGATTTCGACCTGTATCTGCACCACGGCGCGGGCGCCTATATCTGCGGCGAGGAAACGGCGCTGCTGGAGTCCCTGGAAGGCAAGAAGGGCATGCCGCGCATGAAGCCGCCGTTCCCGGCGGGCGCGGGGCTTTACGGCTGCCCGACCACGGTGAACAACGTCGAATCCATCGCCGTGACGCCCACCATCCTGCGGCGCGGCCCGGAATGGTTCGCGGGCTTCGGCCGCCCGAACAACGCGGGCGTCAAGCTGTTCGGCCTGACCGGGCACCTCAACACCCCCTGCGTGGTCGAGGAAACCATGTCGATCAGCATGAAGGAACTGATTGAGAAGCATGGCGGCGGTGTGCGCGGCGGCTGGAAGAACCTCAAGGCGGTGATCCCCGGCGGGGCGTCCTGTCCGGTATTGACGGCCGAGCAGTGCGAAAACGCCATCATGGACTATGACGGGATGCGCGAATTGCGGTCGTCCTTCGGCACCGCCTGCATGATCGTGATGGACCAGCAGACCGATGTCATCAAGGCGATCTGGCGCCTGTCCAAGTTCTTCAAGCACGAAAGTTGCGGCCAGTGCACGCCCTGCCGCGAAGGCACCGGCTGGATGATGCGGGTGATGGAGCGTCTTGTGCGCGGCGATGCCGAGGTCGAGGAAATCGACATGCTGTTCGACGTGACCAAACAGGTCGAGGGCCACACCATCTGCGCCCTGGGCGACGCCGCCGCCTGGCCGATCCAGGGGCTGATCCGCAACTTCCGCGAAGAGATCGAGGACCGCATCAAGGCCAAGCGGACCGGCCGGATGGGGGCGATGGCGGCGGAATGACGGGTCTGGCGGCATATTCGCGCAAGGCACGGGCTGCGCTGCTGGCGCTGGCCTGCGGTGCTGCGCTTGCTGCCCCCGCCGCCGCCCTGCCGCCCTTGTCGCAGGAACGCCATATCAACGACAGCCTGATTCAGGCGCGGGTGGCGGATGTGCTGCGCAGGGGCTGCCCGTCTCTGGACGCGCGGCTGATCCGGGCCTTTTCCGAGGCGCGCAAACTGAAGCGCTATGCCCAAGGCCTGGGCTATAGCGACCGGGAAATAGACGCCTTCCTGGGCAGCAAGGAAGAACGCCGCCGCATCTATGCCGAGGCCGACCGTTATATGGTCGCCAATGGGGTGGTGAACGGCCAGCCCGAGACATTCTGCCGCCTGGGGCGGCAAGAGATAGCCCGGAAGACGATCGCCGGATCGCTTCTGGTTGCCAGGTAAGGAAGAAAGCCGATGGCCGATTTGCGCACGATCAAGATCGACGACATTGAGATCGCGGTCGATCCCAACCTGACCCTGATCCAGGCCTGCGAACAGGCGGGCATCGAGATCCCGCGCTTCTGCTATCACGAACGCCTGTCGATCGCGGGCAACTGCCGGATGTGCCTGGTCGAGGTCGTGGGCGGCCCCCCCAAACCTGCCGCGTCCTGCGCGATGCAGGTCAAGGATCTGCGCCCCGGCCCGGACGGCGCGCCTTCGGAAATCCGCACCAACAGCCCGATGGTCAAGAAGGCCCGCGAGGGCGTGATGGAGTTCCTGCTGATCAATCACCCGCTGGATTGCCCGATCTGCGACCAGGGCGGTGAATGCGATCTGCAAGACCAGGCAATGGCTTACGGGGTGGACTTCAGCCGCTATCGGGAACCGAAGCGCGCCGCCGAGGAACTGAACCTGGGTCCGCTGGTCGAGACCCACATGACCCGCTGCATCAGCTGCACCCGCTGCGTGCGCTTCACGACCGAGGTCGCGGGCATCAGCCAGATGGGCCAGACCGGGCGCGGCGAGGACAGCGAGATCACCAGCTATCTGAACCAGACACTGGCCTCGAACCTGCAAGGCAACATCATCGACCTGTGCCCGGTGGGGGCGCTTGTCAGCAAACCCTATGCCTTCAAGGCCCGGCCCTGGGAACTGCGCAAGACCGAGACCATCGACGTGATGGATGCGCTTGGCAGCAACATTCGCGTGGACGTGAAGGGGCGCGAAGTGATGCGGATCCTGCCGCGCAACCATGACGGCGTGAACGAGGAATGGATCAGCGACAAGACCCGCTTCGTCTGGGACGGTTTGCGCCGCCAGCGGCTGGACAAGCCCTATATCCGTGAGAACGGCAAGCTGCGCCCGGCAAGCTGGGGCGAGGCCCTGGCCGCTGCCGCCGCCGCGATGAAGGGCCGCAAGGTCGCCGGACTGGTGGGCGATCTGGCCCCGGTCGAGGCTGCCTTCAGCCTCAGGCAACTGGTCGAGGGGCTGGGCGGGAACGTCGAATGCCGCACCGACGGGGCGCGCCTGCCTGCGGGCAACCGCTCTGCCTATGTCGGCACCGCGACGATTGCCGATATCGATACAGCCAAGCGGATTCTGCTGATCGGCACCAACCCGCGCGAGGAAGCTCCGGTGCTGAACGCGCGGATTCGCAAGGCCTGGGCGCATGGCGCGCAGGTGGCGGTGGTCGGGCAGGCGGCTGACCTGACCTATGACTATCACCACCACGGCGTTGATCGCGCCGCGTTGGCGGAGCTGGTCAAGGGCGACTTCCAGTCCAGCAAGGGCACGCCCGGCATCGTGATCGTCGGCCAGGGCGCGCTGCGCGAAGCGGATGGCGAAGCCGTGCTGGCCAATGCGATGCGCATCTGCGAACTAGACGACTGCAAGCTGCTGGTTCTGCACAGCGCCGCCTCCCGCGTGGGCGCGATGGATGTGGGCGCGGTGACCGAGGGCGGGCTGACCGCCGCCATCGAAGGCGCCGAGGTGATCTACAACCTGGGCGCGGACGAGGTGGACGTGGCCGCCGGTCCGGTGGTGATCTATCAGGGCAGCCATGGCGACCGGGGCGCGCACCGTGCCGACATCATCCTGCCCGCTGCCTGCTACACGGAAGAAAACGGCCTGTTCGTGAATACCGAAGGCCGTCCCCAACTGGCGCTGCGCGCGAATTTCGCGCCGGGCGAGGCCAAGGAGAATTGGGCGATCCTGCGGGCGCTGTCGGCTGAACTGGGCGCGACCCTGCCTTGGGACAGCCTGCCGCAACTGCGTCGCGCCCTGGTTCAGGCGGTGCCGCATCTGGGCCAGATCGACCATGTGGCGCAGAACGACTGGCAGCCCTTGCAGCGGCTGGACATGGGTCATGCGGCCTTCCGTCCGGCGGTCAAGGACTTCTACCTGACCAACCCGATCGCGCGCAGCTCGCCCCTGATGGGGGAATTGTCGCGGATGGCCGCGGCGCGCAACGCGCCCGCCATGGCGGCCGAGTGAACGTCATGCGGCCAGCATTCCGCCAGCCCCGGTTTCTGATCGCAGCCCTTGCGGGCGCTGCGGTCCTGTCGGGCTGCACGGATGATGCCGGCGACGGGCGCCCCAAACCCAAGCCCGAGACGATGACCGCCAAGATCGCCACCCCCGGCGCGCTGCCGGGCAAGGCGCCTCTGACCCTGGCACGGATTTCCACCAAGTCGGGAGAGATCCTGATTCTGGAGCCGGACGGGCAGGTGACGACCATGACGCTGGACAGTCCCGAGGGGCAGGATGCCTTCGCGGTGTCCGAGGCGGATCTGATGGCATTGAACGCGAACCTGGATCTGAATCTGGGCGGCATGGTGGCGGATGGATTGCCGCCGCGCCAGACCGCGCAGGAAAAGGCCCTGGAGGAATTCGCGGCCCGCAGCCAGCCCGCCCTGCCTGCCTGGGCCGACGGGACCACGGTCGACCCGCAGGATTTCCTGGGCGCCCGCGTGGCATCGCTGGATCCCAAGGGATCGGCCGACCTGGTCGAGGTGACGGCGAACTTGCGTGAAGGGGTGGACGCCGATATCGCCTTCTCGTATGCCACCTGCGCGTTGGCAGGCTGGGCCAAGCGGAATGGCGAGCCATACGGACGCCATGTGCGCACGCTGCAAGACACACGCGACGGCAAGCTGAGGATCGGGGCCGCGTTCACGCTGTCGGATCAGAAGCCGATGGGCCTGCGGGTGATGGAAACGGAAGACACCTTGCGCGAATGCAAGGCGCGCGGCATTCCCGCCGCGTAATCGGATAGGGACGGGCATGGCTGAATTCTGGGCATCCTCTCTGGGTATGGCGATCCTGCTGCTGGCGCAGGGTTTGGCGGTGATCGCCTTCGTCATGCTGTCGCTGATCTTTCTGGTCTATGGCGACCGCAAGATCTGGGCCGCCGTGCAGATGCGGCGCGGCCCGAACGTGGTCGGGCCCTGGGGCCTGCTGCAAACCTTTGCCGACGCGCTGAAATACGTGTTGAAGGAAATCGTCATCCCCGCCGGGGCGGACAAGTTCGTCTTCTTCCTGGCGCCCTTCCTGTCGATGACCCTGGCGCTGCTGGCCTTCGTGGCGATTCCCTTCGCGCCCGGCTGGGTGATGGCCGACATCAACGTGGGCATCCTGTTCATCTTCGCCGTCTCCTCGCTGGAGGTGTACGGGGTGATCATGGGCGGCTGGGCGTCGAATTCGAAATACCCGTTCCTGTCGTCGCTGCGCGCGGCGGCGCAGATGATCAGCTACGAGGTCAGCCTGGGCCTGATCATCATCGGCGTCATCATCTCGACCGGGTCGATGAACATCAGCGCCATCGTCGAGGCTCAGGCGGGCGCGGGGCTGCTGTCCTGGTACTGGCTGCCGCATTTCCCGATGCTGGTGCTGTTCTTTGTCTCGGCCCTGGCCGAAACCAACCGTCCGCCCTTCGACCTGGCCGAGGCGGAATCGGAACTGGTCGCGGGCTTCATGGTCGAATATTCCTCGACCCCCTATCTGCTGTTCATGGCGGGCGAATACATTGCCATCTGGCTGATGTGCGCGCTGATCAGCCTGCTGTTCTTCGGCGGCTGGCTGTCGCCGATCCCCGGCATTCCCGACGGCGCGATCTGGATGTTCCTGAAGATGGTCTTCTGGTTCTGGATGTTCGCCATGGTGAAGGCCATCGTGCCGCGCTACCGCTATGACCAGTTGATGCGGATCGGCTGGAAGGTGTTCCTGCCGCTGTCGCTGGGCTGGGTCGTGCTGATCGCCTTCCTAGCGCGGTTCGAGGTGTTTGGTTCCTTCTGGGCACGCTGGGCGGGGGCATAAGCGATGGCATATTCGAACAAGATCGCCGAAGTGCTGGCAAATGCGTCGGAAACCGACAAGGTCGAGTTCGCGCATTTCCTGGCCAACAATCTGGATAGTGCCGGACAGTCCCGTGACGGCGCCAGGGTCCGCGACTATGTGGCGGCGTTCGACCGCTTCGCCGCGCCCAAGCAAGGGGAAGAATTCTGATGGCCTTCGACATCGCCCGCGCCACCAAGTATTTCCTGATGGTGGATTTCCTCAAGGGCTTCGGCCTGGGGGTCCGGTATTTCTTCGCGCCCAAGCCGACCATCAACTATCCCCATGAAAAGGGGCCGCTGTCGCCGCGCTTCCGGGGCGAACACGCGCTGCGCCGCTATCCCAACGGCGAGGAACGCTGCATCGCCTGCAAGCTGTGCGAGGCGATCTGTCCGGCCCAGGCGATCACCATCGACGCCGAGCCGCGCGAGGACGGCAGCCGACGCACCACGCGTTACGACATCGACATGACCAAATGCATCTATTGCGGCTTCTGCCAGGAAGCCTGCCCGGTCGATGCCATCGTCGAAGGCCCGAACTTCGAGTTCGCGACCGAGACACGCGAGGAACTGTTCTACGACAAGCAGAAGCTGTTGGACAACGGCGCCCGCTGGGAAGCCGAGATCGCCCGCAACCTAGCCATCGACGCGCCCTACAGATGAGCGACGCCTTCACCAAGCTGTTCCAGCAGATGATGCAGTCGGGCCAGGAAATGGCCCGTGCGTTCAACCCTGCGCTGGAAACCTTCGACCCCCGCGCGTTCGAGAAGATGATCCCGACCATGCCGGCGGACATGCTGGAGATGTGGTTCGGGCGCACCTTCAACCGCGACGGGCTGGACGCCAAGACGCGCCTGCTGGTCACGGTGGCCGCGCTGACCGTCCAGGGCGCCCATGCCGAACCGCAACTGCGCCTGACCATCCGCCACGCCATCGCCGCAGGCGCCACCGCGCGCGAGGTGGCCGAGGTCATCTATCAGATGGGGATGTTCGGCGGCATCCCGGCGATGCAGAAGGCTCTGGAGATCGCCCAGGGCGTCTTCGCCGAACATGAGGGGAAACAGGCCGAATGATCACCTTCGCCTTTTATCTGTTCGCCATCTCGGTCTGCACGGCGGGCTTCATGGTGGTGCTGTCCAGGAACCCGGTTCATTCGGTTCTGTGGCTGATCCTGGCCTTCATCTCGGCCGCCGGGCTGTTCGTGCTGCAAGGCGCCGAGTTCGTGGCGATGCTGCTGGTGATCGTCTATGTCGGGGCCGTGGCGGTGCTGTTCCTGTTCGTCGTGATGATGCTGGACGTGGATTTCGCCCAGCTTGGCGGCGAATTGGCGGGCTATCTGCCGCTGGCGGCGCTGATCGCCCTGGTGCTGCTGGCTCTGCTGACGGTCGCCTTCGGCGGGTGGGAGATTTCGGACCAGGCCCAGGGGCTGCGGACCGCGCCGATCCTGGATCACACTCTGAACACCAACGCCATCGGCACGATCCTGTATGACCGCTATCTGCTGCCGTTCCAGATCGCCGGGCTGATCCTGCTGGTCGCGATGATCGGCGCGATCACCCTGACCATGCGCCACCGCCGCGACATCAAGCGCCAGGACGTGCTGGAACAGATGTATCGCGACCCGGCCAAGGCCATGGAACTGCGCGACGTGAAACCGGGGCAGGGGCTGTAAGGCCCCGCTGCGGACTGAATATTTCAACGGGTAACGACCCGGAGGGACGTAAGACGATGATCGGATTGACACATTACCTTGTCGTGGGGGCGATTCTGTTCGTCGCCGGGATCTTCGGCATCTTCGTGAACCGCAAGAACGTCATCGTCATTCTGATGTCGATCGAACTGATCCTCTTGTCGGTCAACATCAATTTCGTCGCCTTCTCGGCCCATCTGGGCGATCTGGCGGGGCAGGTCTTCACCATGTTCATCCTGACCGTAGCGGCGGCCGAGGCCGCGATCGGTCTGGCGATCCTGGTGGTGTTCTTCCGCAACCGTGGGTCCATCGCGGTTGACGATGTCAACGTGATGAAGGGGTAAGCGGTCATGGTGCAATTCATCCTGTTCGCGCCCCTTCTGGGCGCGCTGATCGCCGGTTTCGGCTGGCGCGTGATCGGGGAAAAGGCCGCGCAACTGCTGACCACGGGCATCCTGTTCGCGGCGGCGCTGTTTTCCTGGATCGTCTTCACGACCTTCTCGGGCGAGACGCAGCATATCCCGGTGCTGGACTGGGTCGTCTCGGGCGATTTCAGCAGCGAATGGGCGATCCGGCTGGACCGGCTGACCGCGATCATGCTGATCGTCGTGACCTCGGTCTCGGCGCTCGTCCACCTGTATTCGATGGGCTACATGGCCCATGACGACAACTGGACCCATCACGAGCATTACAAGGCGCGGTTCTTCGCCTATTTGTCCTTCTTCACCTTCGCCATGCTGATGCTGGTGACGGCGGACAACCTGCTGCAGATGTTCTTCGGATGGGAGGGCGTGGGCGTCGCGTCCTATCTGCTGATCGGCTTCTATTACCGCAAGCCTTCGGCCAACGCGGCGGCGATGAAGGCCTTCATCGTGAACCGGGTCGGCGATTTCGGCTTCCTGCTTGGGATCTTCGGGTTGTGGTGGATGACCGGCTCCATCCAGTTCGACGCGATCTTCGCCCAGGTTGACGAACTGGCGCAGGCGCAGATGCATTTCCTGTGGGCCGACTGGAACGCGGCGAACCTGCTGGCCTTCCTGCTGTTCATCGGCGCCATGGGCAAATCGGCGCAGCTTTTCCTGCACACCTGGCTGCCGGACGCGATGGAAGGCCCGACCCCGGTGTCGGCGCTGATCCACGCCGCGACCATGGTGACGGCGGGCGTGTTCCTGGTCTGCCGCATGTCGCCGCTGTTCGAATTCGCGCCCGAGGCCAAGATGTTCGTGACGATCATCGGCGCCTCGACCGCCTTCTTCGCCGCGACCGTGGGCCTGGTGCAGAACGACATCAAGCGCGTGATCGCCTATTCGACCTGTTCGCAGCTGGGTTATATGTTCGTGGCAGCAGGCGTCGGCGTCTATTCGGTGGCCATGTTCCACCTGTTCACGCATGCCTTCTTCAAGGCCATGCTGTTCCTGGGCGCGGGTTCGGTGATCCACGCCATGCACCATGAACAGGATATGCGGAACTATGGCGGGCTGCGCAAGAAGATCCCCCTGACCTTCGCCGCCATGCTGATCGGCACGCTGGCCATCACCGGCGTCGGCATTCCGCTGACCCATATCGGCTTCGCGGGCTTCCTGTCCAAGGACGCCGTGATCGAAAGCGCCTATGCCTCGGGCGTGGGCTATGCCTTCTGGCTGTTGGTGATCGCGGCGCTGATGACCAGCTTCTATAGCTGGCGGCTGATGTTCCTGACCTTCTGGGGCGCGCCGCGTCCGCAAAAGGTCTGGGACGCCGAGATCAAGGCCGAGGAGGAAGTGCAGCCAATGGCGGCGCATGGCCACGGCCACGACACCCACGGCCATGACGATCATGGCCATCATGATCCGCTGCACGCGCATCACCATGCCCATGAAAGCCCGCCGGTGATGACCGTGCCGCTGGGCATCCTGGCCCTGGGCGCGATTTTCGCGGGCATGATCTGGTACAGCGCCTTCTTCGGCGACAACGTGCAGCGGTTCTTCGGCCTTCCCGAAGCCGCCCATGAACAGGCCGAGGGCGGCCATGGCGAGGCGCTTGACGGCGCCGTGGCCGAGGCGCCGCATGGCGAACCTGCGGGCGCGGCGACCCATGCCGCCGCCGGCGCCGCCAGCGACCCGGCCGAGGATACCGCGGCCGACGGCCACGCGGCGCTTGCCGGGTTCGAACGCGGCGCGATCTTCATGCGGTCCGACAACCACGTCATGCACGACGCCCATTCGGTCCCCGTCTGGGTGAAGCTGTCGCCCTTCGTGGCGATGCTGATCGGGCTTGGCCTGTCCTGGCTGATGTATATCCGCTATCCCAATGCGCCCGCGAGACTGGCGGCGCAGCAGCCCGCGCTGTATCGGTTCCTGCTGAACAAGTGGTATTTCGACGAGGTCTATCACTTCATCTTCGTCCGGCCCGCACTGTGGATCGGCCGCAAGCTGTGGACGGGCGGCGACGGGGCGGTTATCGACGGCGCCATCAACGGGGTGGCGTTGGGGCTGATCCCGCGCCTGACCCGCTTCGCCGGACGCGTTCAGTCGGGCTATCTGTTCCATTATGCCTTCGCGATGGTCATCGGCATCGTGGGCTTGCTGATCTGGGTGATGACGCGGGGCGCGCACTGACATGACGAACCTTCTTTCGATCATCACCTTCCTGCCCATCGTCGCGGCGGGGATCCTGGCCCTGTTCCTGCGCGGAGAGGACGAGGCCGCGCAGCGCAACGCCAAATGGCTGGCGCTGATCGCGACCACGGCGACCTTCCTGATCTCGCTGTTCGTGCTGGCGGGCTTCGATCCGGCGGATACCGGCTTCCAGTTCGTCGAGGATCATCCCTGGATCATGGGCCTGCGCTACCGGATGGGCGTCGACGGGATCTCGGTCCTGTTCGTGCTGCTGACGACCTTCCTGATGCCGCTGACGATCCTGTCCACCTGGGATGTGAAGACCCGCGTCAAGGAATACATGATCGCCTTCCTGGTGCTGGAAGGGCTGATGATCGGCGTGTTCACGGCGCTGGACCTGATCCTGTTCTACCTGTTCTTCGAGGCAGGGCTGATCCCGATGTTCCTGATCATCGGCATCTGGGGTGGCGTGAACCGCATCTATGCGTCGTTCAAGTTCTTCCTCTATACCTTCCTCGGCTCGGTGCTGATGCTGGTGGCGATGATCGCCATGGCGCGCACGGCGGGCACCACCGACATCGCGCAGCTGCTGGCCTTCGACTTCCCGTCGGACACGATGCGCGTGCTGGGCATCACCGTGGTCGGCGGCATGCAGACGCTGCTGTTCCTGGCGTTCTTCGCCAGCTTCGCGGTCAAGATGCCGATGTGGCCGGTCCATACCTGGCTGCCCGACGCCCACGTCCAGGCGCCGACCGCCGGGTCGGTGGTGCTGGCCGCCGTGCTGCTGAAGATGGGCGGCTATGGCTTCCTGCGCTTCAGCCTGCCCATGTTCCCCGTCGCCAGCGAGATGCTGCAACCGCTGGTCTTCTGGATGTCGGCCATCGCCATCGTCTATACCTCGCTTGTGGCGCTGGCGCAGACCGACATGAAGAAGCTGATCGCCTATTCCTCGGTCGCGCATATGGGATATGTGACGATGGGCATCTTTGCCGCCAACCAGCAGGGGCTGGACGGGGCGATCTTCCAGATGCTGTCGCACGGCTTCATCTCGGGCGCGCTGTTCCTGGCGGTGGGCGTGATCTACGACCGGATGCACACGCGGGAAATCGACGCCTATGGCGGGCTGGTCAACAGGATGCCGGTCTATGCCCTGGTCTTCATGTTCTTCACCATGGCCAACGTGGGCCTGCCCGGCACCTCGGGCTTCGTGGGCGAGTTCCTGACCCTGATGGGCACCTTCAAGGCCAATACCTGGGTGGCCTTCGTCGCCGCGACCGGGGTGATCCTGTCGGCGGGCTATGCGCTGTGGCTGTATCGCCGGGTGACGCTGGGCGCGCTGATCAAGGAAAGCCTGAAGACCATCACCGACATGACCCCGCGCGAGAAGTGGATCTTCGCGCCGCTGATCGTCATGACGCTGTTCCTGGGCGTCTATCCGCGCGCCGTCACCGACATCACCGGCCCCGCCGTCCAGGCGCTGCTGGTCAACTATCACGAGGCCCTGCCGGTTGAGCCGCGCGACGGGCTGGCCGTGACCGCGCAGGCGGCCCCGGCCGACGCCAGCCATTGAGGTAAGCACGATGACCGCGCTCGATTTCTCGACCATCCTGCCAGAGCTTGTGCTGGCGATCTATGCCCTGGGGGCGCTGATGGCCGGGGCCTATCTGGGCAAGGATGCCATCGCGCGTCCGATCCTGTGGGCCACGGTCGCGGCATTGCTGGCGGTCGGGCTGTATGTCGGCTTTGCCGACCGCCCGGCGCAGGTAGCGTTCTTCGGCATGTTCACCGACGACGCCTTCGCCCGCTTCGCCAAGGTGACGATCCTGGTCTCTGCCGCCGCCGTCCTGGCGATGAGCGCGGATTACCTGGAACGCAACCGGATGATGCGGTTCGAATTCCCGATCCTGATCGCGCTTGCCTCCGTCGGCATGATGCTGATGGTTTCGGCCAGCGATCTTCTGTCGCTGTACATGGGCCTGGAACTGCAATCGCTGGCCCTTTACGTCGCCGCCGCGATGCGCCGCGACAGCGTGAAGTCGTCCGAGGCCGGTCTGAAGTATTTCGTCTTGGGATCGTTGTCCTCGGGGATGCTGCTGTACGGCGCATCGCTGGTCTATGGCTTCTCGGGGACGACCGGCTTTGCGGGGATCGTGCAGGTGGTGGTCGGCGGGCAGCTGTCGCTGGGCCTGCTGTTCGGGATGGTGTTCCTGCTGGTCGGGTTGGCCTTCAAGGTCTCGGCCGTGCCCTTCCACATGTGGACGCCCGATGTCTATGAAGGCGCGCCGACCCCGGTGACGGCTTTCTTCGCCACCGCGCCGAAGGTCGCCGCCATGGCCCTGATCGCCCGCCTGATGTACGAGGCGTTCGGCAACGTGCCGGGCGACTGGGGCCAGATCGTCGCGGCGCTTGCGGTGATGTCGATGTTCCTGGGCTCCATCGCGGGGATCGGGCAGCGCAATATCAAGCGGCTGATGGCCTATTCGTCCATCGCGCATATGGGCTTTGCCCTGGTCGGCCTGGCCGCCGGGACGGCTTATGGCGTGCAGGCGATGCTGCTGTATATGGCGATCTATGCGGTGATGAACGTCGGCAGCTTCGCCTTCATCCTGTCGCTGGAACGCGACGGCCGCCCGATCACCGACCTGCAAAGCCTGAACCGCTTTGCCCAGGCCGAGCCCGTCAAGGCCTTCGCGGTCCTGTTCCTGATGTTCAGCCTGGCCGGCGTTCCGCCTTTCCTGGGCTTCTTCGCCAAGTTCGGGGTGCTGGGCGCGGCGGTGCAGGCGGGAATGTCCTGGCTGGCGATCCTGGGCGTCATCGCATCGGTGATCGGGGCGTTCTATTACCTGCGCATCGTCTATTACATGTTCTTCGGAGCCGAATCCGAAGGCGTGGAAAGCCGCATGGGCGGGGTGCAGTATCTGGCCCTGGTGATTCCGGCGGCGCTGCTGCTGATCGGCGCCGTGTCGATGTGGGGTCTTGATACCGCGGCGGCACGGGCGGCGGAATCTCTGGTCGGCGCGCCGGTCGCCCAGGCGGCAGTCGAGTCCCCGGCTGTTGAGTAACCCTGCCCTTGACGCCTGGCCCGAGGGCGTGGCGCGCCATGTCCTCGACCGTGTGGACAGCACCAATGCCGAGGCGATGCGCCTGGCGCCGGGGCTGTCCGGCCCGGCCTGGATCATGGCCCGCCAGCAGACCGCCGGTCGGGGCCGGCGGGGCAGGGCCTGGACCGATCCCCCCGGAAATTTCGCGGCCTCGCTGATCCTGCGGCCTCAGGGCGGCCCGGCGGATGCGGCGCGGCTGTCCTTTGTGGCGGCGCTTGCCGTCCATGACGCGCTGCGTGCGCTGTGCGGGCCGCAGTTGAATCTTGCGTTGAAGTGGCCCAACGACGTGCTGCTGAACGGCGGCAAGCTTTCGGGCATTCTGCTGGAAAGCATGGGGTCGGGCGGGACCATCCAGGCCCTGGTGATCGGCATCGGCGTCAATCTGGCCGCCGCGCCCGAGGCGGTCGAACCGGGCGCGGTCCGGCCCGTCAGCCTGCAAGGCGAAACCGGGCTGTCCGTTACCCCGGACGATTTCCTGACCGCCCTGGCCGTGTCCTTCGACGGCTGGTCGCGACAGATGCGCGATTTCGGCTTTGCGCCGATCCGCGCCGCCTGGCTGGCCCGCGCCGCGCGGATCGGTGAAACGATCACCGCCCGCACCGGCACGGCCGAGGCGACCGGCCGCTTCGAGGGGATCGACGAGACCGGCGCCCTGATCCTGACCGGGCCCCGCGGAAGGCAGGCGATCCCCGCCGCCGATATCTATTTCACCGGGGTCTGACCCATGCTGCTGTGCATCGACACTGGCAATACAAACACCGTCTTTTCCATCTGGAACGGCGAGAAGTTCCTGTCCCACTGGCGCATCTCGACCGATCACCGCCGCACGGCGGACGAATATTTCGTCTGGTTATCCACTCTGATCGCAGGTCAGAAGTTCGAACTGGACATCAATGCCTGCATCATCAGCTCGACCGCGCCGCGCGTGGTCTTCAACCTGCGCGTCCTGTGCAATCGCTATTTCGACACCCGCCCGCTGGTGGTGGGCAAGCCCGACTGCCTGCTGCCGGTCGCGCCGCGCGTGGACAGCGGCACGGTGGTCGGACCCGACCGGCTGGTCAATACGCTCAGCGCCTTCGACCGGCACGGCCCGGACCTGATCGTGGTCGATTTCGGCACTGCCACCACCTTCGACGTGGTGGATGTGGACGGCGCCTATATCGGCGGGGTGATCGCGCCGGGGGTGAACCTGTCGCTCGAGGCGTTGCACATGGGTGCGGCCAGCCTGCCGCATGTCGACGTGACCATGCCCGCCAAAGTGATCGGCACCAATACCGTGGCCTGCATTCAGTCGGGGATCTTCTGGGGCTATATCGGGCTGGTCGACGGCGTGGTGCGCCAGATTCGCGCCGAACGGGACCGCCCGATGAAGGTGATCGCCACGGGGGGGCTTGCGCCGCTGTTCGATCAAGGGTTTGACCTGTTCGACGCAATCGAAGACGATCTGACGATGCACGGGCTGCGGCTCATACACGATTACAACAAGGAGATGGGCAATGGCTGACCGCCTGATCTATCTGCCGCTGGGCGGCGCGGGCGAAATCGGCATGAATGCCTATGTCTATGGCTACGGCTCGCCGGGGCGCGAACGGCTGATCCTGGTCGATCTGGGGGTCAGCTTCGGCGACATGGACGGCAGCCCCGGCATCGACCTGATCATGCCCGATCTGACCTGGCTTGAACAGAACCGCGACCGGCTGGAGGCGATCTTCATCACCCACGGGCACGAGGATCACCTGGGCGCGGTGGGTCATCTGTATGGCCGCCTGAACGTGCCGATCTATGCCCGCCAGTTCACCGGCGCCCTGGTTCGCCTGAAGCTGGAGGAACAGGGCCACCCCGCCTCTGCCGTCAACATCACCGGCGCCCGCCCCGAGGTGACGCAGGTCGGCCCCTTCACCGTGCAGTTCGTGCCGGTGAGTCACTCGATCCCCGAAAGCGCGGCGCTGATCATCGACACGCCGGCGGGCCGGGTGCTGCATACCGGCGATTTCAAGCTGGACGGCACCCCGGTGGTGGGTGATGCTTTCGACCCGATCCTGTGGCACGACATCGCGGCCGAGGGTCGGGGCATCAAGGTTCTGGCCTGCGACAGCACCAACATCTTCTCGACCCATCCCGGCCGGTCCGAGGCCGTGCTGGCCAACCCGATCCTGGAATGGGTGATGGCGCAGAAGAACCTGGTCGTCGCCACCACCTTCGCCAGCAACATCGCGCGCCTGAAAACGCTGTCGGACGCCGCCATCTCCGGAGGCCGCAAGGTCTGCCTGCTGGGTCGCGCCATGCGCAAGATGGTGGCGGTCGGCCTGGAAACCGGCGTGCTGACCGATTTCCCCGACACAATCGGACCCGAGGAAGCCGCAAGCCTGCCCCGCAGCCAGGTGATGCTGCTGGCGACCGGCAGCCAGGGCGAACGCCGCGCCGCCAGCGCGCAACTGTCCCGTGGCCGTTACTTGGGCCTGGCGTTGAAGGAAGGCGACAGCTTCCTGTTCAGCTCGAAGACGATTCCCGGCAACGAACGCTCGGTCGGGCGGATCATGAACGCGCTGAGCGAACTGGGCGTCGATGTCTTTGATGCCGATGACGGGCTTTACCACGTCTCGGGCCACGCCAACCGCCCCGATATCGAGGCCCTGCACGAGTTGCTGAAGCCCGAGATCGTGATCCCCATGCACGGCGAACATCTGCATCTGCGGGAACATGTGATGCTGGCGCGCGGCAAGGGCATCGCGGCCGAGATCGCGACCAACGGCACCATGCTGGATCTGACCGGCGACGCGCCCCGGATCGTGGATCAGGTGGAAACCGGGCGGCTGTATCTGGACGGCACCGTCCTGATCGGCGCGATGGACGGCGTGGTGCGCGACCGCATCCGCATGGCGCTGAACGGCCATGCCCTGGTCAGCGTGATCGTGGACGAGGACGACAACGTCCTGCCCGACGCCTGGGTGGAACTGATGGGCCTTCCCGGCCGCACCAGGGGCGGCAACGACCTGGGCAGCCATATCGAGGGCGAACTGGCCGAATTCCTGGAAGGCGCGGACAGCCGCGTGGTCCGCGACGACGCCAAGATGGACGAGGCGATCCGCAAGATCACCCGCCAGGTCGCCATGGAGGAGATCGGCAAGAAGCCCGAAGTGACGGTCATCATCAGCCGGTTGATGGGGGAATAGCGCCGGGCAGGGGGGCTTGACCCGGCATCCGCGCCGGTGCAATCCCCCAACCCATGTCCGATACGCCCAAGACACCCTTCGATCCGAACCCGCCGCGCCGCAACTTCTATGGCCGGCGGCACGGCAAGACCCTGCGGCAAAGCCAGAAGGGCTATCTGTCCGAGGATCTGGGCGATCTGCGTCCGCGCGGCATTACCGTGCAGGACAATCCCGACCGCCGCCCCATCGACCCGGCGGCGATCTTCGGCGACGACCGGCCGATCTGGCTGGAGGTCGGTTTCGGCGGCGGCGAACACATGGTCCACATGGCCGCCCGTTATCTCGAGATCGGCATCATCGGCTGCGAGCCGTTCATCAACGGCGTGGCCATGCTGCTTGGCAAGATCCGCAACGCGGGCGTCAGCAATGTCAGCGTGCATCCGGGTGATGCGCGCGACCTGATGGACGTTCTGCCCGACGCCTCGATCAGCCGGGCCTTCCTGAACTATCCCGATCCCTGGCCGAAGGCCCGCCACCACCGCCGCCGCTTCGTGACGCCCGAACATCTGATCCCGCTTGCCCGCGTGATGCAGCCCGGCGCCGAGTTCCGCGTGGCAACCGATATCCCTGACTATATGCGCCAGACGCTGGAAGAGGTGCCCCCGGCGGGCTTCGACCTGGTGGCCGAAACTCCCGAGGCCTGGGACGACTGGATCAGCACCCGATACGAGCAAAAGGCCTTGCGGGAGGGGCGTTTGCCCCATTATGCCACCTTCCGGCGCAAGGGCTGACGGGCGGCGAAAAAGCCCTTGTCACTGACCAGGCCCGCCCCTATACCGGCCGGCGGAGTGGTGGCCGAGTGGTCGAAGGCACACCCCTGCTAAGGGTGCAGGCGGGAAACCGTCTCGAGGGTTCGAATCCCTTCCACTCCGCCACTTGCCCTCGCGAAAGCGTTCTCCCGATACGGCTCCGGCCGGGTTTTCTCGTTATTTTCGAGGGTTATGCGGGTGGGGCTGAGCACTGGCCGCGATGCCGGGAGGCCCGGAAGCGGTCTCTCAGGGCCGATATTCTCTGGACCTCTCGACTGCGCGCATTCGGTGTAGAGCCTGTAACCCATTGAAAGTATAGGGACAGTTCCTCGCGCCACCTGAACACTTTGATGCCAGTGGCGTTTGTGGAAAGGAACAGAAATCCAACCCGTTCTTTCTCAATCCAGCCTCGCAAATCCCTTCCGCCATTGAGAATTTCCTGCGACGACGGCATCCTGTCGGTGACGGAGGCTATGAATGGCGGAACCAGACCTCGACACCGACAAGCTCGACGACGCGGCGCTGGCGATCCTCAGCCTGACGCTGCATGACGGCAATCGAGTCTGGAAAGGGATCGACTGGTCGATCACCGACCGGCTGCACGCCAAGGGGCTTATCCACGATCCCATAGGCAAGGCGAAATCGCTGGCCCTAACGGAAGTCGGACTGGCCCGAGCGGAGGCGGCTCTCGCCGAATTGTTCGTGAAGCAGTCGGACGATTCAAAGAGGTCGGAACGATGAAACCGGCCGACGAGGAGCGCATCGCTGCCCAGCTGGCGAAACTGATGGCGATGATCTGTGTGCGCAACACGGGGATCGAGGAATTGCACGCCGGGACCGTTCCGGTCACCCACAAGGGCGACTATTCGGACGTGTGAGAACGGCGGTGAGAAACTAGTCCACGGAAGCGGCGGCATGGAGCTGCTGCGGGCGGCGTAAAAGTCGTCCACCCTTTCCCTTTCTGCGGCAGCAGGGAGGGC